>JAYSKH010000242.1:0-10288 GCA_043726505.1 Undibacterium sp. | reverse complement strand
GGCAGCCGTATTACGCGCATCGAAGCCGGGCCTGCTTTCGCACGCATCGTTACCGAACAGCATACGCATGAATTTGATGCGGTGCTGAATGCATCCGGCCGCTCACCCAACAGCAACGGCATGGGGCTGGAAGCGCTGGGTGTGGAGCTGCAGCCGAATGGCGCGGTGATCGTGGACCAGTTCAGCGCGACCAACGTCAAGGGCATCTACGCAATCGGCGACCTGACCAACCGCAAGAACCTGACGCCGGTGGCCATTGCCGAGGGCCGCGCTTTTGCCGACAACCTGTACACCGGTACGCAGCGTACCGTTGACCATGCATCGGCCGCGACGGCAATGTTTACCACTCCGCCGCTGGGCACGGTAGGGCTGACTGAAGAAGATGCGGCAAGGCTCGGCAAGCTGCGTGTTTATGAGGCAGATTTCCGGCCCATGAAAACGGCGTTTGCCGGTCTCAGCAACCGTACCTATATGAAAGTGCTGGTGTGGGATGATAGCGATAAGATCGCCGGCATCCACATGCTAGGTGAAGATGCGGCCGAAATCATACAGTCGCTGGCAGTGGCTTATACGATGGGCGCCACCAAGGCGGATTTTGACCGCACCATTGCGGTACATCCGACGGCGGCGGAAGAGCTGATGCTGATGCGCGAACCCAGCCGCATCGTCGACCACAATGCATAAGGCCTGGAGCGTTTATTGGTCTGACGGCGGACATCGTTGCCGCTGTCAGTAATGTCCGTAACTTCAGTAAGGGCGCACCCATTATGGCCTTGGCGTATCGTTCCTGAGCAATTCATTGCGTTGCGCCGCGGCGACTGCATCATGCACGTCCAGCGTCACCGGCTGTATGGCAGAAACCGATTCCACGCTGTTGACCGCATCCACCACATCGTTACCTAGCTCCCTGGAATTCCGGTCATCGATTGCATTGGAGACCGGCGAGCGCAGGCTGTAGGCGGCGATGGCCGCTGCCAATGCGGGGTCAAGCACCGGGCTGGTTTCAGGATTGGCTGAAGCTGCTGTGGTATCCGTCGTCGTTGTGGTTGCTGCTGGGGCTGCCGGGGCTGCAGTAGCGGCTAACGCGTCGGCATTCGCCTGCTCCAGTCTGGTCAGTAGCGTCGTGTCTGTGCTGGCGTCCACCGCTGGCTGTGCCAGCACGGTAGCCGCTGCCGTTGCTGCCGCCGCTGCGGCAGCTGTGCTGGTTGCGGCCGTAGCTGTTGTGTTGGCTGTTTGGGCCGATGTGCTGTTCTGATCCGCCTGCTGCTGAGCATCGGCATCCGCCTGCTGCAGGTCGGCTATCGCATTTTGCTGCGTGAGAAGTTGTGCTGCCGCAGCGTTGTTCAAGGCGTTCTGGATGGCGATATCCTGGGCCTGCGTCTGAGCGGAAGGTACTGCGGAGGCCGGTGTTGTCGCGGCTGCCGTGGTTGTGGCAGGTGTCGATGCTGTAGCCGCTGTAGCCACGGTAGCAGGCGTGGCGGGTGGGGTTACAGTAGCTGCCGCAGTGGTGTTGGTGTTGTTGGCGGTTGCCGCATCAGGGCCTCCGTTGGCGCTCAATGGCGTGCGGATCGCATTGCTTGGCGTCGTGCCCGTCACTGCCGCCACATCGGACGACGCGGCTTCCGCCTGTGCTGCCAGTGCCTGCGACGCCGCAACTGTGACTGCAGCGTCACTGGCATCCTGCTGCTGGGACGTAGTGCTTGCAGTAGAGTCGCTGGCTGCTGGTTGCGTAGTAGCCGGCACTGCAGTTGCTACGGCCGGACTCGCTGCTGTTGCAGCGGCTGCGGAGGTTGCAGA
This sequence comes from Undibacterium sp., assembly GCA_043726505.1. Classification (GTDB taxonomy): domain Bacteria; phylum Pseudomonadota; class Gammaproteobacteria; order Burkholderiales; family Burkholderiaceae_D; genus Undibacterium. The sequence continues at coordinate 8,491 of JAYSKH010000242.1, read as the reverse complement.
AGCTGCCGCCGCTTTCGTAGCGGCAGTAGCCTGGGCCTCAGCCAGTGCGGCATTTTGCGCGGATACAATCGCATCGCTGAGCGCTTCGTCCTGCAAGGTTTTTTGTAATGCTGCGTTGGCGGTGGTCACCGCAGTGGGCTGCTGTAGCCTTACCGCTGCCAGTTGGAGCTGCAGTTGCAGCTGCGAGGTAAAAATATCGGTAAAGTCCGATGAAGAACTCAAGTCTTGCTGAGTCAGGAAAAAGTTATTGCTTTGCCTTACCAGGCTTGCCGCCAGTGGCGCAAACGAAGAGGCTGCCTGCGCCAGCACCGCGCTTGTCGCTGTTGGATTGGCGTTGAACGCGCTTTGCAGCTTGAGCGGATCCACGACCAGCGAAGCGCTGGTATCGCCCGGTAACTGGGTGCTGCCTTGCAGCGTGATGCCTATATTGGCAAGCCCTGTCAGCAAGGTGGCACCATTACCAGTTCCAGCGGAAGCTGCGGTATTGAGAGGGGTATTGGTCAGCGACTGCAATAAAATGTCCGTGGAAGAGCTGGTGCCGCCTATGCCGCTTGTGCCCAATCCGCCCAATGTTCCTGGTAGGCTGAAGATGTCGCCCAGATCCGTGCTTCCGGTGCTGAAGCCGGGTAGCGCATTATTACTGGCGCCTATGCCGCTCAAGCTATTAAAACTATTAAAGGCAGAAGCAAAATTGATCGCCGCGCCAAGCACGCTGGAAAAACCTTGCGGATTGCTGCCCAGGTTCTGTGTCGCCGAAGCGGCCGACAGCAGGCGCGCGGCGGGCGAAAGCTCTATAACGTCATTGGCTGCCTGCGTATCTGCCGAGGCTACCGTCGCTGCAGAAGCGGCTTCGGCCAGCAGCCTGGCATTGATCCTGTCTACCGGCGTAGTGGAGCCCGACTGCAATACCGGGGAGAGAGGAGAAAGAGTGTTGTCCATAGTGACACCTTACTGCGACAAGCGTGACGCATCTGTGTGGTAACTAACATCAGCTAACAGTAACTGATCTGAACTGGCATGAGCCAACCTGACCTACGATTAACGGCAGGTCACAATCTCATTCTAGTCAATTTAACAGATTTGATACAAAAAAATAGTTGCCCAAGAGCATTGTGTGATGCAACAATTACGTAAGAAAACATTTTTTACAATCTTGTTTGTGCCGGCAGGCAAAAGTGGCCGGTTATAACAAAAGCGGCGGCACCAGCCGGCGGACTTTCCACCGAACACCATCTCGCAAACTCAATGTGACATCACATCGGTGTGTTGCGCTTTAAAATTTTATCTTGTCACCATTGCAACTGGAGACCGGTACCAAAATGTCTAAGCAAAGTACAGCAGCGCCGCTTAGCTCGAAACTGCAATTCGAAGGAGTTGGCCTGGACGGCAAGGATTTTGCCGAAAGCGCGCCCGACTCCTTTGATGACTGGGACTCAGTGGCCACACCCTCATCCTCTCCGGCCGCGCCAATAACACCGGCAGCGGCAGAAGCCGAATCCATCAAGGAAGAATCGGGCCGTCGCAAACCGCGCAGGCAATTTGTTGCTTCACCCGCAGTGGAAGAGGCGGAAGATGCATTCCGCCGCACAACGGTGCGAAAGATACCTGCCAAGGTGTCGCGCCGCAAAGACAACTTTGCGCAATATGCGGCAGCCATCGCACTGATTGGCACGTTGCTGTTTGCAGGTGGTATTTATTCCTACGTGCAGAGAGATCCGGCCAATGAGGCCGCCCTCAGCTATTCCGCCTTGCCTGTCGCCGTCATTAATGTGGATGGGCAGGTTGCGAGGCTGCAGGTGACGATACAGGTGGACGCGGAAGACCAGGAATGGCTGGAGCAAAACAAGAAGGTCATCCAGGAAATTTTCCAGATTGTCGTCTCCAAAACCAATCCGCTGGACCTGCGCACGCCCGAAGGTTTCGAAGCCATGCAGGCGCAATTGAAGGATGAGATCAATTCGCAGATGAAGGTCGACAAGGTACAGGCGGTATTGTTGACCGAACTGATGATGCAGAGCCGGGGATGACAGGATCTCGGACCGTCTCAGCCAGCAAAAGCCGATTCGCCGGCTTTTTTCTTTTTTTACAGTTGGGCGCGCTGAAAACGTTTTTTTAGTGCAGCTCATGCTTATGGTGCACAGCGTCAAAACGCAAAAGGGTCTACACTTGAGGCCTCGTTACCAGTTTTAGCAGGAGTCATGATGCCAACAGCAAGATGGAACGGCGCGGTCATCGCCGAAGCCGCGAAAGACCAGGTCGAAATTGTCGAAAATAATGTGTATTTTCCCGAAGAGTCGGTCAACAAAGCCTTTTTGCAGGCCAGTGAAAAATTGAGCATCTGCCCTTGGAAGGGTGTGGCCAGTTATTACGACGTGGTCGTGGATGGCAAGGTCAACCAGGATGCGGCATGGACTTACCGCACACCCAAGGACGCGGCCAAGGAAATCACCAATCACATCGCTTTCTGGCGCGGCGTGGAAGTGCAGCGTTAGCCTGCACTCGGCTTGTTCTGGTCCGCGTGATGCGGACTCAGAATTTTCTCATCACGCCCACCGGCAAATCGCTGATGCGCTGCAGTTCCTCCGACTCCATCCATTCCGGATGTGTCAGGTGATGCAGTAGCATGCCTGTTGCATCCTCTCCCCAGAACAAATGTGGTCCCAACACAAAGGTTGGGATGCCAAACACGCCCTGTGCAATTGCACGGTCGGTATTGGCCCGCAGTTCCAGCTTTACGTCTTCTTTTTTGATCAGTTCGTCCGCCTCAGGAATGCCCAGATAAGCGCACAGTGCCTGCCAGTCTTGCGGTGATGTAACGCTGTTACCCTGCTGCCAGATATAGCGGAATATTTTTTGAATCAGTTCCTTGCCCGAGCCCATGGCCACCGTCAGCCTCAGTAGCGATATTGGGTTGAAAGGATGCGCGGGCGGCATCCTGAACGGGATGCCCAGTTGCTCCGCGCGAAATTGCGAATAGCGGTAAGTGTGCTTGCGTTTTTCCGGTATCTCGGCCGGTCCCTTGTGTTCCCAGTGGCCTAGCAACGCGCCGAAGACGATGGGCCGCAGATTGACGTGCAGATCGGGCGGCAGCAGCCCGAATTGCTCCAGTTGCAGATACGCATACGGAGAGTTGAAATCGAAGTACCAGTCCGCCTGCATGGTGGAATTGCCAGGGTGTGCCGAAGTGCTCATTTTGCCTCGCGATGTAAACGATTATGTGTAAATACAACAAAACTGTAACATTGTGCGATTAACGCTCACAAATCGTTTGTGTGGGTCAACAAAGCTATCTTTGCTACGTTAACTGCTTATAGACTGCATCAACTAAAGCATACACATATTGCAATGCGTGAGGTGAAGCGATGGAACAAAATCAGCATCCGACCAAGGAACAGGTCAGAGAATACTTGAAGCACCGGCAGCAGGAGCATTGCCCTCCGCCGGACATCAAGGAAATCAGGCGACAGCTTGGCTGGGATTTGATAGAGACAGACAGAAAAAACAGATTACGATAATAGTCTACTGGCCTTGCATGCCTTAGCCAGCTGTAACATGCGCCAGATTGGATGCTACCCTTGCAGCGTATGCACAGGATATGCCGGATAGGCGGTTCACTTTATTATGCTGTAAAAAATGCCGAAAGATGCTTGCTGCATCTTTCGGCATTTTTGCTTGTTTTTTCTCCACAAGCTTTTGCAACATCAGTTCTGCCTTCAGACGGGCGAGACTGATGCTGCTTTAACTTCCACTACTTCTGATTACCACCTGCGGCCGCGATAGCCCCATCCGCCGTAATAGGCGGGCGCTACCACAACGGGTGCGGGTTCTACATACACGCCGCCACCGCCGCCATAACCGTAACCGCCGCGGGCTGGATAAACTACGCAACCGGACAGGCTTGCAGTTGCAGCAATAACCGCAACGATGAGCAATGATTTGAAACGCATGGCTTCCTCCTGTGAAATGAAAACGCCTGAGGATATAACTGCCTGGATGGCTTTCTCGTTGACGGCAGTTTGTAAGTGTTTGTTTCTCGGCAGGAGTTTGCATTCAAGCTTGTGCAGCACAGAGCACGTGCCCATTGGCGTATAAACGACAAATTCAAACCGTGCTTGCATGTTCGGCTAGAAATTAGTGTTAACAAGCTTCAAATTTTCACCAGGCAATATTTTTGACGATACTATGCGGATGAGTCATAAATCCTTGCAGAAACTTCCATCAAGCCGCCATGCTTCGTTCTTTTTTGTTATGCCTTGTTATGCTATTCAGCTCCGCCCTTGTTGGCGCGGAGACGGTGACGCTGGTCGGCGAGGATGACTGGTATCCGTATTCGGCCTTCAAGGATGGGCGTCTGCAGGGGTTTGCCGTGGATATTATCGATGCGGCGTATGCCGCTGTCGGCATCAAGGCACAGTTTGTTTCTGCGCCGTATGCACGCTGCCTGATGCTGGTCCGCACCGGCCAGGCGACAGGCTGTTTCGACAGCCTCAATGATGCGAGGCAGGGCGCGGAATTCCTGTTCCACAAAGAGCCTATTTTCAGGGCGGCGATAGGCATCTACGCACACAACGACGCTGCGCTGCAAAAAGTTGCAGTAGTGGGTTTGAAAGGACACCGCGTAGGCTTTACGCATGGCTACACCTACGGCGATGAAGTGGAGACGGATACGCAGATCCTGCGCGAACCGGCGCCGACCGATATTTCCAATCTGCGCAAGCTGGTGCTGGGCCGCTCGGAATATTCTCTGGTGTATACACGGGTAGTTGACTACCTGAGCGCTGCTTACCCAGGCGAGTTGAAAGACAAGCTCAGGCAGGTGGGCACCGTATCGGAAGACAGGCTGTTTGTCAGTTTTTCCAGGAGCCGGCCGGAGGCCGGCAGGTTTGCAGATCTGCTGGACAAGGGATTGCTGGCGATACGTGCGAACGGTGTCTATGCCGGCATAGAAAAGAAATGGAAGAGCCCTGCGCTGTGAGTGCGGGTTGAATGCGCTGCGATTTTTTTTGAGGGTGTATCAGCCCTTGCAGAGTTCACCATCCAGCAGCGAGTAGTAGTCAAGATCGACAAAACGGCCGTTCTTCCATTCGCACTGGCGGCGCCTGCCTTCCAGCTGAAATCGGAGCTTGCGCAGCAGGCTGCCGCTGCCGGTATTTTCCGGCTCCACTTCTGCTTCCACCCTGTGTAGCGACATCTGCCTGAATCCATGCGCCAGTATCGCGCGCAGGCATTCCAGCATGATGCCGTGGCCCCAGTGCTCTTGCTGAAGCCAGTAACCCATATCGGTATTGCGGTTTTCTTTGTCCCACGCATAAAATCCACAAGCGCCGATCAGTGTGTCGGGAGCTTCTTTGATGCAGATGCCCCACCAGATGCCGGTTTGTTGTTCCAGCAGATCCCGGTACCAGTCCAGCTGAGCCTGCGTCGCCTCCATTGTGTCGTAAGAGACGCCGTAATAGGCTGTCACGCGGGGATCGGACAAGCCGCGAAATACCTCGGCGATATCGTTGCTGCCTATGCGCCTGAGCAAATGGCGGTCTGTTTCGAGCGCGGGAAAAACCGGTTTCACCGCGTCCACCGAGTTCACCACGTCCCCTTAAAACAGCACGGCAAACACGCACATGGCAATCCCCACGAGGGACGCCATCCACACCAGCGTGCGCACGACTGGTACGCCCATGGCATACAGCGGCACATAAATGATCCTTGCTGCAAGATAGATCAGCGCCCCCCAGTGTGTTGATGCTCCTGTGCGTCCGGCAATGCAGGCGACCAGCACGGCAGTGATGAAGATCGGCATCGTCTCAAACAGGTTGGCCTGCGCCCGTAGCAGGCGCGCGGGCAGTGGTTTTAATGGCGGCTGCTCGCCATCACGCGCGCTCATATTCCATTTACTGCCATACTGAGCGGTCCTGGCAGTGGACGCCATCAATATCTGCGCGACTGCCAGCACCAGAGTCCAGGCTACACAATAAAGTTCAAAATTCATCGTCGGGGTCTCCTGAAGAAAGGGACGGGTTGGATGGTGCGTAAAGTACGGTGATTCCGGCCGCATATTGCCGTCAAAAAAAGTGGCGGCGTCGTTTAAAATGACGCTGGCAACATGGCTGAAGCAGTGGCTTCAGCGCAATCGTACAGGAGATAGCATGAAAGGAGAAACCACAATGAAGGGTGCAGGCGGTACAGAGGGCGGTGTCGGCCAGTTTTTTCTCGGCCTGTTCATGATGTGCGGCGGCTTCTATATGTTGCTCAATGCCATTTCGGTGCATTCCAGTTTTGGCATGGGGATGGGTATCTACAGTCTGCGCGCATTCGGCGGCAGCTACGGCGTCACCAGCGGCATGATCATGGTGCCTTTCATCATCGGCATAGGGCTGGTGTTTTACAACGTCAGGAGTTTGCTGGGCTGGGTGCTGGCGCTGGGTTCGCTGGCGGCGCTGATCTTCGGCGTTATCACATCCATCCATTTTGACTTGCGCAGCATGTCACTGTTTGATCTGATCGTGATCCTGGTGCTGGCGGTAGGCGGGTTGGGCTTGTTCCTGAGTTCCATGCGCAGTAGCACCAACGCCAGCCAGCGAGGCTGACGGCAAAAAGCGGGCATTAGCCCGCTTTTGTTTTTCATGCTGTGTTTTCATGCTGGGATGCCGGCAGCCTGGACAGGCTGCGTCATCCTCAGGTTTCTGATTTGATGGTGTTGCGGATGATGCCGATGCCGGTGATTTCGGTTTCCATCACATCGCCAGGCTTCATGAACTCGGGCGGCTTGCGCGCAAACCCCACGCCGGACGGCGTGCCGGTGCTGATGATGTCGCCTGCTTCCAGCGTCAGGCCGCGTGACAGCTCGGCGATGATGCGCGGGATCTTGAAATACATCTGCTTATAGCTGGCATTCTGCTTTTCAACGCCGTTGACACGGCAGATCACGCGCGCGTCATCCAGGCTCAGGCCTGCCGCCGTCACTATCCAAGGACCCATGGGGCCATGTCCGTCCAGGCTCTTGCCCTTGAACCATTGGCCGCCATGGCGCTTTTGCTGCACGTCCCTGGCGGTGGTGTCGTTGTACACGGCATAGCCGAACACATGGTTCATCGCCTGCTCTTCGCTAATGTTGCGGCCGCCCTTGCCGATGACCACGGCCAGTTCCGCTTCCCAGTCTATCATCGTGGAATTGCTGGCGTCATACGGAATGGTATCGAAAGGGCCGTTCATCGTGTTGACGGCCTTGGTAAAAAATACCGGGTTGGACGGGTAAGTGGTCACCGTCTTGTCGGCGCGGGCATCCTTGCCTTCTTCAAAGTGGTCCAGATAGTTCCAGCCTACCGCGTAGATATTACTTTGCGGCTTGGGAATAGGCGACATCAGCTGCACGTGGTTGACAGTGGGCGTTGCCATCTTCAGCAGTGCCGCCCTTTGCGCCAGCGAATGGGCCTGAGCGACACCGGCATCGCCGCTGGCAACCAGCGACAGCATGGAAGAAGGATCAAACACCAGCTTTTGTTTTTGCTTCTGTGCTTCCGCACCGATATCGATGATGCGGCCATCGTCCAGCACTACGCCAACACGCGGCTTGTCTCCTTTCTTCGGAGAAAAAGTTGCCAGACGCAAACCCAGCTTGGCAGCTAGCGGCGCAATCGCGCCTACTTGCGGCTCTTGTGCTGCAGCCGGCACGGCCTGTCCCAGCACGCCTGCTGCTGCGCTGGTGGCGCCGAGTTTCAAAAAGCTGCGACGATTTTCTTTCATTGCATATCTCCTTTTATTGTATGGACAGCCTGTGCCGAAAATTTCCATACGGCACATGGCATGGTGTGATTTCATCAGATATCAGCTCGCAGTGCACGATTTCCAACAATCCGATACATAAACCCGTGCGGTAGGTGAGCATCGAGCATGGGCGGGGAGAGCATGGAAGTCGAAGCCGGATCTGGAAATCAAGTATCAAGTATGTATTCAGCCACATCCTGTTTGTACCACGTTGGGGATGGCGCAGAAATGTGATAATGTAATATCAGCTTTCCTTAAAACTAAAAAATAAAAGCCCCGCACGGATTTCTATGTGCTAACCGGGGCCAGAAACACCGGGCCACAATTCATTTCATGCCGGCGGTTCGCGTCGCCAGCGTGGCTGAAGCGAGCCTTGTTGGCTAGACTCAGGCGCCCAGATGCCCTATTCCCCATGACGACGATAGAACACGCCAGTGAATTTGAATTCATCCAGGGTTTATCGGTAGAACTGTCTTCGAAAGAGCTGATCTTCCCGACTTCGCTGAATGCCACGATGAAAATCCGTAAGGCGCTCAGCAACCCGGACATCTCCAACGACAGTATCGCCCGTATCATCAGCGCAGAGCCCGTGGTATCGGCGCAGGTGCTGTTGCTGAGCAATTCGGTGATGTTCAACCGCAGCGGAAAGCGAGTTTCCGAGTTGCGTGCCGCGACCATGCTGCTGGGGTTTGCGGCTGTCCGGCATGTGGCGATTTTCGTCGGCATGAAA
>JAYSKH010000241.1:0-52283 GCA_043726505.1 Undibacterium sp. | reverse complement strand
CCAGGAGCAGGTAACGCCGAAAGCCAGCGCGAAAAAAATCACCAAGCCTGCGCAAAAGAAAGCAAAAACGAAAGCACCTGCAAAAGCCTAAAAACCGTGTTTCCACACCTTCCCGGCCTCGCGCAGCGCATCCACGGTGTGCATGCCGCTGCGCCGGGAAAAGCGGTAGAAAGACATGAAGGCGCTCATTTCCATATGCGGGCTTTCAAGTGGTTCCAGTTGCTGACCAGACGGTTCACGTTGGACAGTTTGGCTTTCTGGCGGCAGGCCGCGCAGTCGCACACCGGCTGTTTGCGTTCCCGCACATTGGCGGCATAGGCTTTGGCTTGTTCGAAGGTCATTTTTATTCTCCTCAGATCTTACTGATCGGTGCCTGCTGCGTCTATCGCAGAAAGCTTGATCGATGGAGGCAGTGTAGGCAGCAAGCAGCTTCAGATAAAGATGCCTGGGCGAAATTGATTGTTAGCAGGAGTGGAATAATCTGAGGCTGCATTCCCGCTGGTGGTATGGCCGGCGGGAATGCAGTGGGACTCAGTGAAGGCGGTAGGGCTTTAAGGAGAGAAGCGGCTTGCTGCTTATACGCCGAAGGCGTCAGTAATAGGCAGGCCGGTCCACAGCAAGATGCGGGAGATAGTCAGCGGCAAATGTTTTTCTCCTTCAAATACGACAGGCATCCATTCGACGGGCGCGGAGTTCACGTACGAACGAGGGTCTGCATCGAGCAGGCCGAAAAATGTCTCCAGCACTATCCGTCCTCCCACCGGGCCAAGCTGGGTCCATGCGCCCACGTCCTCCATGAAGAAATCTTCCGTCACCGGCTGGCTCTTGTTCCCATTTGGGTCTGCCCATTCGCGCACGATTTTACGCTGCGCTTCTGCGAGAATATATAGCCACAGCGGTGTTCTCTGGCGCAGGCCGGCGGGGAAATCAACGAAGGTCCATTTGTCGCCACTCGGCACACGTATTTTCAATTCCGTATTTTTCAGCATGTCTTGCTGATTGCCGCCGATTGCTTCGGCAAATCGCTGACCACTGGCGAGCTGGAATTTGTTGCCTCTGCGGAGGTTGAGCAGTGAAAGGGCAGGGCCTTCATAACTTTGGCGAAGATGGCGTTCCTTTCCACCGTCAAAATCAGAGATGCTAGCCGGCAGATCACCCAATGGACCTGTCAGGTTAGGATCTATCTTATAGGCGAATTGCAGCCTTACCAGGTCAGGGCGTCCACCATCAGCCAGCTTTATTTGCTCTTGCCCTGCATTGATGTCCACTTGGACGCCAGGCCATAATTCTTTTTTTCCTGGAGCCGGAAAGAAACGTCCCCAGTCATCGATGACATGCGAGGCAGGCAGGGGCTGGAAACCGGCCAGGCTCTTGTCGCTGATACCGCTGAATTCAAATACCGGTAGTGCGGTGTCTTTGTTCATGCGATAGCCGACGCGCACCATCGAATGGCCGAAGCGGTAGGCGGCTCCTGCAAATTCCAGCGGTATCCTGCTTCTCAGTTCCGGCGGATAAAGCTTGTAGGCATTGTCGCCCTGTTCGGCCCAACTGCTGGTGAACTGCTCGTACACCGGTTTTTCAACGATGCGCTTCAGATAGTCTTCCACCAGCATGCGCTGATAGCTCCAGCGCACCTCCTGCCGCGCCGTGCTGAACAGCACCGCGCCTTTCAGGTTGGGATGCTGGGTGCGAAAGTGATCCACCATTTTGTTGTGGTATTTGATAAAGGCCAGTTGGATCTGCGACACAATGGAATTCTCATCATTGCGCTTGTCGCCGATGATGGCGCGCCCGGTAGCACTGATTTTTCCACTCGCATCCTGGTTGCGTATCAGGTCTGGTTTTGTTTCATCGTCAAGGCACCAGCCTACCTTCAGCGTTGCGCCATCAGGCTCATACAGATATGGTTGTGCCGCTGGCCCATCACCGTAAACGCAGTCCAGATCGAAAGCAGGCGTGCGCAAGTTGGTGGGGGGGGTTGGGTCGTTGGGATTGAGGGTAGAAGTCGTATCCAGCGTCAGATCGTGGTCGACGAACTGGCCCAGATACGTATAGCCTGCCGGCACGTAGAGATTTTCTTCTGCATCCGGGCCGTCGCCCACCGTGTCAGGCAAGTCCATTGCCTTGGCAGCATCGAATAGATCATCGTCGTTGTAGGCTTGCCTGCTGGGCGGCAACAGCCTGGAAAAAAACTGCTCGTGGGTCCCTACGACCCCATGTCCTGTTTCATTCATGATTTCCCCTGAGAGTGGTGGCATTTTATTGAGCACGGACCAAAGGTTGGCCGGACGCAACGTCGGTGTGCAGAGCAAAATTTTCCGCGTTGCGCCAACTGATAATAGGTCAGATACCTGAAACTTCCAGAGATTTTGTTAATTTATTTATATTACTTTTTGCTAAGATTTTGTAGGGAAATTATCTCGGCTAAAAACAAAGGAAAATTACTTTGTTGCTTCTTTTATTGCAGCTGATTTTATGTGTAAGCCGTTGTTCAGTTCTCTTGCAGCCATGCTAAAAGCCCCAGCAAATACAGAGAGGGTGAGCTTGATTTGTGTAGGTGTTTTTCCCATGCAGAAGCCGGTGCCGGCAGCCGGCCGTGGCAGCTTGCAAAATGCGGTGTAAAAAAATATCAGCCGCAGTTCAACCCAGCGACTTCAGCAGATTCTGCCCGTTGGGCGAGCCCCAGCCCGTGCATGCGTCCCAGCCTGCCTTTGCGTGCTGCGCGCCGTTATCGCCCTGGGTAACGTCATTGGTCACCGTCTTGCCTTTCAGCGATCCATATAGCAGTGGATTGAGAAATCCCACCGGCTGTCCCAGTTTCTGGTTCAGTAGCGCGATCAGGCCGGCCCACAAAGGAGCCACGGCGCTGGTGCCTCCTATGACTAAGTCCTTGCCATCCACGCGCACTGCATAGCCGCTGGCCGGATCGGCATCGCCCGCCACGTCCGGCACGCCGCGACCCGCCCAAGTTTTGCCCAGGGCGGTCTGGTAAGAGGGGACGGCAAAGTGCGTGCTGAAGCCGCCGCCGGTAGCGCTGTCGGCGCCGGCATTCCATACGGTTTCCGTCGGCACGCCGTTATGCACCAGCAGTTTGGTGCCGCCGCATCCCAGTGCATGCGGCGCGGATGCCGGAAAATCGACGTTCTGGCTGCCGTCCGTTTCACCGTCTGCCGAGCCGTTATCGCCCGATGCGCAGCAAATGGTCACACCCATGGCGGCGGCATCGCTGAACGCCTGCTCAAACGCATCCATCGCCTGCGCCGTCCAGTGTACTTCTGCTGAACCCCAGCTGATGGAGATGACGGAGGGTTTGTTCACCTTGTCATGGACGGCGGTAGTCACGGCATCCAGAAAGCCGCGGTCGGTATTGGGCGCGAAGTAGACGGCGATGACAGCCTTTGGCGCCACCGCTGCGGCCACTTCAATATCGAGCATGACTTCACCGTCAGCGCTATCGGACGTGGTGGGCCGGTTTTTCGCATGGTCGACTGATACAATTTTAACGGTGGGTGTCGCCAGCCCCAGTTTTTTGAAATAGGCCTGTATATCGGCAGGCCGTGTGCCGCCGCCGAGTTCGATAATGCCTATGCATTGTCCATGGCCATCTGCGCCCGTTGGGAAATGGTAGAGCTTGGCCAGCTCAGGCGGCGTAAATGAGCCGTTTGCAGCAAGCGGTTTGGCGAGCTCAGCAATTTGCTCGCGACTGCGGTGAATCTGGAATTTGGTCGTGGCCTGGGGCCGGTCGTCCAGCCCAAAAATGCCTTCAACCAGCGGAGCAATGGCGGCAGGTACCGTAATATGGCCGACACGGCCGCGGTAGGTGCCATTCGGGTGCTCATAGTTTTCTAGCGTGGTGCCGAAAGCCGCGCTCATGGCAGCGGCGGTGCCGGACAATACAATAGCGCGTTGCGCCGCATCCTTGCTGATGACGACCAGCCCATGCTCGGCGGCAAAACTCTCTATCACAGCAATGTCTGCGCTGCTGGCTCCATGCGCGGCCGCAAATTCTTCGCGAGACAGATAGGTGCGCACGCCGGGTTTGCTGTCCGCAGTTCTTGTGTCCAGGCCCGCCTTCGCCTGCTCACTGGGGGCTGGCGCGCGCAGCCGGACGGTAATTTCTACCTGCTGGTCATCCTCCACCGGCCCCAGCGAACGGGCACCGGGCATCGGCTTCCTTTCGCTGCCTGGGATGCCTGTGTGTGCTTTTTGGTTGGTGTGGCCGGAGTTACCCGTGTTGCCGTTAGCGTTTGCCATGATTCACTCCTCGATAGGCGTGTGCCCGTTGCTGCGGTATGGCTTCGAGTATAGGAGTTGAACGGCTGAATGCAATGCCGCATATGTAGCAGCAGCTTAAGGGTAAGCCATGAAGGCGGCCCGAAGGCTTCTATACCCTGGAACCGCGCCTTTCGGATTCGTTGATGCTGGGGCGATTGCTGCGGGTGCCCTGGGAATTGTCTTGCCGGGACAATTCTTCGCTGCTGGGGGCAACGGGAGTGCCGTTCAACTGGCCCTCGCGTCCGCTTTGTATACCGCCGGAATTGTTCGCGGCAGCAGCTTGCTCGTCATTGTTTGATGGCTTGTTTTGCGGAGTTGGTTGCTGTATTTTCTGGCCCATTTTCTACCCTCAAGGACGAAATGAAAAACATGCATAAAACGGCATGTACCAATGCATCTTAGAACCAGCCGCTTATCTCAGCTATCGGACAAATCCTATAATAAGGTCGGACGAGCGGAGCCGAGTTTGCGCCGCCTTTTTCAATCAGGCAAGGAAATCGGCTTCCGCGTCTTCTGTTGCCGCTTGGTTTGCTTCGTTTGCTTGGGCTGCGTCCGCAAATCGCGCGCGCCTGCCTGCAAGACCGGCCATCACGCTGACCACGTGATCTATCTGCGCCTTTGTATGGCCAGCATTCATCATGAAGCGCAGACGGGCCTGGCCGATAGGCGTGGCAGGAAACTGCACCGAATCCACGTGTATGCCTTCCTTGCGCAAGGCTTGTGCATGCCGCTGGCATTCTTCGGCATCGCCTATCAGCACCGGCACGATCGGCGTTTCAGTGGAAGTCAGCCGGTAGCCCAGCGGGCGCATGCGCTCGACAAAATAGCGCTGGTTGGCCCACAGCCTTGCGCGCCTTTGCGGTTCTTCCTGCAACAGGTCCAGCGCTGCTATCAATGCGCTGGCCTGATCCGGCGGAGGAGGGCAGGTAAAACCGTAAGCGGAGCTAGTCAGGCGAATGACGTCGGCAATTTCTTTTTCTACCGCGACAAAGCCGCCTATGGAGCCAAGCGCCTTGCTCAAGGTACCCATCTGCATGATGCTGGGGCTGTAGCAGTTGAAATGTTCCGATGTGCCGCCGCCGTTGGCGCCCAGGATGCCGGTGGCATGCGCGTCATCGATATACAGGATGGCGCCGTAGCGCTCCGCCAGTGTGACCAGATCCGGCAGTGGTGCAATCGTGCCTTCCATGCTGAACACGCCGTCGCTGACGATGATGGGCGAAGTGCCATCGCCGGCCTTCAGCAACGATTCCAGATGGTTCATGTCGCCGTGGCGGTAGTTATGCTTCAGAGCGCCCGACATCTGTATGCCTTCACGGATACTGATGTGGTTGTACTCGTCGTTGTAGTACACGTATTTACGGCGTTTGGCAGCGCGGTAGCCATGCAGACGCGCCATGGTGCCGGCTTTCACTAGCGTGGACAGCACGCCGAGGTTGGTCATGTAGCCGGTGACGAATAAAACGGCATCCGATTTGTGCTTCAGCGCGCCCAGGCGCGCTTCCAGTTCGCGGTACACCGGTATATCGCCGCCAAGCAGCCGTGATTCGCAGTTGCCCACGCCGTAGCGGTCCAGACCGTTCTTTGCCGCTGCCACCAGCCGCGGATGATTGGCCAGCGCCAGGTAGTTGTTGGTGCTAAACGACACGTAGTCGCGCCCTTCTGCCGAAAAAGCGGGATCCGGCAAGTTGTCATGCACCGACGTTGTGTGGTGGACGGAGTGGCCTTTCAGCCAGTGGGCGATTTCGCCGAGTTCGTTCATCATTTCCAGTTCCTGCAACAAAATTCTTGCAGCCCGCCTGCTATGCGCATGGGCCGTGTATCATCGCTACGGAGTCTACTTTTCTATACTGTCAGCAACTTGACGGGAAGCTGACAGATAGCTGACACAGCTGACACAGCAGGCGCAGCCTGATTGCTTAAACTAATTTAACTTTCTCTATTGCTGCTTTTTGCAGCTACCGAGGTGAACATGCTCGATCCCTGCCGCGCCATCCTGTCCTTTAACGAAGGCCGTGACCCCGAGCGCCTGCAGATGAAGTACGCCAACATGCGCCGCAGCGCGTTTGTTTTCCTGCGCGGCACCTGCCATCTCTTCTATGCTCGGTTGGCAGAGCAGGGCGGTTTGCCGCCTGCGCCGTCAGCGTGGTGCTGCGGCGACCTGCACCTGGAAAACTTCGGCAGCTACAAGGGTGACAACCGGCTGGCGTATTTCGATATTAACGATTTCGATGAAGCGGCAATGGCGCCGCTTTCTTCGGATCTGGTGCGTTTCGTCTGTAGCGTGCTGGCGGGTGGGGAAAGCTTGGGTATCCGCAAGCCGGATGCCAAGGCGCTTGGCCGGGTCTTTCTCGCGACTTACCGCGATGCCTTGATAAAAGGAAAAAGCCATTGGGTGGAAAGGGATATCGCGCGCGGGCTGGTGGGCAATCTGCTGGGTAGCCTGGCGCAAAGGCAAAGGGCAGCATTCCTGGACAGGCGCACGGTGCGCAAGGGCGCGATCAGGCGTTTGCGGGTAGATGGCCGCAAGGGTTTGCCGGTGACGCCGGTGCAACGCAGCAAGGTAGAGCATTTTTTCAGCGAATTTGCGCTATCGCAGCCTGATCCGCAATTCTTCAAGGTGCTGGATGTCGCCAGACGCATTGCCGGCACCGGCAGCCTGGGCACCGAACGCTATATCGTGCTGGTGCAGGGTAAGGGCAGCCCGAACGGCAACTTCCTGCTGGACCTGAAACGCGCGCGGCCTTCGGCGACGGCGGCCAGCCTGAAGACAACGCAACCACGCTGGAAAAGCGAAGCCGAGCGTATCGTCACGCTCCAGCGCCGCATGCAGGCCGTTTCCATGGCCTTTCTGCATGCGGTAAAAATGGGCAAGCGCGATTATGTGCTGCGCGCTTTACAGCCCTCTGAGGACCGGGTGACGCTGGACGGCGCCGTCAGCTCGCTGGAGGAGATGGAAGATGTCATGCGCACGATGGGAGACGTCGTCGCATCGGCGCACCTGCGGGGTGCGGGCAGGCAGGGTTCGGCCACTGCCGACGAACTGATCACCTTTGCGCAAAAGAAAAAATGGAGTGCCTCCATCATGGATGCGGCGCAGGCTTGCAACAAGCAAGTCGGCCAGGACTGGAAAGCGTATTGTAAAGCCTACGACAGCGGATATTTTTCCCAGGGCTGATGTGACGTTGAAATGACGTTGAAATTACGTTGAAATTACGTTGAAATTGCGCTGACTTTCAGAAATTCACTTTGTAACTTTCCCGTCATTTTTGCTCCAATTTTTTGTCGTATTAGCTGCCGGCGGTTTGCCCGTCTCCGCTATGCCGCGCACACAGTATGCCCGGCTTTTTCATTCTGATTTCTACACTCTGCGGCGGCGTTAATTGACGCCCGCCCGCAAAAGGTTCAAACAAATCTGCATTTTTTTCTGCGCGCACGCAAGGTTGCGGCAGAGCCTTCCTTTTTGAAAATATTTTGTTAAAAATTCAGCGCCGGATTGAACCATCCGCGCGGCGCTTTGCATTTACCCACTGAAAACGGGGCCGTCACATGCTGTCCGGATACCGGTGTTTTCGTGACCCTCAGCCTGATACGTTCGTTACAACGATGCTTTTTCTGCTCCGATGAGTTCTATTTTTGCGCTCCTGCCGCCTGGCAGCTTCTGTGGCAATCAGTTGCAACACCCCGATGCAGGAGTGTTGCTGCGTCTGCTGCTGGTGGCACCGCTGCTGGAGGAGTGGATAGTGCGCGCGGGTCTGCAGGAATGGCTAAGGCAATGGATGGTGCGGCGAACATCTGTGTTGGCGGGGAAGGCGGGCAGTGCAGATTTGCAAGTGCATGCCGTGCCGGTGCTGGTTTCTGCAGCCGCCTTCAGCCTGCTGCACATAGGCTCCGGTTTTACAAGCGCGGTGATGGTGTTTGTGCCCGGCCTGGCGCTGGCGGGCACCTATCAGGCCACCAGGGACTGGCGTGTATGCGCCTTGGTGCATGGTCTTTTTAATGCGTATGCACTTTGCTTTTGTAGTTTTTAATTTATCCAATCCATATCCAGGGAGATTCTATGAACAGGCCGCACATGCGTCTATTCAGTTTGCTGCACCCACTGCGCAGTATTGCCTTCTATGCCGTGCTTGGCCTGGGCAGCATCGCGCCTGCCGCGCACGCCGCCGATGCACTGAACGGCAAGAGCATCTTTTTGAACGGCCCGCCAGCCGGCGGCCCTGCGTGCGCAAGCTGCCACGGCCCCAGCCCGGCAAACAATGTCAACGGCATTCTGGCAGCGGCAAATAACCCAACCGTCATCAGCAATGCGTTTGCGCAAAACCTGGGCGGCATGGGCTCACTGTTCAACGGCAAACTGAATGCATCGCAGATCGCCGATCTGGCAGCCTTCATCGGCAACCCCAACGTTGTTGCGGCGCCTGCGGCGACGGTTTCTCCGTCCACGCTGACGTTCTCCGGCACCATCGTAGGCCAGACCAGCGGCGCGCTGGAAGCAACTCTGTCCAATAGCGGCTCTGCGGCACTGAATATCGGCAGCCTCAGCATCACCGGCGCTGCTGCGGCTGACTTCCTGTTCGCAGCGGGCGGCACCTGCGCCAACGGCGGTGTTGTCGCTGCCGGCGCAAGCTGCACCGTCCATGCGGCCTTCAAGCCCACGGCGACCGGCGCGCGCGCTGCAGCCGTCAGCATCACCCATAATGCAACCGGCGGCAGCAGCACCATCGCGCTGAACGGCACCGGCAATGCGATACCGCAAGCCAGCATCGCCGTATCCGCCACCAGCCTCAGTTTTGGCTCGGTGCTGATCAACACGGCGTCCACGGCGCAGGGAATCACCGTCAGCAATGGCGGCCAGACGCCGCTTAACCTGACGGCAATCAGTCTGTCCGGCGCGAACGCAGCAGTATTCACGCTGGGCGGCTCTTGCAGCACGTCGGCAGCGGTGGCTGCTGGTGCCAGCTGTTCCATCCTCGTGCAGGCCAAGCCTACTGTGGCGGGTAATTTCGCGGCTACCCTGAACATCACGTCCAATGCGTCCAACGGTGCAGCCGCCATCAGCCTGTCCGGTACGGGCGCGGCGCCACTGGCCGTCATCGCAGCCAGCCCGACGGCCGTCGCCTTCGGCAACCAGACCATAGGCACACCGGCGACACAGACGGTCACGCTGACCAATACCGGCAATATCCCCGCAGCCTTCACGTCCATTGCTGTCAGCGGCTCGCCCGACATTGTGATCGGTACCGGTAATACCTGCGGCGCCAGTCTGGCTGCCGGCGCAAAATGTGCGGTGCCACTGGTATTTACGCCATCTGCCGAGGCCAGCGTTACTTCCAGCCTGGCGATTGCCTCCAACGCAGCGGCAGTGCAGGTCGGCATCAGCGGCACAGGCACGGCCAAGGCAACGGCCAAGCCAGCCTTGTCGGATACCGGCAACATCGCTTTTGACGATACTCAAGTAGGCAAGTCTTCTGCAGTCCACACAACCACATTAAGCAACACCGGCACTGAAGCACTGAAGATTACTTCGCTGCTCCTTGGTGGCGCGCAGCCTGGCGACTTCGTACTGGGTGGAACCTGCGCAACTAACGCAACGGTCAGCCCTTCCGGCAGCTGCACAGTTGAATCCGCGTTCAAACCGGCTGCCGCAGGTGCACGTGCCGCCAGCCTGCTGCTGGTGACTGACGCCGGCGCGCAGTTCAACCTGACGCTGGGCGGCAATGGCGTGGCAGTTGTCGTTACTACACCGATGCTGAGCATCACGCCGCAGTCCTTTGACTTCGGTGCGGTGACGATAGGCGGCACGGCTCCTACCAAGCGCTTCACGCTGAGCAATACCGGCACTTCCGCCGTATCGCTGACCAGCGCAACTTTCAGCGGCCCGTTCTCCGGCGTTGCTGACAGCAGCGGCTGTCCTGCATTGCCTTTCGTGCTGCAAGCCGGCACCTCCTGCGACCTGGTTGTGCAATACACGCCGACCAGCGCCGGCACCAGCAATGGCAACGTAATTATCCAGTCGAGTGATGCCGCGACCAAATGGACGATTTCGTTCACCGGCCAGGCTAGCGCAGCCAGCGCCCCTACTGGTGGATCGGGAGGTTCAGGAGGCACAGGCGCAACGGATGGCGGTGCTCCGCAAAACCATGGCGGCGGCGGTTGCTCAGCAGCCGAGAGCGGCAGTGATCCTCTGCTGGTACTGATGGTGCTGATGGCCTTGTTCGTCATCGTATGGCGCAGGCGTCAAAACAAGGGCGGCGCATCGCTGCTGTAGTCAACACCCGGGAGCGTAGCCTGCAGCAGGTTGCACAGGCTGCACTCCCGGCGGTTTTCGTTTTTCTCTGCTTCTTTCTGATCAGGTGTCACGATGAAATTATTTAACACTAAGAAAATGCATATTGTCCGGGCTGCTGCTGCGACGGCAGCACTATTGTGCCTGTCCCAAGCCCACGCGCTGGAAAAGGGCAGCGCTGCCCCGGCTTTCGAGCTGAACGGCGCTGACGGCACCGTCAAGCTGGGGAAGTA
Organism: Undibacterium sp.; assembly: GCA_043726505.1. Taxonomy (GTDB): domain Bacteria; phylum Pseudomonadota; class Gammaproteobacteria; order Burkholderiales; family Burkholderiaceae_D; genus Undibacterium. The sequence goes on along the minus strand of JAYSKH010000241.1, from coordinate 41,486 downwards.
CCAGGGCAAGCTGGTATACCTCGATTTCTGGGCATCCTGGTGCGGCCCTTGCCGCCAGTCTTTTCCATGGATGAACGAAATGCAAAACAAATACGGCGCACAGGGTTTGCAGATCATCGGCGTCAATCTGGATGCGAAAAATGATGATGCGCGCAACTTCCTCAGCAGCACGCCTGCGCATTTCACGATTGCTTTCGATCCTTCCGGCGTCACGCCGCGCAACTATGGCGTCAAGGGTATGCCGAGCAGCCTGCTGATAGGGCCGGACGGCAAGGTAATTTTTGAGCATAGCGGCTTTAAAGAAGCCGACCGTGCCGAACTGGAAAGCAAGATCAAATCCCTGCTGGGAGCCAAATAATGCAAGCTCCTAACAAATCAAGCGTCTTTAACAAATGCCTGCGCGTTGCTGTTACTGGTGCAGCACTGGCGGCGGTGGCAACGCTGTCCGGTTGCGCGCAGTTTGGCAATGTGCAGCCGTGGGAAAAAGGCACGCTGGCGCGGCCAGAAATGACTTTCGGCGGCGACAAGCTCGATTCCCGTTATACCGAACACATCTACACCAGCCGCGAAGCGGCATCCGGCGGCGCTGGTGTCGGCGGCGGCGGCTGTGGCTGCAATTGAGCGGCTGAGCGCCAACCGATCATCTAAAGAAACCCTGATATGACGACAAACGATCCGCTTATTACTACGACTACTACGGCTGCCGCTGAAGCCGCTTATCTTCCATCCGGCCCCGGCGCACTAGGTTCCGCCATCCTTGCCGCAGCGCTGGTGCTGCCCGGCATACAGGCAGCCCACGCGGACACCGCGCCCGAAAACGGCATTTTCAGCCTCAAGTATCTGAACTACCAGGACAGCCAGCCCGGCTTCGACCGTATTACCGCGCACTCTCCATCCATCTATGTGATGACGCCGGTGGCCGGTGAGTGGTCGATAGAAGGTACGCTGACGTCGGACGCGGTTTCCGGCGCTTCACCGCGCTACCATACCGCCGTGTCCGGCGCATCGCGGATGAATGACCAGCGCACCGGCGCGGATTTCGCCGTCAGCCGTTATTTTTCACGCGGCAGCGTCACAGTGGGCGCAGCGTACTCCACCGAGCATGATTATGAATCGCGCGCGCTGTCGCTGCAGGGCAATGTGTCCAGCGAAGACAAGAACACGACCTGGTCCTTCGGCGTAGGCGGCGCGCGCGACAGGATCAACCCGGTCAACCTGATCGTGGTGGATGAACACCGGCGCACCAATGATTTCCTGCTAGGCGTAACACAGGTGCTGACGACGCAGGATATTGCGCAGCTGACGCTGACGCGCAGCCAGGGCAGCGGCTATTTTTCTGACCCTTACAAGGACGTGGACAACCGTCCGCGCACGCGCAATGAAACTGCGCTGCTGGCGCAATGGAACCACCACTTCACCGGCACCGACGGCACGAGCCGGCTCAGCTACCGCTACTACACGGATACCTACAAGATCCGCGCGCATACCTTCACCGGCGAATATGTGCAGCCGCTGTCGCAGGGCTGGACGGTAACGCCTTCATTGCGCTTTTACACGCAGAGCGCAGCCAGTTTTTACTTTGACCCCCTGTACGACACGCAGCTGGGTGCGCCTTTTCCACCCGGTTACGTATTCGGCTCTGGCCAGTTTACGTCGGCAGACCAGCGCCTGTCTGGTTTTGGCGCCATTACTGCGGGTATCAAGGTCGTCAAGCAGCTGACGCGCGACTGGTCGGTGGACCTGAAGCTGGAAACCTATGAGCAGCGCGGCAGCTGGCGTCTGTTCCATGACGGCAGCCCGGGGCTGGCGCCTTTGCGCGCGCAAAGCATACAGATAGGGGTGAACAAACAGTGGTAGCACAAGCTACATCTGCGGCAGCGGTCTTTAGGATCGCGTTCGACGCCATGGCCAGCCGTTGCGAGGTACGGTTGGCCGCCGCTGACGAAGCCGCGGCTGCGCAACTGGCGAAGGCGGCAATAGACGAAGTGAAGCGCATAGAAGCGAAATTTTCGCGCTATCGGCCTTACAGTATCGTCTCCCGTATTAACGCTGCTGCCGGGCTGGAATGGATTGAATGTGATGAGGAAACTGCGGCGCTGCTCAGCTATGCTGACAGCATCCATGCTGCCAGCGGTGGCTTGTTTGACATCACCTCCGGCGTGCTGCGGCGGGCCTGGGATTTCCGCAAGCCAGTGTGCCCTACGGCCGCGCAATTGCAGCCGCTGACAGCATTGATAGGCTGGGGCAAGGTGCAGCGCGAACCCCGGCATGTGCGCCTGCCGCAGGCAGGCATGGAACTGGATTTTGGCGGTTTCGGCAAGGAATATGCGGCCGACCGCGCAGTGGCGAAGCTGGTGGAGCAGGGCGTGTCATCCGGCTATGTGAACCTGGGCGGCGATATCCGCGTGATGGGCCCACAGCCGGACGGTAGGCCCTGGGAAATCGGCATCCAGGACCCGCGCAATGTGGACGGTGTCGTCGCCACCATTGCCATCAGCCAGGGCGCACTGGCCACCAGCGGCGATTATGAACGATATTTTGAACTGGGCGGACAAAGGTATTGCCACATCCTTGATCCACGGTCCGGCATGCCGGTACGACACTGGCGCTCGGTCAGCGTGCTGGCGCCGCTGGCAATTGCCGCCGGTAGCTGTTCCACCATCGCGATGCTGAAACAGCAGGAAGGTCTGGATTTTTTGGAGGCTTCCGGCATGCGCTATCTGGCTGTGGATGGCGAGGGAAATTTGCTGCACAAGAATGCGTTAATGTCCGGCGCTGGTTGATATGCATGACAGCAGTGGCACCGGATACCAAATACTTTTCATTTGAATGCAATTGAATAATCTGAAGCGGAGAGCTTGATGAAACCTGGGCAACTACAAAGATGGGTGCTTGCACTCGTCGCTTTTTTTACGCTGGCGCTGTTTGGCAGCGCCGCATTGGCAGACAACTTCCTGGAGCCGGAACAGGCTTTTCAGATGCATGCAGAATTGAAGGACGCTAATACCGTCGTGGTGTCATGGGCGATTGCGCCGGGCTACCACCTGTACCGCGAGCGCTTAAGCTTCAAGACGGAGCAGGCCGGCGTCGTGCTGGGCGAACCGAAACTGCCAACTGGTATACGCAAGTTTGACACCAACTTTAACCGCGAGCTGGAGACCTATGAAAACCGGCTGGTGGCCGAACTGCCGGTCACACAGCAGGGCAAGCAGGCTTTCACGTTGAAGGTCGGCTATCAGGGCTGCGCCGATGCCGGGCTGTGTTATTCACCGGCGGAGCGGTCGTATACGGTGGATACCTCCAAGCCGGGGCCGTTGGCTATAGCTCCAGATGCGCCGGATGCTTCGGCTGCCACAGCTACCCCTGCTGTTCCAGCTGCGGCAAACACTGCTGCGGTAAATACTCCCGCCACAGTTTCTACCTCACCTACGGCGCCCGCCACCGAGGATGACAGCTCTCTGGCCCAGCGCACGCTGCAAAGCGGCAGCGTGTGGCGCATCGGCGGCGCTTTCCTGTTGTTCGGCCTGCTGCTGTCCTTTACACCGTGCGTGCTTCCTATGGTGCCCATCCTGTCTTCCATCATCGTCGGCCAGGGCAAGGTATCTCGCGGCCGCGGCTTTATGCTGGCGCTGGCGTATTGCCTGGGCATGGCGCTGGTCTATACATCCTTGGGCGTGGCCGCGGGCCTGGCTGGAGAAGGTCTGGCTGGCGCTTTGCAAAAGCCATGGGTGCTACTGACCTTCGGCGCTTTGCTGGTAGGCCTGGCCCTGTCGATGTTTGACGTGTATCAGTTGCAGATGCCTAGCGGCCTGCAAAGCCGGCTGAGCCAGACCAGTGGCAATATGAGCGGCGGCCGCTTCATCGGCGTGTTCATCATGGGTGCTCTGTCGGCGCTGATCGTTGGCCCTTGCGTGGCGGGCCCGCTGGCAGGCGCCTTGCTGTACATCAGCCAGACGCGCAACATCTGGATAGGCGGCTGGGCTTTGTTTTCGATGGCGGTCGGCATGAGCGTGCCGCTGCTGCTGACGGGTGTTTCCGCGGGCAGCCTGCTGCCGCGCGCCGGTGCATGGATGGATCAGGTCAAAAAAGTATTCGGCCTGCTGCTGATCGCCGTTGCGATCTGGATGGTGTCGCCTGTGTTCGCTGTTCCCGTGATGATGGCGATCTGGGGCAGCTTCGCCATCCTGTGCGCAGTGTTCCTGCATGTGTTTGATGCGTTGCCGGCCAATACGCGGTTGCGCGCTTATGTCGGCAAGACGCTGGGCCTGGTGTTTTTGGTTGGCGGCATGTTTGAACTGGTCGGCGCTGCCAGTTCCGGCAAGGATGTGCTGCAACCATTGAACCATCTGCGCGTCGCCAGCGCAGAAGCTACCGGCAATGCCGCGCCTGCCGGTGCAGAAGTCAAGTTCACACGCATCCACAGCGTTGCAGAGCTAGACCAGACGCTGGCCTCTGCCAAGACACCGGTGATGCTGGATTTTTATGCTGACTGGTGCGTATCCTGCAAGGAAATGGAACGCTTCACCTTCTCCAAACCACAGGTCGGCGCGCAGCTGAAACAGGTGCGCCTGCTGCAGGTGGACGTCACTGCCAATAACGCCGACGATAAGGCGCTGATGAAACGCTTCAGCCTGTTCGGCCCGCCCGGCATCATCCTGTTCAATGCATCCGGCACTGAGATCCCGCAAAGCCGCATCATCGGTTTCCTGGAGCCTGAGCGTTTTATCGAACACCTGTCGCGTTATTTCGCTTCCTGATCAGTTTTTTTCATTGAAATTTCATGTCCACACCTAAACACGCCAAAGTACTGATCCTCGGTTCCGGCCCCGCCGGCTATTCAGCCGCCGTCTACGCCGCCCGCGCCAACCTGAACCCGGTATTGATCACCGGTGTAGAACAAGGCGGCCAGCTGATGACCACCACCGACGTAGAAAACTGGCCTGCCGACCCGATGGGCGTGCAAGGCCCTGAACTGATGCAGCGCTTCCTGCAGCACGCAGAACGTTTCAACACGGAAATCATCTTCGACTATATCCACACCGCCAAACTGACCGAAAAACCGATCCGCCTGATCGGCGACCAGGGCGAATACACCTGCGATTCCCTGATCATCGCCACCGGCGCCTCCGCCCAATATCTTGGTCTGGCGTCTGAACAAGCCTTCATGGGCAAAGGCGTATCTGCCTGCGCCACCTGTGATGGTTTCTTCTATCGCGGCAAAGAAGTCGCCGTCGTTGGCGGCGGCAATACCGCCGTCGAAGAAGCGCTGTACCTGTCCAATATTGCCAGCAAGGTAACAGTGATCCACCGCCGAGACAAATTTCGCGCCGAAGCGATTCTGATCGACCGCCTGATGGCCAAAGTCGCCGAAGGCAAGATCGAAGTCAAATGGAACCACACGCTCGATGAAGTGATCGGCGACGAGACCGGCGTCACCGGCATCAAAATCAAGTCTGCCGACAACAAAGTCACGGATATTACCTTGCACGGCCTGTTCATCGCCATCGGTCACAAACCGAACACCAGCATTTTCGACGGTCAGCTCGACATGCACAACGGCTACATCAAGACCAAAACCGGTCTCGAAGGCATGGCCACCGCCACCAGCATCCCAGGCGTCTTTGCTGCCGGCGACGTGCAAGACCACATCTACCGCCAGGCCATCACCAGCGCCGGCACAGGCTGCATGGCAGCGCTGGATGCGCAGCGTTTCCTAGAGGAGTGATTTGATAGGGGCAGGGCCATGTGCCAATTGCCTGCACTTATGGTGGGTTAATTCAAGCACATAGGTAACACTTTTTAGTATCTTGGCTATCTGTACTTAGATTTGGGATTGCTGGCCGGGGGGAGCCCGGCGGCTACTTACTTTATTTTGCTTCGCCAAAATAAAGTAAGCAAACAAAAGGCGACCGCAGACTTGCCCTACGGGTGATGCCGCTTCGCGTCATCACATTTTGCGCACTGCCAAAAATGGGAAATGGGCGAAACTCGCTGCGCTCAGACAACACCCATTTCTGATCCATTTTCGGCAGAGCGCAAAATGCCACGTCCCGAGCGGGGGTACGTCAAAAGCAACCTCAACGACAAGTTCAACAACAACCTCAACACCCACACCAAGCCGGTTTAATTTTAAAAGGTTCGTTCTTTCAAAAACAGGAAAACCTGGTTGCCTCTGTTTTTGACTTTGCGGCTGCTTTTGATTTTAAATCCGCTCGGGACGTAGCATTTTGATGCGTTGCAGAAAATGGATCAGAAACAGGTGTGTCTGAGCGCAGCGAGTTTCGCCTGTTTCCCATTTTTTGTAATGCAGCAAAATGTGATGGGGCGCAGCCCCATCACCGAAGGCAAGTCTGCGGTCGCCTTCTTCTTGCTTACTTCTTCTTGGCGAAGCAAGAAGAAGTAAGTAGCCGCCGGGCTACCCCCGGCCAGCAATCGTAAAACGATCACCCCTACTTAAAACTACTAACTATCAGCTCAAAGAAACGGGTGGTCCAGCAAGACCACTACTTCTTGTCAGAAGGCTTGCCATCACCGCCATGATGGCCCCAGCCACCCCGATGGCCATGCGTCATATGCCGATGCGCAGTATCAAAAGTCTTCTGCTGCTCAGGCGTCAGCACTGCGTAGAAAGTTTTCAGAGCAGCCAGATGCGCTTCCATCTTCGCCTGATGCTCCTTCATCATTTGCAAACCCTTCTCCATGCGATCCGGCGTGCTCAGCTTCTCGAAAGCCTTGCGGTCACCAGGTTTGTGCTCAGGCATCGGGCCTGGCGCGGTGGCGTCGATGAAGGTTTTCCAGGCGGGTTCCTGGTCGGCGGTTAGCTTCAGCTTGGCGTGCAGCTCGGCCTGGTGCTTGGCCATGCGGGCTTTCATTTTTTCTGCCCATTTGGCGCGGTCCATGCCGGTGTGCTTTGCAGCGGTGGCCGCAGCAGGAGCAGATGCGGCTGGGGCAGAAGCGCTTTGTGCGTAGGCGCCTGCGGTCATCGTCAATGCGGTCAATCCTATAAAGAATTTGTTTTTCAGCGATTTCATGATCTTCCTTGGTAAATGAATTAAAGCCGCTCGAAAGGGACGTGGAAGCCGGTAAAAAATGCCGGCTGCCGCGGCGCCCTGGTGTCAGGCTCTATGTGCCTTGCACATGGGAAGCATGTTGACCTGATTATGTAACTGGCAAGTGTCTCCGCCATCAGGCTTTGTATCGCAAAGTAACAATCGTCAAAGGGGGTACGACCGTTTGTTTCGCACTGTTTCAGCCCGGCATTATCATAACAAGTGGATACAAAATCCCTTTTTATATGGGGCGTATGCCTCCATAATAGTCATCACAAGCAAACATAAGTGATGACGGCAAGCATGGACACCCCTACCAAGTTATTAATTGTTGACGACGACCGCGATATCCGCAGCCTGCTGGCCGACTACCTGAATGGCAACGGCTACGATACCGTGACGGCGGCCGACGGCATTGCCATGTGGGCAATGCTGGATGAACACCATGTAGACCTGGTGGTACTGGATCTGAACCTACCGGGCGACGATGGCCTGACCTTGTGCCGCAACCTGCGCGCCAAGTCATCGGTGCCGGTCATCATGCTGACGGCGCGCGGCGAACCGCTGGACCGGATACTCGGCCTGGAAATGGGTGCCGACGATTACCTGCCGAAACCCTTTGAGCCGCGCGAACTGCTGGCTCGCGTGCGCAGCGTACTGCGCCGCACGCAGACTTCCAGCCTGGGCGCCAACGGCGAGCAGGTGCAGAAGCTGAAATTTGCCGAATGGACGCTGGACCTGACCGCGCGCCACCTGATCAGCCCCGAGGGCATGGTCATTGCATTGTCCGGCGCAGAATTCCGCATGCTGGGCATTTTCCTCGATCATCCGAATCGCATCCTGAACCGCGACCAGCTGCTGAACATGACGCATGGCCGCGATGCTGATCCGTTTGACCGTTCCATCGATATTCAGATCAGCCGCCTGCGGCAGAAGCTGCGCGAAGATGCGCGTTCGCCGCAAATCATCAAAACCGTCAGGAACGGCGGCTACGTGTTATCCGTCGCGGTCACCGCCGAGAATTAACTCATGAAAATTCTCAGTTCCATGTCAGGACGGGTCTTCGCCATTCTGCTGCTCGGCGTGATGTGCTCGACCGCGCTGACATGGTGGCTGGCCTTTGGCGAACGGCAAAAAACCATTGCCCAGTACCGCGAATCGCATTCAGTGGAACGCGCAGAACAACTGCTGCTGGCGCTGGATGCGCTGCCCGCGCACAGTCGTGAATCTTTCCTGGGTACCGCGCCGAGGCTGGGTTTGCAGATTACCAAGCTGCCTGCGGCCGTCACCGATGCAGAACCGCATACGCCATTTTCTGGCGCATTGCAGGAAAGGCTGAGCAAGAATTTCCACGTACAGTTCATGCCGATGGACCCGCGTAACTGCCCGGCGCCTTTGTCGCCGGAAGCACGCGGCGTTAGCGGCCCATGCGAAGCAATAGGCATCACGCTGCATGATGGCACCACCGTCCGGCTGACGGTTATTCCTCCTCGCAGCCCGGTGCCACCACTCAGCTCCGACTTTTTTGTGTCGCTGGCGCTGTTCCTGCTCAGCATCGCGGTGCTGGCCTTCCTGATCGCGCGCATGACGATGCATCCGCTGAAGCAGCTGGCGCAGGCGGCCAAGGATCTGGGTAACGATATCAACCATCCGGCGCTGGTAGAAAAAGGCGCGAGCGAGATCGTGCAGGCAACGCATGCATTCAATTCCATGCAGTCGCGCATCCGTCACCACATCCAGCAGCGCACTCACATGCTGGCAGCCATCACGCATGACTTGCAGACACCACTGACAAGGCTGCGGCTGCGCCTGGAAAAGGTCAATGACAATGAATTGCGCGACAAGCTGATCGACGATTTGTCGGCAATGCAGGCGATGGTCAAGGAAGGCCTGGATCTGGCCCGCAGCATGGACAGCAATGAACCGCTGAAGCCGCTGGATCTGGATTCACTGATCGACAGCGTCTGCGCCGACGCAGTGGACGCCGGCCAGGAAGTCAGCTTCGCCGGCAAACCCGGCATCACTGTGATGGCCAGGCCGGTGGCATTGCGCCGCTGCCTGATCAACCTGATCGACAATGCCGTCAAATATGGCCAGTACGCGAAGGTCAGTACCGAGGCAGTGACAGACGCCGGCAAAAAACTGATACAGATACGCGTACGCGACGGCGGCCACGGCATCCCGCCGGACCAGCTGAACAAGGTCTTTGAACCCTTCTACCGCGTGGAAACCTCACGCTCGCGCGACACCGGCGGCACCGGTCTGGGCCTGACCATTGCGCAAAACATCGCACAACAACACGGCGGCTCGCTGCAACTCGTCAACATCCCCGAAGGCGGCCTGGAAGTCCGGCTGACCTTGCAGGAAAAAGCGGCCTGATAACACGAGACCGCCGGATAACGGCTATCCGGCGGTCTGTCCGCTGATCTGCTTCAGTGCAAATCCCGCCAGCGCTTAAATCACGCTACGACCCTGCGATAACCCTAAGACACCACCACCGACAGCATGCTGATCGCGCCCATTTCCATGCCGTCGATGGGAATATCCAGCGTCTCGCCTTCGGCCTTGCTGCCAAGGATGTACAGCAGCGGCAAAAAGTGCTCCGGCGTGGGCACCGACAGCAGCGCATCCTGGCCCAGCGACTGGTAGTTGACAACGCCCTGCAGATCACCGTCCTGAAGATATTTGCGTATCGCATTGTTGAAGCGCGCCGCCCAGCCCCATCCCTGGCCGGAAGCGTCGCGGTCCAGCCGGCGCAGGTTATGCACGACATTGCCGGTGCCGATGACCATCACGCCTTCATCGCGCAAGGCTTGCAGTTTCTGGCCCAGTGCAAAATGGTAAGCAGGCGGTTTTTCAATATCGATGCTGAGCTGGATGACCGGGATATCGGCTTGTGGATAAGCCTTCACCAGCACCGACCAGGTGCCGTGGTCCAGCCCCCATTGCTGGTCCATGCCAACTGGCAGCGGCGCCAGCAGTTCAGCGACCCTTGCTGCCAGCGCAGGATCGCCCGGCGCCGGATAGCGCACATCGAACAGCGCCTGTGGAAATCCGCCAAAATCATGGATGGTCACCGGCTCCTTGGCCGCCGTCACTGCCGTGCCGCGTGTGGTCCAGTGCGCGGACACCACCAGTATGGCCTTGGGGCGTGGAAACTGCTTGCCCAATGCCTCCCAGGCCTGCGTATAACGGTTATCTTCCAGCGCATTCATCGGACTGCCATGTCCAAAAAAAATTGCCGGCATGCGTGTTGAGTCGGACATTATTTTCCTGCCTTTCTGTCACGGCCCAAGGGAAGGCAGTATCGCCTTCCCTTGGGCCGGTGCTAATCTATTCTAGTGAATTTAAGGATGCAGTATCTGATCTACTTGGGGCCTGAATGCCATTCCGCAAGCGGTTTGTACCTTCAGACAGCCTGCCTGCGTAAAGCGGTTTCACGGCCACTTCCGAGGATTCCTAAACCCGCGCCCAATTTTGCCTGCAATGCCACAACAACGGCCAGAACCGCCAGCAGTGCAGGATACTCCCAGCCGCCATTAGGCGCATTGAATACCCAGCCATTACCCATATGCACTGTCAGCGCGCCGAGTAATACCGGCAGTGTGGCCAATGCCGTAACGCGGGTCTGAAACCCCAGCACCAGTGCCACGCCGCCCAAAAATTCTATTGCTACCACCGGGTAAGCCATCCAGCCGGGGAAACCCTGGCTGACGAAGAAACCGACGGTGCCGGGCATCGTAAATACCAGCACCTTCAACAACGCGTGCGCAATCAGGATGGTACCGAAGGTAACGCGCAATAGTGTGGCGGCAATCCGGCTGCTTGTATCGTTCATGGTCAGTCTCCTTTATCCAGCTTCTTAAAGTTTATCGAATGGTGCGAGGCCCGGCTTTTTTCACCTGAACCATGGACACAGCATATATTCTTCAGTTTGATAGAAAAATGGGGATGTGAGAAAATAATTATTCCGGTTTCCTGAATAATGAAAAAGGGGTGCAGATGGATCTGTTTCAAGCGATGCGCATGTTCGTCAAAGTGGCCGAGTCCGGCAGTTTTTCCGGCGCGGCGAGGGCACTGGATACGTCCAACCCTTCCGTCACGCGCTACATCGCTGATCTGGAAACCTATATCGGCGCGCGCCTGTTCAACCGTAGCACGCGCCGCCTGAGCCTGACTGAAGCAGGCAGCAATTACCTGGAGCGCTGCCACCAGGTATTGCTGGATATAGACAACGCAGTACTGGAAGCCGGCATGAGCGCCGCCAAACCGACCGGCACGCTGCGCATGACGGTGCCGATGTCGTTTGCCGTCAACCATCTCGGCCGTATCCTGCCCGAATACATGGAGCGCTACCCGGACGTGAAGCTGGATATTTCACTATCCGACCGTGTCGCCAATCTGGTTGATGAAGGATATGACCTCGGCATACGCATAGGCCGCATCCAGGATTCCGGCTTGATCGCACGCAAAATTGCACCCGCCAGGCTGATCCTGTGCGCTTCGCCCGCCTACCTGAAAAAATACGGCACGCCGCAAACGCCGCAGGATATAGAAAAGCAGCAGCACGTGTGCCTGCGCTACAGCTATGCCAGCAGCCCGGATGCATGGACCTTTGTCAAAGCGGGCAAGACCTATACCGTCAAGCTGAACAGCAGCCACATCAATGCCAACAACGGCGACATTTTGCGCGAGGCGGCAGTTGGTGGCATGGGCCTGGTGCTGCAACCCAGCTTCATCGTCGGCGACGACATCCGCAACAAGAAGCTCGTGCACCTGCTGCCCGACTACGTGCCGCCGGCCAGCGTCATACAGGCGGTGTATGCAAGCCGGCAGCATCTGTCGGCCAAGGTGCGGACTTTTGTCGATTACCTGGTCGAGCAGTTCGGCGACGAACCCTGCTGGGACGATTTCGACAAAGCCGCCGATTCCACCTGCGGCAAACCATCCAAAAAATCTCGGGAAGCGGTCGCCGCAACAGTCCCTGCAACAACCACAACAATAAAAAACCCGCGTCCAGCCAGGAAATGAATGCGCCCGACTAATCCTTTATTCGCCACCGTGCTGGCGTTGGCTGCCACGCTGGCTCCGGCCGTTACAGCCCAGACCTTGCAGGAAAATCCAGCCGCTTCCAGCGCAGTGCAGCCTCCCGCTACAGCCACGGCGGCCACCATTGATATCGAAACGCAGTGCAACGGCATCCGCAAAGGCGTCAATGAATTCATTTCCTACCCTTCGGTAGTAAACCTGTATTTCGAAAACGACCTGTTCACCGGTACCGACCGTGACTATACCAACGGCGTCAAGCTGTCTTGGGTGTCGTCCAACCTGCGCAGCTATACCGAAGCGGCCTGCCTGCCGGACTGGATCAAGGGACTCAATTCCCTGTTCACGGCCGTGCATCCCGGCGATTTCACATCGCGCAACATGGTCGTCACGCTGGGGCAATCAATGTATACGCCGCAGGACAGGCTGCGCCGCGACGTGATCCCCGATGACAGGCCGTATGCCGGCTGGCTGTATCTGGGCCTCGGCTACAATGCGCGCAAAAGCGTGCCGCCACAGGGCGCGTTGCCAAGCCGTCTGACGGAAAAACTGGATGTCGAACTGGACCGCATGGACACCGTCGAAGTCAATATCGGCGTCGTCGGGCCGGCGGCGCTGGGCAAGCAGACGCAGGACTTTATCCACAACCTGCGCGGCCTCGGCCTGTTTTACGGCTGGGATAACCAGTTGCATAACGAACTCGGCCTGCAACTGGTGGCAGAGCGCAAATACAAGGTCACCAAGGCCGGCAGCGGCGGCGTGCTGCATTTTGATGCGATATCACATTACGGCGCCAGCCTGGGCAATGTGCAGACCTACGCCAACGCGGGTATGGAGTTCCGCCTCGGCACCAGTTTACCGGATGATTTTGGTTCAGCGCCGATTCGCCCTGGCGGCGACAGCAATGCGCCGATTGAAGGCGAGGGCAGCCGTTATGCCACTACCGGCGTACACGCTTTCCTGGCCTTGGATGGCCGCTTGGTCGCCAGAAATATTTTTCTGGATGGCAATACTTTTTCATCGAGCCCTTCGGTACACAAAAAATACCTGACCGGCGACGCAGCACTGGGCGTTGCATGGCAATGGCGCGGCGGCAAGGTCGCTTACGCGCATTACATCAACAGCAAAGAATTCACGACGCAGGCGAATTCGCACAAATACGGCTCAGTGACGCTCAGCCTGGAAATGTAGGGAAAATTCAAGCTTGGCGGATGGACTTTTTTTGACTGGTCTTTGCGTTGCAAATTTGTGAACGATCGTGCAAAAATCTCTTAGATGTGGCACTCTAGTATGAAAGCAATCAAAAACTAAGCATTCAAAACCACTATCAAAAGAGACACGAGACATGAATACCCTGCATTACCCGCACTGGCCCACCGGCCTGCCGCACTTCCTGACTGCGCCTGAAACCAGCGTTTACGCCAACCTGGAAATTTCGGCAAAACGCTATCCAAGCAAACCAGCAATCATTTTCTACGACAAGACGCTGACCTACGCCGAATTCCATGCCGAAGTGCTGGCGCTGGCCGGTTACCTGCAGCAGGTGTGCGGCGTGCAGCGCGGCGACCGCGTGCTGCTGGACATGCAGAACTGCCCGCAATTCGTCATTGCTTACTACGCCATCATGCGCGCTGATGCGATGGTCGTGCCGGTCAACCCCATGCTGATGACCGAAGAGCTGGCGCACTATATAGAAGACAGCGGCGCCAGAGTGGCCATCGCGTCGCAGGATATCTTCCCGCGCATGCTGCCGCTGGTCGGCAGCACGATACTCAAGCATGCGGTGGTGGCGACCTACTCCGATTTCCTGCCCGCATCCACCGATCTGGCCGTACCCGAATTTGTCGCCGCGCCGCGCCAGGTGCCCGAACAGGCCGGCGTCATTGCCTGGAAAGACGTAATCGCCGCACGGAACGTGCCCGGCCCGCACATGGCAGGCCCGGAAGATCTGGCCTGCATGCCTTACACATCCGGCACCACCGGCAAACCCAAGGGCTGCATCCATACGCATGCGTCGGTGATGTTCAATGTGGTCGGCAGCCCGGTATGGTCCGGCTCCATCAATCCGGACATGGTGGCGCTGGCCGTGCTGCCGTTCTTCCACGTCACCGGCATGCAGTCGGTGATGAACGGCGCCATCTACTGCGGCGGCGCGCTGGTGATCCTGCCGCGCTGGGACAAAGACGTTGCTGGCCAGCTGATTACCCGCTACCAGGTCACGAGCTGGACGCTGGTGCCGGCGATGATGATCGATTTCCTGTCCAATCCGCGCCTGGCCGACTACGATATCTCCAAGCTGAGCCGGGTATCCGGCGGCGGCGCTGCCATGCCTGCCGCCATTGCGCAAAAACTGCTGGCGCTGACAGGTCAGACCTATATGGAAGGCTACGGCCTGTCCGAAACGATGGCGCCTTCACATCTGAATCCACCGCAAAGGATGAAACAGCAATGCCTGGGCATCCCTTATTTCAGCACCGATTCTCGCGTTGTTGATCCGGTCACGCTGCTGGAAGTGAAACAGGGCGAGACCGGTGAAATCTGGATCAAGGGCCCGCAGGTATTCAAGGGTTACTGGAACGACCCGCAAAAGACGGCGGAATCCTTTGCCGATCTGGACGGTGTACGCTTTTTCCGTAGTGGCGACCTGGGCTACATGGATGAAGAAGGCTTCTTTTTCTTCACCGACAGGCTCAAGCGCATGATCAACGCCAGCGGTTACAAGGTATGGCCTGCCGAAGTGGAGTCAATGATGTACCAGCACCCTGCCATCCAGGAATGCTGCATCATCGCGTCGCGCGACGCATACCGCGGCGAAACAGTCAAAGCCATCGTGGTCAAAAAACCCGGCAGCGACATCACCGCCGACGAGATCATCGCCTGGTCGCACGAGAAAATGGCCGCCTACAAAACGCCGCGTATCGTCGAGTTTGTCGATACCCTGCCTAAGTCCGGCACCGGCAAGGTTATGTGGCGCGCGCTGCAGGAAAAAGAAGCGGCCAGTAATCCTTAACCCTCTGACCTGCCTATAAACCACGTAAGCCCCGCTACTTCTTCCAGGTTGCGGGGCTTGTTTCATTGGAAGCCATGCTACGTGCGCTGACTTTTGTGCTGACCTGCCTGCTGTGCGCTTCCGCCTGCGCGCTGACACAGCAGCAGGTTGCCGACGGTGCGGGCCACTTATACCGCGAGCGCATCGCAGAAATCGAAAGCCGTCACGCGCTGGATAGCGACACCGCTTTTCTGGCACGCGTGGACGGCATTGCACAACGGCTCATCGCGCGCGCCGCCATAGACTATCCGTTCACCGCCAGCTGGTCGTGGGAGATCCACACCAGCACCGACCCCGAAGAAAATGCCTTTTGCATGGCCGGCGGCAAGCTGCTGGTTGGCCAAGCCTACATTACGAACCAGCGGCTGGACGATACCGAGCTGGCGATGCTGCTTGCACATGAAATGCAGCACGCGATACAGCAACACAACCTGAAGGAATATGAAGAGGCGGTGCGGCTGGAACCGGCATGGCAGCAAAAGCCGTTTGCCGAACTTGAATACGCGGTAGATAACGACGAAGCGCTGATGCGCAAGCTAGACGACTTCAATAGCGCTCAAGAACTGGAAGCGGACAGCGAAGGCCTGAAACTGGCGTGGCGCGCTGGCTGGCCCGCGCAACGGCTGGCCAACTATTTCAAAAAGCTGTCACGGTCCAGTGCATTACCCAACTTTGACAGCCGCAGCCACCCGGCTCCCGCCCGCCGCTGGAAAGCGGCACGCGAACTGGCGCTGCAGCTGGAAAACCTCAAAACTGACTAGAGCTTGCTCAATCAGGGCAGCGGAAAAATCAGGCAGGTCGTCGTCGCATGCGCATACAACTTGCCGCTGGCATCGATAATCCGTCCTTCCGCCGTGCCTACGCGGCTGCCCACCTGTATCACCTTGCCTTCGGCCCGGACCGGACCGGTTTTGTCCGTCATCGCGCGTATCATGTTGACCTTGATTTCCAAGGTCGTATAACCAACGCCCTTCGGCAATACAGACTGCACTGCGCAGCCCAGCGCCGAATCCAGCAAAGTACAGAAGTAGCCGCCATGCACGCTGCCCAGCGGATTGTAATGCTCGCGACCGGGCGTGCCCTGGAACACGATACGGCCGGCCTCGCCTTCCACCGCGAGGAAGCCCAGCGTCTGCGCAATCGGTGCGGCCAGCAGTTCACCCTTGATGATGGCATCCAGGAATTCAAAACCGCTGCGCGATTTCATCTGCTCCATGCTGGATACCCCATAACCGCTGATCGTTGCCCTTACATCCGCTTCGCGCGCCAGCCACTGCTCCAGCACGATATTTGTTTGGTTGGTTTCTGCTTCTGCCATCGCTGCCTCTATTTTTTAGGAAACAAGACCATCTGTGTGCAACGGAACAGCGCAATCGTCTTGCCGTCCTGGCTAACTGTCGCATCCCACACCTGTGTCGTCCTGCCCAGGTGCACTGCCGTTGCCACACACTGGATCACGCCTTCGCGCGCGGTACCCAGATGATTGGATTTAAGTTCTATCGTCGTGAAGCCGCTGGCGCCTTCCGGCAGGTGGGCCACGCAACCGTAACCGCAGCAGGTATCGGCCAGCGTCACCACGGTGCCCGCATGCAAGAAGCCATTAGGTGCCATCAGGTGCGGCACGACCGGCAGCTCCGCCTTGACTTCGCGCTGCGCCAGGCTCTTGATGACGATGCCAAGGTGGCCGGGCAGGAAATCCTTGCCGGCCTGGTTATAGGCTTCCGCCGAAAATTTGTCTGTGACCATGATACTTGCCCGCCATAAATTGAATCGTGAGTCCATTGTAGGTATTGCGGCCAAAGCCGGATAGTGTCAGTATTGACTCAATTCAAGCCAAAACTGACAACAGAGGTAATCGGCGATGTGTAATCTCGAATTGTGGATCTATCCGGACTGCATGGCATCGGCAGTCACCGCCCCGCTGGACATTTTTGCCGCCGCCAATGCGATCTGGGCATCTAAAAACGGCGGCCAGACCGGACCACTATTCAAATGGACCTTGCGCTCACTGGACGGCGAGGGTATCCGCACGCCTTCCGGCATACGGCTGGAAGCCGACGGCCCTATAAACGCTGCCACAGAGGGCGTGGATGTCGTGCTGCTGCCGGGCCTCTATATCGACAAAGGCGTGGCGGGACTGCTGGCCAACCTCGTGCAACTGCAGCCTATGCTGCCGTTGTTGCAGCAAAGATACCGGCAAGGCAGCGTGCTGGCGGCCAATTGCAGCGCCAGTTTCCTGCTGGCGGAAACGCAATTGCTGGATGGCGGCCATGCAACGACTACGTGGTGGCTGGAACGCGCATTCCGCGCCCGCTATCCGCAGGTGGAATTGCGCCTGGCGGATGTGATGACCGAGTATGAAAGAGTCATCTGCACCGGCGCGGGCACCAGCTACCTGAACCTGGCGCTACATCTGGTGCAACGGTATGCAGGGCAGGATATTGCTGCCATCTGCGCCAAGAGCATGCTGATCGACGCCAACCGTACATCGCAGATGCCGTATATCAGCATCAGCATGACGCAACAGGACAGCCAGCCGCACAGCAATGCGCTGGTGCTGCGCGCGCAAAAATGGATGAGCAAGCGCCAGGACCTGCCTTTCAGCCTGCAAGACCTGGCCGCGCATCTGGCTGTCAGCGAGCGCACGGTGATACGGCATTTCCACCAGGCGCTGGGCAGTACGCCGACAGAGTATTCACAACTGCTGAAGATAGACCTGGCCAAGCGGCTGCTGGAAACCTCTACGCTGACGCTGGAAACAGTGGCTGAACGCATAGGGTATGCCGATCCGGGCTCTTTCCGCCGGCTGTTCAAACGAGAAACCGGTTTATCGCCGGCAGATTATCGGTTGCAGTTCAAGCAGCGGAAAATGCAACCGCAGCTATAAAAGCGGCCCGGCAAAAAACAGCCCGCGCGGCATCATTGCTGCAAGCGCAGCCAACCATCGCCATCCTCAACAACACGGACGGTTTCGTAGCCGCTGATTGATGCGTGAGGCGTGTCCACGACATGGCCATGAGTGGCTGTGACCACCAGCAGCGTCGCTCCTGCTGCTACGCCCGCTGCGATGCCGACGACCGCATCTTCAAATACCAGGCAATCGGCAGCGGCAACGCCCAGCTTGCGCGCTGCCAGCAGATAGCCGTCTGGATGCGGCTTGCCGATGGCGACATCCTCCGCAGTGACCAGTACTGCCGGCACAGTAACGCCCGCCGCCTGCAAACGCCGAATCGCCAGCGCCTTCGGTGCTGATGTGACGATCGCCCATTGATCCGCCGGCAGCGAATTCAGAAACTGTATTGCACCCGTGATCTCGACTATGCCTTCGACATCTTCGATTTCCGCCTCTGTGATGGCGCGCGCTTCCACTTCAGCATCTACGCCGGGCAGCTTCAAGCGCGCGACCGTGTCCACCGAGCGTGCGCCGTGTATCGTCGGCAAAAAACTTTCTACATCAAGGCCATGCCGCAGCGCCCATGCGCCCCAGATGCGCTCTGCAGAGGCGATGGAACTGATGATGGTGCCATCCATGTCAAACAGAAAGGCGCGGTAACGGCCCCTGGGCAGGCTGGAATTATCTGGCAATTTGGTTTTCCTTCGGCGTGGAATTTCTATGGCGAACATACGCAGTATAACAATGCGCAAACTTACGGATCAGCACATCGGAAAAACCGTGCGAAGTTAGTCCAAACCATGCTGCGCAATGCGCTCGCCCGTGCTACATTTCGCTTCCCGGATGCGATATTTTTATTCGCCCCAATTCGACTCTGTTAGATCAATTTCGAGACGCCATGACTCCTGATTTCCGCTCGCGCAGCATGCTGCTGGCACACATAGACCATACGATGCGCTTCTACCATCCGCGCTGCATAGACGCCAGCGGCGGCTTTTACCATTTCTTCATGGATGACGGCAGTATCTACGATGCGACGACACGCCATCTGGTCAGCAGCACACGCTTTGTGTTCAACTATGCGATGGCTTACCGCCAGTTTGGCAATGCCGATTACCTGGCGGCGCTGCGGCACGGCCTGGATTTCCTGCGTAACGTGCACCGCGACGCCAGCACCGGCGGCTATGCATGGCAACTATCGTGGCAAGACGGTAAAAAGACCGTGCAGGACGGCAATAACCACTGCTACGGCCTGGCCTTTGTGCTGCTTGCGTATTCGCACGCGCTGATGGCCGGCGTCGAAGAGGCGCGCGGCTATATTGACGAAACCTTTGCGCTGATGGAACAGCGTTTCTGGCAGCCGGACCACGGCCTGTTTGCAGATGAAGCCAGCGCCGACTGGTCGGTACTGGACCCGTACCGCGGCCAGAATGCCAATATGCATGCGTGCGAAGCGCTGCTGGCGGCGTTTGAAGCCAGCGGCGATACCCGCTACCTGCATCGCGCCGAGACGCTGGCGCATAACATCACGGTACGCCAAGCAGCACTGGCCGGCGGCATGATCTGGGAACACTATCGCGCTGACTGGTCGGTGGACTGGGAATACAATCTGCACGACAAGACCAACATCTTCCGTCCCTGGGGCTACCAGCCCGGCCATTTCACCGAATGGGCCAAGCTGTTGCTGATCATGGAACGCCATGCCGCCAGCATGGCCGGGCCTTCTGCATGGCTAGCGCCGCGCGCCGCAGAACTGTTTGACATCGCGCTGGACAAGGCCTGGGACAGCGAACACAGCGGCATTTTTTACGGCTTCGGCCCGCAAAATGAAATCTGCGACGGCGACAAATATTTCTGGGTGCAGGCCGAGAGTCTGGCTGCTGCTGCCGTGCTGGCGGTGCGCACCGGCAACGACAAATACTGGACGCAGTACGACAATATCTGGGGCTATAGCTGGCAGCACATGGTCGATCACCAGCATGGCGCGTGGTATCGCATACTGACTGCCGAGAATAAAAAATACAGCGCAGAAAAAAGCCCGGCGGGTAAGGTCGATTACCACACGATGGGTGCTTGTTATGAGGTATTGAACGTTCTGCCCAAGAACAACGCCACCAGCGGTACAGGGAGCGCAGCATGAGCGCGCAATCCCAAGAACTGCGCGCACTGCCCGTTTTTGTCGCCGCAGGCGAAGCGCTGACCGATATGCTGCGCACCGGCGCCGATAGCTGGACCTCGCAGGTAGGCGGCTCGACATGGAACGTGGCGCGCGTGGTCGCCGGGCTGGGCATACCCAGCGCGTTTGCCGGCGCTATCAGCCGCGACGTATTCGGCGATGCGCTGGCGCAGGCCAATGCGGAGGCGGCGTTGGACGCGCGCTTCCTGCAGCGCTTTGCCAAATCGCCGCTGCTGGCGATGGTGTATCAACTGAACCCGCCGCAGTATTTTTTTGTTGGCGACGACAGCGCCGACCTGCATTTCGACCCTGCGCTGTTGCCGCAGCAATGGCAGCAGCACGCGCAATGGGTGCATTTTGGCGGCATCAGCCTGGCACGGCAACCGTTGGCAGGTAAATTGGTAGCGTTGGCGGCTGAACTGAAACAGGCCGGCGTATCCATCAGTTACGACCCGAATTTCCGCGCATTGATGGATGAACGCTATGATGCCACGCTGCGCCGCATGGCGGAGCTAGCGGACGTCATCAAGGTGTCGGACGAAGACTTGCAGGGATTGTTCCGTAGCGACGACGTGGCGGCCAGCTTTGCCACGCTGCGTAGCTGGAATCCGCAGGCAAAATTCCTGTTCACGCGCGGCGCGCAGGGTGCAGCCTTGTACCACGGCGATGAAGTCTGGCAGGCAGCGCCGCCGGCAATTACTGTCGTGGATACCGTGGGTGCAGGTGACGCCAGCATAGGCGGCCTGCTGCACAGCCTGATGTCGCATGCGCAGCGCAATGGCGGCGAGCATCTGCGTTTTGCCGTTGCTGCCGGTGCAGCAGCATGCACCGCCGCCGGTGCCACCCCGCCGTCACTGGCGCTGGCGGAAGAGTTGTACCGCTCCGTTACTCTGCAAGGCTGACCGGTAAGAAAAGAGACGAAATCCGGCAAAGCGGGCTGGTGATTCTGGAGTGCAGCCTACTCCAGATGCCCGCTGAACTTGAACTTGGCCACTACGCGGGGGCTGCCGTGCTGGCCGTCTTCATCACCGGCAATCGATCTCTGCACCTGTGATGCGGTGTCGCGCCGCGCCAGGCCCACCGACAGGATATCCAGCAGCATCAGCTGCAGCAGCCGCACGATCATCGGCACAAAATTCAGATTGCCTTCAGGGTGGTTCAGCGTCAGCAGGATATCGGCCAGCTTGGCCAGCGGTGAACTGCTGTTGGTGATCGCCAGTATCTTGGCGCCGCAAGCGCGTGCCACCTTGACCGATTTCAGTAGCTCAGGCCGCGCACCTGAGCGCGATACCACCAGCACCACGTCATTCGGCGTCAGCATCGCGGCGCTGATTTCCTGCGCCTGCGGGTCGGGGAAATAGGTACTGATGATGCCCAGGTGCAGCAGCTTCTGCTGCATGTCCTCAGCCACGACACGGGCGCTGCCGACGCTGAGCAGCTCCACGCGGCTGGCGTTGCGCAGCAATTCTATCGCCGCCGTCAGCGCCTTGATGTCCAGCGTTTCACGCAGCGCCAGCGCCGCCGATGCATTGTTGCCCAGCACCTTGTTCGCCAGCTCGGTATCGGAATCGGAAATTTCCACATGCGCATGCGCGACCGTAATCGCGCCGCCGGATTGGCCGGACGTCATGCCGGATGCCAGCTTCAGCTTGAAGTCCGCCAGACCCTGCACGCCTATCGAACGGCAGAAACGCATCACCGTCGGCTGGCTGACGCCGATGCGCTGTGCGATTTCGGCAATCGGCAGCGTCAGCATCGCATTCGGCTCGCGCAGCACCCAATCAGCCACCTTGCATTCCGACTGGCTCATGCGCTCGCGCGCCTGGCGTATTTTTTCCAGCACCGGCGCGCTGGCATTGGCCAGCTTGAGCTTTTGCGCCAGGATGGCCGAAATGCCGAGAAAAGTCGGCAATTCGGCGGTAATGACATAGGTAGGAATGTGCGCCAGATAGCTGCTCAAACGGCCTTTTTCTTCAAAGCGGGAGCGGAACTGCGACTTGGCCAGCAGCGGACCCAGGCGCGGCACGATGCCGCCGCCAATATAGATGCCGCCCAGCGCGCCCAGTGTCATCGCCAGGTTGCCGGCGATGGAGCCAAGGATCGCGCAAAAGCAATCCACCGCTTCACTGCAGATGTCGCAACTGCCGTTCAGCGCGCGGCTCGTCACTTCAGCCGCCGCCAGCGGCGTGACATTGGTCCTGCCTGCTCTTTCTGACAGCGCGCGGTAGATCAGTTCCAGCCCGCGCCCCGATGCCATCCTCTCCGCCGATACGTGCGACATTTCGCGCCACGCAAAGGCCAGCACATCCATCTCGCGCCGGTCGCAGGGGCTGAAGCTGACGTGGCCGCCCTCACTACCCAGCGCAATCCAGCGGTCGCCGGCCGGTATCATGCCCGAAACACCAAGGCCGCTACCCGGACCCATCAGGCCGATCACACCTTCCGCGCGAGCAGTGCCTTCGCCGATCTGCTGCCGTTCTTCCGGCAACAGATGCGGCAGCGCCATCGCCAGCGCGGTAAAGTCATTCACCACCAGCAGCGTGTCCAGCCCCAGCGCAATGCGCATCGCCTCAATCGAAAAAGACCAGTGATGGTTCATCATCTTGATGATGTCGTCATCAATCGGGTTACCGATCGCGATGGCCGCATGGTACACGCGCGCCGCACCGGCGGCCCTGGCTTCCGGGCTGCCCATGTAGGCCTGTATGGTTTCTTGCAGGGATTCGTAATTGGCGCAGGGCAGCGATGCCACGGCCTCAAAGTGGCCGGGCCTGGTTTCCAGCGAGAAGCGCGCATTGACGCTGCCGATATCGGCCAGCAGGCGCGGCCCGTCGCTGAACCGGTCTGCTTCCGTCTTCCGGTCTTTTTTCATGGAGTGCCCCTCTATATTGGATTCACACCTCCGTATTTTACGGTCGGCACATCCTATTTTTTATCGGCAAAAACCCCTGAATTCTAATTCGGATTTGTGTGCTGGATGACATTCCCGCGCTCTTGCATGCAGGAATTTTTATCACGGACGTATAAAATTACTTTGAGGAAATTTAGTTTTTCGTGCCCGCTGCCGCATCGCTGATATTTTCTGTCAAGATCGCCGAAACACCCAGGAACGCCGGGTATTCCGCAGTAATGACAAAAGTCGGAATTTGCGCAAGATAGCTGTCGAAGCGGCCCTTTTGCTCAAATCTTTGACGGAATGGCGATGCCAGGAAACGGTCGCCAAGCCGCGGCACGATGCCGCCACCGATATAAATGCCGCCTAGTGCACCCAGCGTGACGGCAACATTGCCGGCGATGGTGCCCAGCATGGCGCAAAAACGGTCTACCGTTTCCACGCACAGCGGCGATTCGCCGGCCAGTGCGCGGCGCGAAATCTCAGGCGCTGGCAACGGATCAGCCGCTAAACCCTGCATATCCGCCAGTGCGCGGTAGATCAGCTCCAGCCCGTCACCGGACAGCAGGCGCTCGGCCGATACATGACTGAATTCGCGCCATGCAAAACGCAAAATGCCGACTTCGCATTCGTCGGCCGGAGAAAAAGTCACATGACCGCCTTCGCTTTTCAGCGCGGTCCAGCGGCCATTGCTGGGAACCAGACCGGATACGCCGAGACCGGTGCCGGCGCCGACCAGGCCGATGACATTGTCCGGTTTGGCCTCTCCGCCGCCAATCTGTCGTTTTTGATCCACACCCAGATAAGGCAGTGACATCGCCAGCGCGGTGAAGTCATTGACCACCAGAAAACGGTCAAAACCCAGCTTCTGGCGCACCGTTTCTATCGAAAATTGCCAGTGATGGTTAGTCATCCTGACCTGGTCGCCATTGACCGGATTGGCGATCGCTACTGCGCAATAGCGGACCCCGCCACCAGCCAGTGCCGCCACCGCCGGATCAGCGATATACGCGTCGATTGCGTCATCCAGTGTTGCGTAGTCTTCACACGGCAACACCGCTACCACCTCTATTTTCCCCGGTGCAGTCTCCAGCGCGAAGCGCGCGTTGGTTCCGCCTATGTCTGCCAATAGGCGAGGAATGCCGGGAGAAGAACCAATGATCGAAGACGATGCGTAAGGCTGTGAGCTTGAAGCTTTATTGTTGTCAGTAGGCATTGATGATCATCGAAGAAAAGCCGAATTCGGCCAATGGGCTCATGATAATGCGAAAATTCGTAGGATTACAACATAATGTGTTGAAATTTTTTCGTAGTATAGTTACCATTCAGTTGCCAGAATGATTTCTGGACGGTAAAAGCTCAACATCGGCCTTTTACTTGATAAGACAAAACGACCGAGGAGACACACCCATGAATCGCATCATATTGAAAGCTTTACCTGCAGCAATCACCCTGGCATTAGCATGCGGATCGGCCTACGCCGACGAAGAAGGCTTCCACGGATACCTCCGTGCAGGCGCAGGCACCAGCTCCACCCACGGCCCACAAAGCTGCTTCGGTCTGGGCGGCAACACCATGAAATATCGTCTCGGCAATGAGTGCGACTCGTATTTCGAAGGCGGTTACACCAAAGAAATCGCTAAGGTAGACGGCGTTAGCTACCTGGCAACAGTATGGGCAGATGCCTACAATCCGAACTCCGATTTCGCAGGCGCCAAGCTGGAACTGGCAAAAGCCTATGTCGAAGCACGCGGCCTGGACTTCCTGAACGGCGGTACT
The DNA here is from genome assembly GCA_043726505.1 of Undibacterium sp. Classification (GTDB taxonomy): domain Bacteria; phylum Pseudomonadota; class Gammaproteobacteria; order Burkholderiales; family Burkholderiaceae_D; genus Undibacterium. The sequence continues at coordinate 16,601 of JAYSKH010000241.1, read as the reverse complement.
GCCTGGATCGGTAAGCGTTACTACTTCCGTCCAGACATCCATATGCTGGATTTGCAATACATCAACTTTAACGGTACCGGCGGCGGTATCGACCAGTACAAAGTTGGCCCAGGTAAAATCGGCTACGCGTTCTTCAAAGACAATGATGCAACAACAACCGACCCTGTCACCAAGGTTGTCAGCACCACAGCCGCAACCCGTCAGAACTTCATCTATCAGGACGTTCCGGTTAATGCAGGCGGCACGATGGACTTCGCTGCGACCATCATCACAGCGCAAGGCAATGACACGATCAAGGGCACCAAGCACAACGGCTGGCAGATCTCGGCATTCCATAAGCAAGACAAGGTATTCGGCGGCGCCAACACCTTCGGTATCCAGTACGGCGTAGGCCCAGGTACAGGTATCGGCGTAGGCAATGACCGTATCGGCGCATCCGGCAGCACATTGCTGGGTTCCGACGTCACACGTCTGCGTGTATTCGATGACGTATGGGTACAGCCTTCTGAAAACTTCGGCATGGAATTCGTAGCCCTGGTACAGCGTGACAAATCCGATGCAGGCGGCTCCACTACCTGGACTTCCATCGGTGCCCGTCCTGTGTATGCACTGACCAAGAACTTCAAGCTGCAAATGGAACTGGGTACAGACCGCGTGACATCGCCAACCGGCGGTCCTGCACAACGCCTGACCAAGATCACATTTGCGCCAACGATCTCTGCAGGCCCTGGCCTGTGGTCCCGTCCTGAATTGCGTGCCTATGTAACGTATGGCAAATGGAATGACGCAGCAACAGCAGCCGTCAACGCCAACAACAATTCCGGCCCGGTCTATGGCAACAACACCAGCGGCGCGTCTTACGGCGTACAGCTGGAAACCTGGTTCTAATAAAAATAAAACGCGCTTCCCAACTGGGAGGCGCGTTTGACGTCCGGCTTGCGATGTACAGGACCATGCATCACAATCCCGGCGTAATCCATTCATCTAGCGATGATGGCGGCCAGAAATACGGCCGGATTTGACTTAGCGCCGGCACAGGCGCACCTGAGTGTTCCGGCTTACAAAGCTGTGCCGCGACGGAACCTTTAAAACTATGCTGGACCCATAATAAGGAATTTGGAGATGAAACTGAAACAACTCGTCATGATGACCGCTCTCGCTTGCGCTGGCAGCGCTTACGCTACCGATGTGGAAGTTCTGCATTACTGGACGTCCGGCGGCGAAGCAAAATCTGTAGGTCAGTTGCAGATCATGGTTAAAGAAGCTGGCTTCGGCTGGAAAGATTTCGCAGTAGCAGGCGGCGCCGGTGAAAACGCGGCAACCGCACTGAAAGCACGTGTTATTTCCGGCAATCCGCCGACTGCAGCACAGATCAAAGGACCTTCGATCCAGGAGTGGGGCCAAGAAGGCGTGCTGGCAAATATCGACGACGCAGCTATTCCAGGCAAATGGGATGCAGTATTGCCTAAAGTCGTTGCCGACATCATGAAATACAAAGGCCACTATGTTGCCGCACCGGTCAACGTGCATCGCGTCAACTGGATGTGGGTCAACCCTGAAGTGCTGAAAAAAGCCGGTGTTGTTGGTACGCCAACGACATGGGATGCTTTCTTCGACGCAGCGGAAAAAATCAAGAAATCCGGTGGCATCGCCATCGCTCACGGCGGCCAGCCATGGCAAGATGCAACTGTGTTTGAAACAGTTGCGCTGGGCGTAGGCGGCACCGAGTTCTACAAAAAAGCGATCCTGAAACTGGACCAGAAAGAACTGACCAGCCCGACCATGGTCAAAGTGTTCGACACACTGGGTAAAGTAAAAACTTACATCGACAAGGATGCAGCAGGCCGCGACTGGAACCTGGCAACAGCAATGGTCATCAACGGCAAGGCGGGCTTCCAGTTCATGGGTGACTGGGCCAAGGGCGAGTTCTCTGCCGCTGGCAAAGTACCAGGCAAGGACTACCTGTGCGTAGCAGCACCAGGTACAGACAAGGCTTACACGTTCAACGTGGATTCCTTCGCTATGTTCACACAAAAAGATGCTGACGCTAAAAAAGGCCAGATCGCTCTGGCAAATGCGATCATGGATCCGAAGTTCCAGTCCATCTTCAATCTGAACAAAGGTTCGATTCCTGTCCGTTCCGGCGTTTCCCGCGCCAAGTTTGACGAATGCGCAATCAAATCGATGGACGACATGGACGCCACCAACAAAAATGGCGGCCTGCTTCCTTCCTTTGCACACGGCATGGCGTTGCCTACAGCAACCCAAGGCGCAGTCACTGACGTGATTGCCAAGTTCATGAACTCCAACATGAGCTCCAAAGATGCAGTTGCAGCGTTGGCAAAAGCGGCAAAAACGAAGTAAGCATCATTCCGAGGTATTATCCGAAGTAAAGCAATGCATCGGCCTGCCGCCCGGCGGTCCGGTGCATTTGTTTAGCAGCGCTTGGCTGGCAGTGTTCAAAAGAAAACATTTGTTGTACCTCCCGCTTTTCACGCTTTTCACGCCCTTCATTTTTCGACAGCGTCCCTATGTCACTACGCAAGTTATTTGATCGATGGATACCGCAACTGGTATTGAGCCCCACGCTCGCCGCCAGCCTGTTATTCGTCTATGGTTTCATCTTCCTGACCGGCTATATCTCGCTGACCGAATCGCGGCTGATGCCGAATTTCGATTTCGCCGGACTGACCCAATATTACGAATTATTCGACAATGAACGCTGGTGGACGTCGCTGACGAACCTCGGCATTTTCGGTTCCCTGTTTATCCTGACGAGCGTTGCGGTCGGCCTGTTCATGGCTATCCTGCTCGATCAGAAAATCCGCGCCGAAGGCGGCCTGCGCGCAATCTACCTGTATCCAATGGCGCTGTCCTTCATCGTGACCGGCACAGCATGGAAATGGATGCTCAATCCCAGCCTGGGGCTGGAAAAACTGATGCACGACTGGGGCTGGTCTTCGTTCACATTCGACTGGCTCGTCAATTCCGACATGGCAATCTACACCGTCGTCATTGCCGCCGTATGGCAGTCTTCCGGTTTTGTCATGGCATTGTTCCTGGCCGGCCTGCGCGGCATCGATGATGAAATCATCAAGGCTGCCCAGGTGGACGGCGCTTCGTTGCCGACCATCTATCGCCGCATCATCATTCCGGCGATGCGCCCCGTATTCTTCAGCGTACTGCTGATCCTGTCGCATATCGCCATCAAGAGCTTCGACCTGATCATCGCGCTGACTGCCGGCGGCCCCGGTAACTCTTCGTCGGTACCGGCCATTTTCATGTACCAGTTTTCGTTCACGCGCGGCCAGCTCGGCCTGGGTGCGGCATCGGCAATGATGATGCTGGCAACCATCATCGCGGTGCTGGTACCGCTGATGTATCTTGAAGCGCGCAGCGCAAAGGCGATGCGATAATGCAAAACTCTAAAAAACTGACTCCCGGACGCGTCATCCTGTATGCACTGCTGATACTGTTCGCGCTGTATTACATTGCACCGCTGTATGTGATGTTATCGACGTCGTTCAAGACGCTGGATGAAATCCGCTCCGGCAACCTGCTGTCTCTGCCGGGCAGCCTGAATACCGCTTCGTGGTCCAAGGCCTGGTCTACTGCCTGCACCGGCGTTACCTGTAATGGCCTACAGCCTTTCTTCGTCAACTCTTTGAAGATGGTCATCCCTGCGGTGCTGATCTCCACCTTCCTCGGCGCCTTCAACGGTTATGTATTTGCGCACTGGCGTTTCCGTGGTTCGGAAATCCTGTTCACCGCGCTGCTGGTAGGCTGCTTCATCCCCTTCCAGGTCGTCATTTTGCCGATGGCGCGCCTGCTGGGTGATTTCGGCCTGGCCAATACGACCTTCGGCCTGGTATTCGTGCACGTGGTGTACGGTACGGCCTTCACGACGCTGTTTTTCCGTAACTACTATATAGGCGTGCCGGAGGAACTGATCAAGGCGGCCCGCATCGACGGCGCCGGTTTTTTCCTGATCTTCCGCAAGATAGTGCTGCCGATTTCCGGCCCCATCTTCGTCGTCTGCATCATCTGGCAGTTCACGCAGATCTGGAATGACTTCCTGTTCGGCATCGTGTTTGCCAGCGGCGACTCGCAGCCGGTCACCGTGGGCTTGAACAACCTGGTCAATACCACGACAGGTGTGAAGGAATACAACGTCGATATGGCTGCCGCGATTATTGCGGCGATACCGACTCTCATCGTTTATATGGTCGCCGGCCGTTATTTCGTGCGTGGCTTGACCGCAGGCGCAGTCAAAGGTTAAGGAATAAGAATGTCAAATTTAACGATCCGCAATGTCCGCAAGGTGTATCCGAATGGCGTCGAAGTCCTGAAGGGCATCGATATTGAAATCAAGGACGGCCAGTTCCTGATCCTGGTCGGCGGCTCCGGCTCCGGCAAATCCACGCTGCTGAACATGATCGCCGGCCTGGAAGAAGTCACGTCCGGCGAGATCCTGATCGACGACAAGGTCGTCAACGATCTGCCGCCGAAAGACCGCGACATCGCCATGGTGTTCCAGTCCTATGCACTGTATCCGTCGATGACAGTGCGCGAAAATATCGCGTTCGGCCTCGGCGTCAAAAAAGTGCCGAAGAAGGAGCAGGAAGAAATCGTCGCACGCGTGGCTGAAACCCTGCAGATCACGCATCTGCTGGACCGCCGTCCGGCGCAGTTGTCCGGCGGCCAGCGCCAGCGTGTGGCAATGGGCCGCGCGATCTCGCGCAAGCCTTCGCTGTTCCTGTTTGATGAACCGCTGTCCAACCTGGATGCCAAGCTGCGCGTGGAAATGCGCGCCGAGATCAAGCTGCTGCATCATCGCCTGAAATCCACCATCGTCTACGTCACGCATGACCAGATCGAAGCGATGACGATGGGCGACCTGATCGCGGTGATGAAAGACGGCGTCGTGCAGCAACTGGGCACGCCGCAGGAAATCTACGACAATCCGGCCAACCTGTTTGTTGCCGGTTTTATCGGCTCGCCTTCGATGAACTTCATCAACTGCAAGCTCGACATACAAGGCCAGGACGTCTACATTCCGATTGAAAACGAAGGCAAGGCCATGCGCCTGAAGCTGCCGTTCGATGCCGAAAAACTGCGCGCGCATGCAGGCCGCGACCTGACGCTGGGCGTGCGCCCTGAACAGATCACCGACGTCGGCAGCGCCCATGGCGATACTGGCCAGGAACTGCCTTGCCTGATCAATCTGGTGGAGCCTACCGGGCCCGATACGCTGCTGACCACGCGCCTGAACGGCGCCGCCGTCACCTGCCGCGCCCACCCGCGCGAGGCAGTGCTGCCAGGCCATACGATGACGCTGTCGTTCAACCTGTCCAAGGCAGCGCTGTTCGATCCTGCCAGTGGCGAACGCATTATTTAATCGCTATAAGTCGCACTCTATAACACTCCATAAAACGGCCGGCGCCCACCGGCTGTTTTGTTTGAGCGCTCTGCATTGCCTTGTGTTTTCGGCGCCGGCTACACCGTCCGATCCATCTTAATTTAATCTCCGCCACCGCCCCCACTACAGCCGCCGCTGCATCCTCCGTTGCAACCAGATCCGCCATCACTGCTTGATCCGCTGTCTGAACTCCCGCCTGAACTGTCGAAACCGCTACCACTATCGCTGCTGAAGTCGTAGCTGCCGCCTGACGAGCTATCGGAAGAGCTACCGGAGAAATCGCCGCCACAATAAATAGTGCCGTCGCCGTTCTTGCGCAGTGCGCTGCAATCCGGCTCATAGCGGAACCCGTCCTCCAGATTCCATTTGCCGTCCAGCGCAAACAGCAGCGGCAGGCGGGTTGCCTTGCGCGGGTTGATATTTTCCTCCAGGCAGGCAAACCACCATGTGCGCCGCAGTCCATCGTTATTACGCCGGTTCTCGTTCAACACTGCAGCGGGCGTATGGTGCATGAAACGGCCGAAGGCCTTGCGGCAGAACAGCTGATAGTTCTTTGTATACAGGATGAATTCATGCCACAGCTCGTCTACCACCTGTGATGGCATCGATACCGGCCGATAGCCGCACTTCAGGTACACAAGGAAGTACTGGCGCAACGCACGCGCCACCAGCTGCCTGTCTTTGACGGATAACTCAGGCCGTAACTTGACCAACTTGTCCAGCAGCCCCGGCGGAAACATATAGCTGCGGATAAAGTCGGCGCGGGCAGCCTTGCGCCAGCGCGACCAGACAAACAGCAGCGATGCGCCCAGCATGGCAATGACAACGACAAAGAATGCAGACATACACGTGCCTCATCTATAAAAGTGGTATTAAAACCGTGCGGCACATCAGCGGGTAAATGCAGGTTTTCACCGCAATCCGCTGCTTGCTGCGTCAGGCCTTATTGTTCTGCTATTCAATGAACACTGGCAATAGGAAAATTATGCATGTGGGCAATTTTGATCTACCATGGACGCACCAATAGCGTGAAAGCGCTGACCGATGCTGTTAAATGACATGCAATTCCTGTAACAAAGGCTTGATTGCTGAGCAATATTAGACCGTTGTTTCTTCGAAATTTGTCAGGCATTCAATATTTTGTATTGCAAAATGTCTGGTACGGTAGTTGCTTGTATGCATTGTATGTGATAGAAAATTACCGTACGGTAATCACATAGCTAATTAATATCGCATCAACAGGGAGAATGCTATGGATTTGCGCAATCTGCGAATTGGAACCAGGCTGGCAATCGGCTTTGGCGTAATACTGGCAATGCTGATTATCGTATTGGCCGCCGACAGCGTTTTCAGCACCAATAACCGCAGGCAGATGATCGCCGGGCTGGAAACGGTCAACAGCAAGAGCGCGCAAGCGGCAGCGATGAAAAGCAGCCTGCTGGAAGGTGGTATTGCCATTCGCAATATCGGCCTGCAAAACGAAATCAGCGAAATGAACAAGCAGCAGGCCATTGCCAAGGCCCAACGCCAGATTTTCCAGACCGCGCGCGACAAGCTGCTGGCCAGCGGCCTGACCGATGCGGAAAAAAAGGTCGTCACCGACATCAGCAACCTGGAAGCGCAGATCGATGCGCCCTTCAAGGAAACCCTGCGCCTGATAACCGCCTTCAATAATGACGAGGCCGTCAAAGTCATCTCCACGCAGATAGAACCGCTGTACCAGAAAACCCTGGTCGAGCTGAACAAACTGGTCGCGCTGCAAAACGATGCGTCGGCGGATCTGGCAGGACATACCGAAGCATCCGGCAAGAAATTGACCTTCTCTTTGTTTGCCATTGGCGCAGTAGCGCTGGTGATAGGCGCCGCATTTTCGCTGTTCCTGACACGCAGCATTACCACACCATTGCGCGATGCTTTGACGATTGCCAAACGCGTTGCCTCCGGCGAACTGACCTTCCGCGAAGAAATCACCGGCCAGGATGAAATCAGCGAATTGCTGAATGCGCTGAAAGACATGAACGACAGCCTGCACCGCATCGTCAGCGAAGTAAGGATAGGCACCGACGCCATCGCCACCGCATCCGGCGAAATCTCGGTCGGCAATGCAGATCTGTCTTCGCGCACAGAAACCCAAGCCGGTGCTCTGGAAGAAACCGCCAGTTCGATGGAAGAAATCACCGCCACCGTACGCCACAATGCAGAAAATGCGCGCCAGGCCAACCAGCTGGTCGTGGCGGCCAGCAACCACGCGGTCAAGGGCGGCAAGGAAGTAGGGCAGGTGGTGCAAACCATGAGCTCGATCCGTGAAAGCTCACGCAAGATTGTCGACATCATCGGCGTTATCGATAGCATCGCCTTCCAGACCAATATCCTGGCGCTGAATGCCGCCGTGGAAGCGGCGCGTGCCGGCGAGCAGGGACGCGGCTTTGCCGTGGTGGCGTCGGAAGTACGCAACCTGGCGCAGCGTTCCGCTGGCGCGGCAAAAGAAATCAAGACCCTGATCGGCGATTCGGTGGAAACCGTCAACTCCGGCGGCAAGCTCGTGGATGCGGCAGGCAAGACCATGGACGATATCGTCAGCTCGGTCAAACGGGTGGCTGAAATCATGGCGGAAATCACTGCGGCCGGCCAGGAGCAGAGTTCAGGTATAGAAGAGGTCAACCAGGCCATCACGCAGATGGATGAAATGACGCAGCAAAATGCCGCACTAGTGGAACAGGCTGCTGCAGCGGCCGAAAGCATGGAAGAACAGGCCGCCAACCTGGCGCAAACCGTGTCCGCCTTCAAACTCGACCATACCTATGTGCCCGCACCGGCGCTGCAAGCTTACGATACGCAAGCGGCACCGCCCGCCACGGCGAAGCCTGCTGCCTCCATCATGGCCAATGCGGGCAAGCTGATGCGCACGTTGAAGCTGGAAAAAAGCTGAGTACATAAATTAGCAATAAGTGCGCAAAAACGGCGGCGCGTGGCAGAAACAGCGCGCCGCCGACCAGTTTGCCGCTGGGTTAGCGCTTGTCTCCGTCTACTGCCAGTGCCCGGCAAAACAGCCGCGCCATCTGCGCAGACCAGTTCTGCAAATCCATTCCTTCCGGTTGCACCAGCAGCATATAACGCCGTCCGCCCCAGGCTGCCAGCAACAGGGCCTGCACCGTTTCTGTATCCGGCTGGCGCGGCAAATCGTGGCATGCTGCCAGCGCGGCCCGCCATTTCTGCAGCAACTCCTGATACACGCGCTGGTGGTGCTTGGCCTCGGCGATCTGTCCTTCCAGCATCAGCATGTCATGGTCAAAATAGGGCATACCAGCCTGCTGCGCGCCACAGGTTAGCGCGACCAGAGCATGCACCCTGTGCTGCCACTCCAGGCCAGCGGGCTCAACAACCTGTGTTTGCAAGGCCTGCAGTAATTGCTCCACGCAATGCCGCACATAGCCGGACAGCACCGCCTGCTTGTTCGGAAAATAATCGTATAGCGTGCCGACCGCAATGCCGGTTTCCAGCGCCAGTGCGCGCGTGGTCACGCCGGCCCAGCCTTTAGCGCGCCAAATCCGAACAAAGGCATCGTAAATTGCCTGTATCGTAAAACGCGCCCTGGCCTGCGAAGGCCGCTTTAGCGGCTTGTTCGTTGCCGCGACGGCGTCATTGCCGGTATTTTTTGCCAACGCTCTCTCCGTTCATGTGCTGCATCCGCCTGCCCCCGATTTCCGAACCACGGCGCTTCGCCGCCAGCTTACAGTGATGTACCGTGAATTGCATTATCCACCACCTGTACTTCCAGTCCGTTTTTAAGGGAATCCCATGAGCACCTATACACTTACCCAGCTGCTGACCGATAAGAATGCACTCGGCAGCAGCCGCATCACGCAGTCCGAACAAAGCGCCGCACTGGCCGACGGCGAAGTGCTGCTGCAGATACAGCGCTGCGCGATCACCACCAATAACATTACCTACGCCGCCTTCGGCGACTCCATGCAGTACTGGCAGTTCTTTCCTACCGGCATCGAAGGATGGGGACACATGCCGGTGTGGGGCTTTGCCGATGTCGTATCGTCCACCGTACAGGGCGTGGAGGTAGGTGAAAGGTTTTACGGCTATTTCCCTATTGCCAGCCACATCCGCATGCTGGCAGAGCGGGTGACCGAACGCGGCTTTTACGACGGTTCTGAGCACCGGCGCACGCTCGTGTCGGCCTATAACCAGTACACGCGCTGCAGTGCAGATGCCGCGTATTCGCAGCCGCTGGAAAACTATCAGATGCTGGTGCGGCCGCTGTTCATCACGTCCTTCATGCTGGCGGACTTCCTGCAGGATAATGCTTTTTTCGGTGCGAGCAGCCTGGTCATTTCCAGCGCCTCCAGCAAGACCGCCTACGGCACCGCATTCTGCCTGCAAGAATTTCCTCAGGTACAGCTGGTGGCGCTGACATCGGCACGCAACCGCAGCTTTGTCGACGACCTGGGCTGCTATCACGCAAGCGTCACTTATGAGGAGCTTGAAAGCCAGCCGGCTGACAAGCCAGCCGCGTATGTGGATTTTTCCGGTGACGTGGATTTGCGCGCGCGCGTTCACCACCACTATGGCGATGCACTCGTATATGACTGCTTCGCGGGCTCCGCGCAAAATACCGGCGTACCCGTTGATGCCGGCCTGCCCGGCCCAAAACCGGCGCTGTATTTTGCGCCGGTGCAGATCCGCAAGCGCAATGCGGACTGGGGGCCGCAAGTCGTCAATGAGCGCTTCAATGCCGCGCAGTCCAGCTTTATCCGCGATATCAGCGATGCTGCGCATCCGTGGATGCAGGTCGTCGAGGAACAGGGTTTTGCTGCGGCGCAAACCCTGATTGCCAATCTGCATGACGGCAAAATCGCCGCGCAGCAGGGACGGGTGATCAAACTGGTTTGAACCTGATGGGGTAGCGGCAACGCTGCATCCTCGCACAAACTATATAGATGGAGCCGCAAGGCTCCATCTTTCTTTTCAGAACCGGATATTAGAAGCGAATCTTAGGAACTACAACAAATTTTTACAATTTTGAATCCGTTGTCTTCTTTCTCACGTAGATCGTATGCAGACCGAATGATAAGAATCTGTACCCGCTATCTACCTCCCAAGGAGTTGACCATGAGACCTTCAGTAACTGCAGCATCCAGAAAAATATTGCTCGCCGCCACCGCTGTTGGGGCTGTGTATGCGCTGGCATCAGCGCCCGCGCAGGCTTCCAGCCACCGCGAAGCGCCGTTCATCACGCAGCAACCCAAGGTCGACGGCACGGATTTTTATATGTTCCGCAGTTACGAAACCGGCCGCAGCGCCTTTACGACGATCATCGCCGACTACGTGCCGCTGCAAAACGCCGGTGACGGCCCCAACTACTATGAGATGGATCCGAACGCACTATATGAGATCCATATCGACAACAACGGCGACGGCAAGGAAGACCTGACTTTCCAGTTCCGCTTCACCAACCAGAATAAAGACACGCAGCTGCCAGTCGGCGGCAAGCAAGTGTCAATCCCGCTCGTAATCAACGGCGGCGCCATTGACGGCGTGAATCCGGCGGGCATCAATGTGCGCGAGACCTACACCATCACGATGGTCAAGGGCGACCGCCGCACCGGCACACGCAGCTCGGTGACCAATGCCAGCGGCGGCGGCGCCAGCTTTGACAAGCCTATCGACAATATCGGCAATAAATCGATACCCGACTATGCCGGATATGCAGCCAAGCACGTATATAACGTCAATATCCCCGGCTGCGCGACACCCGCCAAGGTATTTGTGGGCCAGCGCAAAGACCCGTTTGTCGTCAACCTCGGCGAAACCTTTGACCTGATCAACATCCAGTCGCCGGCCACAGCCTTTGACCCGAACGCAGAAAAAGCCGGCCATGACGACCTTGCCAACAAGAACGTCACCTCCATCGAAATGGAAGTGCCGACTGCCTGCCTGACCAATGGCACTGAAACCGTTATCGGCGGCTGGACTACGGCCAGCGTCAGGCAAGGGCGTCTGATCAACCCTACGCCGAATACCGGCACAGCCTCCAAGGAAGGCGGCGCATGGACGCAGGTATCACGCCTCGGCATGCCGCTGGTGAATGAAGTTGTCATTGGCCTCAAGGACAAGGACCAGTTCAACCACAGCAAACCCAGCGGCGATGCGCAGTTCCTGACCTACGTCACCAACCCTACGCTGCCTGCACTGGTGCAGGTATTGTTCGGCAGCGCCGGTGTCAAGGCGCCGACCAACTTCCCGCGTAATGACCTGGTCGCTGCTTTCCTGACCGGCGTCAAGGGCGTCAACCAGCCTGCCAATGTGGTGCCTTCCGAAATGCTGCGTTTGAATACCAGTACGCCGGTCACTGCAACACAAAGCCGCCTGGGCGTCATCGGCGGCGACAATGCCGGCTTCCCTAACGGCCGCCGTCCGGGCGACGACGTCGTGGATATTGCATTGCGCGTAGTCATGGGCCGCCTGTGTGTGCTCAGCATAGGCTGCGTACCTGCCGATGCACCTTCGGGCAGCATCGACTTTACCGATGGCGCTTATCTGGACGCGAGTTTCTTCGACACGGCATTCCCTTACCTGAAAACCCCTTTGGCCGGTTCGCTGAAGCATTGATAGGGAGACGATGATGAAACTTCACTTACGCACTTCAGCAGCTGCGCTGTCGCTGGTGCTGCTGCTCAGCGCCTGCGGCGGCAGTTCCAGCAGCGCTCCCCCAGTGACACCGCCAGTCACTACCCCGCCGGTCAGCATGGTGGACGCCTTCTTCAGCATAGTCGCCAAGCTCATCGGTGATAGCCCGGAGACGACAGAACCACAAGCGACCGACGCAATACAGGCCACCGCGCCTGAAAATACAGAGCCGGTAACCCCGATCTGACCGTAACCGCCGCAACTGCGTCTGTCCCCATTTCCAGTGCCCAGGCAGTGGAGAGGGGACAGGCAGGTTGCGGCGGCCTGGTGATGCAGTTTAAAAAGGTGACCTATGCGTCGCATTCAACTGACGGCAATCGCAGCACGATTCGCAGCACTATTCTGCGTGGTGGCTTCCGCAGGCGCCGTGCCGTATGAACCGAAAGACGGCAAGCAGATTGTCGAGCATCTGCCCAGCCGCAACGATCCCGCGCAACGCGAATTCCAACGGCTGCGCAAGCTGCTGGCAACCACGCCGGACAATATCGATGTTGCGTCCGAGCTGGCGCAAAAATATATCAACGAAGGTCGCAACGACGGCGACCCCCGTTATCTGGGTTATGCACAGGCCGTGCTGGCGCCGTGGTGGGCGCAGGCAGAACCGCCTGTCAAGGTAAGGGTATTGCGGGCGACGCTGCTGCAAAGCACACACCAGTTCCCGGCCGCGCTGAAAGATCTGAATGCGGTATTGAAACAGGACAGGGGCAATGCACAGGCCTGGCTGACCCGCGCCACCGTGCTGCAAGTACAGGGCCAGTATGCTCTGGCAAAAAACAGCTGCATGCACCTGTACGCTTTAGCGCCCGAACTGGTGACCGTCACCTGCCTCAGCAATGTCGCCAACCTGAACCGCGACGCCGCGCAGAGCTATGCGCTGCTGATGGACGCCTACCAACGCGAACCCGCCGCCGACCCGGGCATACAGATCTGGGTCATGACGCTGCTGGCGGAAATGTCCGCCCGGCGCGGTGACGTCGTCGCCGCGGAACAATGGTACCGGCAGGCAATGGCGCTGGCGCCGCCGGACAGCTACCTGCTCGGCTCCTACAGCGACTTCCTGCTGGACCGCAAACGCGCTACCGAAGTGGTGCTGCTGCTGAAAGACAAGACACGCGTCGATGCGCTGCTATTACGCTATGCATTGGCCTTGCAGGCCACCGGCAGCGCCGCAGCAAAAGAACAGCGCATCGCGCTGGGCCAGCGTTTTGATGCGGCCATGATGCGCGGCGATACCGTGCACCAGCGTGAGCAAGCCCGTTATGAATTGCAACTGAACGACAACGCTGCCGCCGCACTGAAACTGGCACAGCTGAACTGGGAAGTGCAGAAGGAAGCGGCTGATGTGCGCATTTACCTGGAAGCCGCCGTTGCCGCCAACAACCGTCAGGCCGCCGCGCCCGTGATCGCCTGGATCAAACAAAATGGATTGCAGGACGCAGCGCTGACGCCGCTGATCGCCAGACTCACCGCGAACGGAAATGCATGATGCCGAAACATTTTTTTATCCGCGCGCTTGCGGCACTTTTTATACTCTATCAGTGCCTTGGCACCGCCGAAGCGCATAAACCCAGCGACAGCTACCTGAGCCTGAGCATAGACAGCGGCGGCAAAAACATCGTGCACGGCCAGTGGGACATCGCACTACGCGACCTGGATTTTGCGATAGGACTGGACAGCGACGGAAATGGCGAACTCAGCTGGGATGAAGTACGGGCCCGGCACGCGGACATCGCCGCTTATGCGCTATCGCGGCTATCTCTGGCAGGCGGCGGCAACAAATGCACTATCAAGCCGGGCAAACAGCTGCTGGATGACCACACCGACGGCGCCTATACGATACTGATGTTTGAAGCAGAGTGCCCCAGTGTGGAAATGCTGACGGTGCAGTACAGCCTGCTGTTCGACGTTGATCCGCAACACAAGGGCTTGCTGAAACTGGTGAACCGGCAGGGCGTAGTAACAACCGCGATTTTCAGTCCGGACACCGGCACGCAGCAGTTCAAGCTTGCCGAAACCGACCGGCTGCAGCAGTTCCTCGATTATGTGAAACATGGCGTCTGGCATATCTGGATAGGCTTTGACCATATCCTGTTCCTGCTGTCGCTGCTGTTGCCGGCGGTGCTGGTATCACGCAACCGGAAATGGGAAGCCGGCCCCAGCTTCAAGGCTTCCGCACTGGACGTGCTGAAGATCGTCACCGCCTTCACGCTGGCGCACTCCATCACGCTGACGCTGGCGGCGTTGCAATACATTTCGCTGCCTTCGCGCTGGGTGGAATCGGCAATTGCCGGCTCCGTGATCCTGGCGGCGCTGAACAATCTGTATCCGCTATTCCAGGGAAAACGCTGGGTCGTGGCATTTGCGTTCGGCCTGATCCACGGTTTCGGTTTTGCCAGCGTGCTGACCGACCTGGGCCTGCCGCAATCGGCGTTGATACTGGCCTTGCTGGGTTTTAACCTGGGCGTGGAAATCGGCCAATTGACAATCGTTGCCGTGTTCCTGCCACTGTCCTTCCTGCTGCGCGGCACCTGGGCTTACCGCAAACTGGTGTTCAGCGCAGGTTCCATGCTGATCGTCATGGTCGCCACTGTATGGCTGGTGGAGAGGGCTTTTAACCTGCGGCTGATTTCTGCTTAGCAGCAGCGTGCATCTGACCTAGACTCAGGCATAACCCGTCAGCAGCCAGCGCTGCCAGTCGGCCCTGTTTCTCAACAACGCGGCATCCGCGGCAGTGCGGAAGTCATAGGCAACGCTGTGCAAAGCGGCGTTCCATTTTCCATCTCTGCGCTCTATGATCGCGTAGCGTGCGTCGGTCGTACCGTTTTCCATGCCGTGCGGGTAAGGATGCTCATCCCTGTATGCCTGCAAACCGACGCTGCCGGGATTGACGATCAGCGTGCCATCGCTGGAGCGCACTGCGCGCGACACGTGCGTATGGCCACAGGCCACAACGCTGGCGCGGGTGTCGCCAAGACGCGCATCCACTTCTGCCGGCGACGCCAGCCGCGCGCCCTGCGGCTCCAGTGTCTCCAGAAAATAAACGATATCGCTCGCCGGCGTGCCATGGCACAGAAATACCTCGTCGTCCAGCCATACGCTGCCGGGCAAGCCACGCAGCCAGTCCATGATGTCCGGCGTCAGCGTGGACAGCGCATAGCGGTCGGATTCACCGCCACGTCCGGGCCTGAATTCCAGTATCTGCCTTTCATGGTTGCCAGCTAGCTGCAGCCAGTCTTGCTGCATCAGGAACTCCGCCGTTTCTCTGGGGAACAGCGGGCCGGACAGGCTGTCACCCAGGTTGACGATACGGTCTACGCTCCGTGGTGAAATATCCTGCAATACGGCATGGAGCGCGGGCAGGTTGCCGTGGATGTCGGACAGCAATGCAATGCGTGTCATATTGAAACTCCTCCTGGCAGTGTCGCGGATTTCGATTCTGCTTCCAGTTCCGCCGTCATCTGCTGCACCAGTTCCGGCCTGCCATGCAACGCCGCCGGCGTGTTTTGCAGTTGGCAAATACGCCACTGACCACCATGCAATCGCGCGACGACGGTCTGCAATGCATTGAGCGAGGGTTCCAGCTCAGTTTTTCCGGGCGGCACCATGCCGACAATAGCCCGCAACAGCGCTACTTCTGGCGTCAACAGCCGCACTTCTTTCAGTTTGTGTACAAATGGCGGCGTCTTATGCTGCGCGAAAATCTGCTGCAGCGTGCTGCTTATGTCCGCCTGACCGCTCATCTGGCTGCCGTCGAAGCCTATGCTGAGGCCGTCCGGGGTGAATTGCGCCGCCATCAGTGCTGCGTCACGCGTGTTCCATCCGTCCAGCATGCGCCGGTATAAGGCAATCACCTGCTTTTCACTGTCTTCCATCTGTAGCCTCCTGGGATCGTGGTCTGGCCGTTCTTACAATTGTAAGCCCGGCGTTACATACCGTCACCGAAATCCTTCGGCGGCGTCCTATAATCAATGATGACTATTATTTATTCGCGACTGGAGCAATCATGCACGCGCTGCTGAAGAAGTTGGCACCAAGATCCTTACTAAAACTGGCCGTTGCGGGTCCGGCTATCGTGGCTGTGGCTGCCTGCAGCACGGCGCCGCTGTCTTTCCTGGATGGCAGGCTGCAGCCTGTTTCGCGGATGGAAAACAATACCTATAGCGTCAGGGTGATCTCAATCGACGGCGATTATTCGCTGCAAAACCCGAGGCCGGTAAGCCCGGGCCTGCATACGCTGGTCGTGTCTGCAGCACCGGGCCACGGTGCGCGCAATGTCGATCCACAGACTTTCACTTTTGCGGTAGAGCCGTGCACACGTTATTTCCTCGGCGCGAAACGCACCTCCAAGGTGGCAGCAGGCTGGGATTTGTCGGTTGAGGACAAGGAAGCCGTCAGCGGCTGCGATCCTGAAAAAGAGTTAGCGAAAAGCAAGGCAGAGCAGACTTCACAACTGGTTCCCAAGCAGTCCTGAGCCACGGCTGCA
>JAYSKH010000240.1:0-11729 GCA_043726505.1 Undibacterium sp. | reverse complement strand
GCAAGGACCAGACCAAAGCCGGCGGTCAGGCGCGTGGAAACCTTCATGCTTGCTATATTCATGCTTTTCTCCTTTTTAGTATCTATATATTACAAAAATAAGATATGAAAAATATTTCTATAATGCAAGTATTTTTAAAAATGGTATGTATCGCAATGTTGCCAAAACTGAATTTGGGTCAGCAAAGAAGGATGTTTGAGCGCATTGCTGAGCAGCGTGCATTCATAGTAGTTCAACAATTGTATTTCAAATATATATATTCATTTTATTAATATAAAATGCCAATTACGATGATAAATAGATAATTTTTACAAAAAAGAAACAAATGAACCAATACCAAAAACTAGTCTATTGGCAGCTATAAAAGCTAAAAAGTGCAATGACATATGGCAGTCGGGGGCGGTAATGCAGATGCGAAGAGAGTTGGTCCGCGAGCACACACGCGTGTACTAAAACTTACCGGAAGGAAAATTGGTAATACGGGAGGGGAATAAAGTGGGAAGAAAAACAAAACGGGCAATTAACTGCCCGCCATGAAGACAGCGAAACCCGAGTTCAGGACTCCGGAGGAAACTGGTGCTGCATGTGCAGATGCGGAATGCCTGCTTCTTCGAATATATCGCCTTCACGGGTAAAGCCGTTGCGCTCATAAAAGGCTTCGGCAGAAGTCTGCGCATTCAGTTTGACGTCGACATAACCACGTACGCGGGCTTGCTCCATCAGCGCCTGTAAAATTGCTGCGCCTACGCCCTGCCCGCGCGCAGTCTGCCTGACCGCCATGCGGCCGATGTGGCCATCCGGCAGCAGGCGGCCGGTGCCCAGCGCCTGATGCTGCGCATCATAAGCAACGGCATGCAGGCACTCGGCGTCCTTGACGTCCCACTCCAGCTCGGCTGGGATTTTTTGCTCAACGACAAATACTTCATAGCGTATCGCGTGCGCGTCTTTTTCCAGGCTGGCCCAGTCGCCCAGCACTACATGTAATTCTGAGTTCATCATCCATTGACGGCCGGGCTTGCCAAAGAAGGCAAACTTTCAGGCCGGGTAATTTCTAAACCACTGATTATCTCACGCCAGCGCTCAGGCAGGGCAACCCCCTTGCGTACTGTGGTGTCGGCGTACACATACGACAACTCGCCGGAAATCAGGTGCTGCTCACCGAGGTAAATCTCCACGATGAACCGTATCGATGAGCGGCCTATCGCCGCGCAGCGCACACCTATGTCCAGCACATCGTCAAACCGGGCGGGCGCCATGTATTCGATGGTCGCCTTGCGGGCAAACATTTCCTTGCCGTCCGCAGCCTGCTCCACCGCATTGGGCAAGCCCGTGGCGCGCCAGTATTCGGTGAAGGCCACATCAAAATAGGTCAGGTAATGGCCATTGAAAACAATCGCCTGCATATCCACTTCGGCCCAGCGCACGCGCAAGGAATGAAAAAAAGAAAAATCGGAACGCGCCATGCATCAGCTTTCTATAAAACCGCGGATCAGCCGGTTGACCCTGTCCGGCTGCTCATGGATGACCCAGTGCGTGCCTTCGGGAATACGCACCAGCTGGTAATCGGGAATAAAACTGTCCAGCCCATCCAGCAGGCTGGCGGGAAGCGCCATGTCCTTCTCACCCCAGATCACGCGCGTCGGCACCTTGACATGAAAATCCTCGGGTTTCAGCTGCAGTTTCAAGGGACCGTGATTACTGTCGGTAGGCGGATGCAGCGGCGACGCGCGGTAATAGTTGACGCCGCCTGTCAGACCACGAGACCAGCATTCGTGATATTTGGCCTTGGTGGCATCGTCATACCAGCCGGCATCCGGCTGCCCCATGCCGTTGAAAAAACCGTCCATGCGCGCAAAATCGTCTTTCGCCAGCGCCGCTTCAGAACCTTCTGCCCGCAGCCAGTTCATGTATTCACTGGAGGCCTTTTGTGCCGGATCGTTTGCCAGCGCCTGCATGAATAGGTAGGGATGCGGCGAATTGATGATGATCAGCTTATGCAACAACTGCGGTAGTGCAATCGCAAAGTTCCAGGCAATGGCGCCGCCCCAGTCATGCGCGATCAGCGTAAATTTCTCATACCCTAGCTGCGCTGCCAGCAGGCGCAGGTCTTCAACGATATGCCTGGCCTTGTAGGCAGCCAGATCGGCCGGCATGTCAGACAAATTGAAGCCCCGCAGATCCGGCGCGACGGCAAAATAGTCTTTGCCGAACTCGGCCAGCTGCGCCGACCATTCGTACCAGAACTCCGGGAAACCGTGGACAAACAGCATCAGCGGCTGGCCGGGCTTGCCGGCGCTGGCATAATGCAGGCGCGTGCCGTTGGACAGCGATGCAAACTGGTTTGACTGTATGGACGTACCTGATGTATCCGGCGTATTCAATATACTCATGGCGCTCTTTCAGCTTGACAGCAAATCAAAGAGAACGGGCATGGCCAAAGGCGCATGCCCATCTATGTCCACCGGCCTATCAGCCAGTGGCCGGCAGTGCCGCTTAAACCGCCTTCAGCTTTTCGCGCAGGATGTCACGGATGTGCGGTGCCGCCTTGTAAGGATCGCCCGGATTGGTCTGCGTGATGATCGCCTCCATGCGCTCCTGCACATTGCCCAGCGCGCCCGGATGCGAATAGATATAAAACTGCTTGTCGCGTATCGCGTTGAAGGTCATTTCCGCCACTTCTACCGCAGTGACTTTGCCTGAGGATACGGCCTTGTCCGACATCGCCTGCGCGGCACGCTGGCTGGCGGTCGGCGCGGCGGCGGCAACGTCATCCGGACGGTTGCGCTGCGACTGGCTGATGCCGGTAGGTACAAAGTAAGGGCACAGCACCGATGCGCCTATCGGCGCCTGCACCAGATCCAGATCCTGATACAGGGTCTCGGACAAGGACACCACCGCATGTTTGGACACGTTGTACACGCCCATCGTCGGCGCATTCAG
This sequence comes from Undibacterium sp., assembly GCA_043726505.1. GTDB lineage: Bacteria > Pseudomonadota > Gammaproteobacteria > Burkholderiales > Burkholderiaceae_D > Undibacterium. Next base: position 8,789 of record JAYSKH010000240.1, on the reverse strand, counting down.
CAGCCCCGCCATTGATGCGGTATTGACGATATGGCCTTCATAATCCGGATCGCTCTTCGCGCATTGCAGCATCAGATTGGTGAAGATGCGCACACCGTGTATCACGCCCCACAGATTCACGCCCAGCACCCATTCCCAGTCGGCCTGGGTATTTTCCCAGACCAGGCCGCCGGAACCGACGCCTGCATTATTGAATACCAGATGCACAGCGCCAAAGCGCTGCATCGTCGCATCCGCCAGCGCCTGCACTTCTTCTGCATGGCGCACATCGCAGCGCATTGCCAGCACCTGGGCGCCCTGCGCTTCCAGCTCTGTCTTGGCTTTGTCCAGCGCATCCTGCTGCACATCGGCCAGCACCAGCTTCATGCCCAGTTTGGCGCCGATGTTGGCAAATTCACGGCCAAAGCCGCTGGCACCGCCAGTAATGACTGCTACTCTGTCTTTGAAATTTTTCATCTTGTCTCCGGTCTGTTTAGACTATTCTGGTTTATCGTCAATTTTGTTGTTAGCGGCGCTTTTACTCCGCGCGCTTCATCTGGAACCCCACACGCGGGAAATGGACCAGCACCGTGCCAGCCCGCTCATCGTCGCGTTGGACGGCAAAGTGGTTGTCGCTGCAAATTGCCAGCTCGCCCACTACCGGGTCCAGTGCATAGTCGGTCGGCATGATCGATACGCGTTCACCCAGCGCAATGCCGTGCGTATCAACAAACGCATAGCCAGCCGTGCTGGCCGGCGTGGCGCTGCGCGCGATTTCCAGCGCCTGTTCACTGCCCATTTTGTCAAACTGGTGGTGACCGAAAGCGGCAACGCTATCCATCCACGCCAGCAGGTTAGGATAAGCATCCAGTATTCCGGCAACTGCGGGCACGCGCCGCGCGAACCATAAGGCGTGATAGACGGAAAAATCGGCGATGCTGGCCTGCTCTCCCAGCAGGAAGCTGGCGCCGCCCACCAGCATGTCTTCCAGCCGGCGCAGATATTCTTTCAACTGCCCTGTCGCTTCCGGCAGGCTCATGCGCGGCGCATTGGCGCGCATTGCCGCCCTGTCTGCGCTGAATGCTTTCATCTGCTCTGGCGTGACGTCCCCGAGGATGCCCGAGATGGCGCTGGGCTGGAAGGTATAGGCAATCGCCGTCCAGAACAGTGTCGTATCAGCCCACTGCGCCAGCGTACGGCTCAGCCCGGCAACGGGAGCCGGATACAGCGATGGCCCCGGCGCCAGTTTTTCCAGCACGTCAGCAATCAGCGCGGTATCGCAATAGATGTCGGCGCCGATCTGCATCACCGGCGTGCGGCGGTAACCGCCAGTCAGTGCCGTCACATCAGGCTTGGGCAGGATGGAGGGAATCATCACGGACTTCCATTTGATCTGCTTGTAGCCAAAGATCAGCCGTACTTTTTCCGAGAACGGCGAAATTGGGTAGTGGTGGAAAATGATGTCTGACATGGCCAGACCTTAAGACAGCTTGACCAGCTGCTTGCCGAAATTCTTGCCCTTCAGCAGGCCGATGAAAGCTTCCGGCGCGGCAGCGATGCCGGGCGCTACTGATTCGCGGAATTTCAGTTTGCCGGCAGCAACCAGCGCGCCCAGCTCACCCAGACCCTGCGGCCACAATTCGGCATGTTCCGACACAATAAAGCCGCGCATCGTCAAACGCATCGTCAGGAACACGCGGGCATTATTGATCGCGGTAGGCTGGCCGTCATAACCGGCAATCATGCCGCACAGCGCGATGCGGCCGAACGCATTCATGCGCTCCAGCGCTGCATCGAATACTTCACCGCCGACGTTTTCAAAGATGGCGTCAATGCCGTCAGGCGTCGCTGCCGCCAGATCCGCTTTCAGGTTGCCGGCCTTGTAGTCGATGCAGGCATCAAAACCCAGTTCATTGACAACGTATGCGCACTTTTCGGCGCCGCCGGCAATACCCACTGCGCGGCAGCCGCGCTGCTTGGCCAACTGCCCTACCACGCTGCCAACAGCGCCGCTGGCAGCAGATACAACGATGGTTTCACCAGGCTTAGGCTGCATGATCTGCGTCAGACCATACCATGCTGTCATGCCGGGCATGCCCACCGAACCCAGGTAGGCGGACAGAGGGATATGCGTGGTATCAACCTTGCGCAGGCCTACGCCGTCAGACACACCCATCTCGGACCAGCCGGCCATGCCAACTATTTTGTCGCCGATGGCAAATTTGGGATTCTTGCTGGCGACGATTTCGCCCACCGTGCCGCCTATCATTGTCTCGCCTATCGCCTGTGGCGCGGCATAGCTCTTGGTTTCTTCCATGCGACCACGCATGTAGGGGTCCAGCGACATGTAGTGGTTGCGCATCAGCACTTCGCCATCTTTCAACTCGGGAACCGGTACAGTCTCCAGTCGGAAGTTTTCAGGAACGACGGCGCCTTTGGGGCGTGATGCCAGAACGATGCGTTGATAGGTAGCGGTCATGACGGTCTCATTTCATTATAGGTTGCTTGGATCAAACGCGGACGCAGGCACGTGCTGCCAGGGCGCTCCGCTCGTAGTTGCGGCTGTAGTTATGCTGTAATTTATGCTGCAGTTCCAACTCATATTCCAACTAAGGCGGCGGCAGATCAGTCGCTGCCGTAAAGCTTCTTCATATTCTCTCCTGACTTCAGGCGCCGCAGGTATTTGAACGTGCCCATAGCCTTGGCGATCAGCTTGTCGCCGTTCCAGACTTCGCCTTCGCAGAAACACATCGTCGACGAGCGGTGAAACGCGTGCCCCCTGGCTTCTATGCGCCCGCCGGGTACGCCGCCGGGCTGCAGGAAGCTGGTTTTCATTTCCACGGTGACCACGCCTTTCAGGTCGTCACACAGCGAACGGCCGGCCATGGCCATGACCACATCCAGCATCGTCATCGTGACGCCGCCGTGCGTGACCTGCCAGCTGTTCATGTGCCGTTCCGTCAGGTCCAGCGCCAGCAAGGCGCGTCCGTTTTCCATCTCAAGGAATTCCACGCCCAGATCATGCAGGAAGGGGTTCAATACCTGCGTAGGCTGGGTCAAAGGGAGACCGCTAGGATCGCTCATATTGTCGGTCCCGTTCAGACGGCAGAAATACCGCCGTCCACGGCCAGCGTCTGCCCGGTAATATGTTTGCCGGCATCGGAGGCGAACAGCATGGCGATGCCTTTCAGATCTTCGTCATCGCCGATGCGCTGCAGCGGCGCATCTTTGGACAGCTTCTCTTCACCCAGCTGCTCTAGAATGCCTTTGGTCATCTTGGATGGGAAAAAGCCGGGCGCGATGGCGTTGACCGTGATGCCGTAAGGGCCCCACTCGCCAGCCAGTGCGCGGGTAAAGTTGATGACAGCAGCCTTGGACGTGTTGTAGGCGATGGTTTTCATCGTGCCGGGGCCATTGCCCGCCAAGCCAGCGATGGAGGCGATGTTGATGATACGGCCCTGTTTGCGCGGGATCATCGATAGCTTGCCCACTTCCTGCGACACCAGGAAAATGCTGCGCACGTTCAGGTTCATTACCTTGTCCCAGGCTTCCACTGGATGGTCTTCTGCAGGAGAACCCCAGGTAGCGCCGGCATTGTTGATCAGGATGTCGATATGGCCCAGGCGGTTCAGCGCTTCTGCCACCAGCGGTTTGATTGCTTCTTCGCGCGACAGGTCGGCAGCAATGGCGCTGGCTTCGATGCCGCGGCTTTTCAGATGCGCGACCGCTTCGTCCAGATCTGCCTGCTTGCGCGACGAAAGCACTACCCTGGCGCCTTGCTCGCCCAGCGCTTCCGCCATTTGCAAACCCAGGCCGCGTGAGCCGCCGGTGATCAGCGCTGTTTTACCTGTGAGGTCGAATAATTGTTTTACCGTGCGTACGTTTGTCATGTTGTCTCCTGTTGTTTTTAATTTCAAGCTACGTGCTTATTCAAGATTAAATTCAATGCTTAAAACCACGCATCCTGCATTTCCAGTGTTGTCGTATCTATCGTCGCCAGCAGGTCCAGCTGCTGGTGTACCTTCGGCAGTTCCCAAAGGAAGAAGTACTTGCAGGCCTGCAGTTTGCCGGCATAAAAATCGGCATCATGATGCGCCGACTTGTTCAGCGACAGCAAAGCCTGTTCCAGCCATACCCATGCCACCACCGTATGGCCAAAGGCTTCCAGATACAACGACGCATTCGCCAGCGTCTTGTTCAGGTCGCCGGCAGCGTACAGCTGCTTGGTCACGACGGCTACGCGCTGCAAGGCTTTTGCCAGTGCCGCTGCATAGTCCGCCAACTGTGGCTCAAGCGTTGCCCTGGCGATGGTTTTATGGATTTCTGCGCCCAGCGCTTCAAAGGCCGCGCCATCCTGCATGCTGACCTTGCGGCCCAGCAGGTCCAGCCCCTGTATGCCGTGTGTGCCTTCATGGATGGGATTCAGGCGGTTATCGCGGTAGAACTGCTCTACATTGTATTCACGCGTGTAGCCGTAACCGCCGTGTATCTGTATCGCCAGGTTGTTCGCTTCCAGGCACCATTGCGAAGGCCAGGATTTGGCAACAGGCGTCAGGATATCCAGCAGCAGCAACGCATGCTTGCGTGCTTCCGGCGTGGTGCCGCTGCGTTCTTCATCGACCAGCCGCGCGCAATACAGGTTCAGCGCCAGGCCGCCTTCAACATAGGCCTTTTGCGCCAGCAGCATGCGCTTGACGTCGGTGTGTTCGATAATCGGCAGTTGCGGCGTTGCCGGGTCCTTGGCCTGCGGCGCGCGACCTTGCGGGCGGGTGCGCGCATAATCCAGAGAATGCAGGTAGCCGGTATAACCCAGCATCACGGCGCCCAGGCCCACGCCTATGCGCGCCTCGTTCATCATGTGGAACATGTTGGCCAGGCCCTTGTGCAGCGTGCCGACCAGATAGCCGATGGCGCCTGCCTTGCCCTGCGGCTTGAATTTGCCTTCGCCAAAATTGAGCAGGCAGTTGGTGGTGCCACGGTAGCCCATCTTGTGGTTCAGGCCGGCCAGTACAACGTCATTGCGCTCACCCAGCGAGCCGTCCGCGTTCACCAGCTTTTTCGGCACGATGAACAGCGAGATACCCTTAACGCCAGGGATCAGTTTGCCGTCTTCATCTGGCACCTTGGCCAGCACCAGATGCACGATGTTTTCAGACAACTCGTGCTCACCGGCGGAGATCCACATCTTGTTGCCCGTCAGCCGGTAGCTGCCGTCAGGCTGTGGTTCGGCACGGGTAACGATGTCAGACAGGCTGGAGCCGGCTTGTGGTTCAGACAGGCACATGGTGCCGAAAAAACGGCCTTCCAGCATCGGTTTGGCGAACAGCTCTATCTGCTCCGGCGTGCCGCACTTCATCAGCGTATTGGCATTGCCTATCGTCAGGAACGGGTAGGAAGAAGTGCCGACGTTGGCGCCTTTGAAATAAGCAAAACCGGCCTTTTCGACTACGCAGGGCAGCTGCATGCCGCCGTTGTCAAAATCCTGCCCGGCAGCCATCAGGCCGGCTTCGCAAAAGGCGTTCAGCGCGGTCTTGACTTCGGGGATCATGTGCACGACTTCACCGTCGAAGTGCGGTTCGTTCTGGTCGTTTTTTTTGTTGTGGGGCGCAAACAGATCAGTGGCGATCTGCTCGCAGGTGTCCATTGCGGCGTTGAAGGTTTCGCGGCTGTGATCGGCAAAACGGGGACGTTCAGTCAGGGATTCGACGTTCAGCCATTCATACAGCAAAAAATCGAGATCGCGCCTGGGGATGATTTTTGATTGCATAGAGCTGCTCAATAGGGTGAGAGTGAAGATGTTCGAAGTGCAAGGCGTGCCGCAAATTCAGGCTCAGGGCGCCCAACCCAGCCGGCACAAGTGCGACAGCACCGTGCCAGCCGTAGCTTCCGGCTTGCCGCCGGAAGTTTTCTCGTTATTGTCGGTTATCGGTCAGATGCTCAGACGACTTCAAACAAGCCCGCTGCACCCTGGCCGCCACCAATACACATGGTCACAACCACGTATTTTGCGCCACGGCGTTTACCTTCGATCAGCGCATGGCCTGTCAAACGCGCACCGGAAACGCCGTAAGGATGGCCCACCGCAATGGCGCCGCCATTAACGTTCAGCTTGTCCATAGGAATGCCGAGCTTGTCGGCACAATACAGTACCTGTACGGCAAACGCTTCATTCAGTTCCCACAGGCCGATGTCTTCCACTTTCAGGCCGGCTTTTTTCAGCAGCTTGGGGATAGCAAATACTGGACCTATACCCATTTCATCTGGTTCGCAACCAGCGATGGCGAAGCCGCGGAAGATGCCCAGTGGTTGCAGGCCCTTGGCTTCTGCTACTTTGCTGTTCATCAGGATGGCCACCGAAGCGCCGTCTGAGAACTGGCTGGCATTGCCGGCAGAGATAACACCGCCCGGTACTGCACTACGGATTTTGGAAACGCCTTCGTAGGTTGTGTCGGCACGGATGCCTTCATCGGCGGAGATAGTGACTTCCTTGCTGACCAGCATGCCTGTGGTTTTGTCGGCAACGCCCATGATGGTTGTCATCGGTACGATTTCAGCATTGAACAAGCCGGCGGCCTGCGCAGCGGCAGCGCGCTGCTGGCTTCGCACACCGTATTCATCCTGCCGTTCGCGCGCGATGTTGTAGCGCTTGGCGACTGTTTCAGCCGTTTGCAGCATAGGCCAGTAAACTTCTGGTTTGTGTTCTTTCAACCAGGTTTCCACGATCATGTGGGAGTTGGCTTCGTTCTGTACGCAGGAAATCGATTCCACACCGCCTGCTGCATAGATGTCGCCTTCGCCGGCGATAATACGCTGTGCGGCCAGTGCAATAGTTTGCAGGCCGGAGGAGCAAAAACGGTTGACCGTCATGCCGGCTGTGGTGACAGGGCAGCCTGCGCGCAGCGCGATCTGGCGCGCAATGTTGCTGCCTGTAGCGCCTTCAGGCGTGGCACAGCCCATGATGACGTCTTCGATTTCACCGGCTTCGATCTGGGCGCGGGTGATCGCCGCATTCAGCACATGGCCGCCCAGGGTGGCGCCGTGAGTCATGTTAAAGGCGCCCTTCCAGGATTTTGCCAGGCCGGTACGTGCGGTGGATACGATGACTGCATCAGACATTTTTGTCTCCTAATGGATGTAAAGTTAATTTATTGATGATGCTGAAAACATGCTGTAAATCACTTGCAGGCCCGCCCGGATCTCATTGAGCATGGGTTGTCAATTATGCGCTTTAATCTGGCGTTTTTCAGGCGCCATTCAGCCGCCATTCAGCCGCCAAAACCAGCCTGCCTGCATAGACGAATACCAGAATAACATATTTTTAGTACGACCGTTCGCAAAACAAATAACTTATTTTGCCTACTCTTTTTTGCATCTTTTTTGCATCCTTCTGGCATATTCGGGCTTAACCGGCTGCAATATTGGCCTGAATGTAAGTTTCTGTAAGATTCAAGACAGCATGATGTAAGTTTCGCATCGCAGACTGTCATGGCGCAAAAAGCAAGGAGATCGCACATTCCTGCATTGCCCATATATAAAACACTAAAGGAGACAAACATGGCAACAGCACCAATTGCTACGTCAGGCGGAGCAGGTTCCGCAACGGCTGGCATGACGGCGGAAGAACGCAAGGTTATCTTTGCATCTTCCCTCGGCACCGTATTTGAATGGTATGACTTTTACCTGTACGGCTCCCTTGCGTCCATCATCGCCAAGCAGTTTTTTGCCGGCACTGACCCGAACACCGCATTCATCTTCGCACTGCTGGCATTTGCCGCAGGTTTCATCGTCCGTCCTTTCGGCGCGCTGGTTTTTGGCCGCCTGGGTGACATGATAGGCCGCAAATATACCTTCCTGGTCACGATCCTGATCATGGGCTCGTCCACCTTCATTGTCGGCCTGCTGCCGAGCTATGCATCCATCGGCATTCTCGCCCCAGTCATCCTGATTATCCTGCGTATCCTGCAGGGTCTGGCGCTGGGCGGCGAATACGGCGGTGCAGCAACCTATGTGGCTGAACATGCTCCACACGGCAAACGCGGCGCGTTTACTGCATGGATACAGACAACAGCAACGCTGGGCCTGTTCCTGTCGCTGATCGTCATTCTCGGCACCCGTGAAGCAATTGGCGAAGAAGCCTTTGCCGACTGGGGCTGGCGCGTTCCTTTCCTGGTGTCCGTGTTCCTGCTGGCTGTATCAGTATGGATACGCCTGTCCATGAATGAATCCCCAGCCTTCGCCAAAATGAAAGCAGAAGGCAAGACTTCCAAGGCGCCGCTGACAGAAGCGTTCGCAAAATGGGGCAACCTGAAGATCGTTATCCTGGCCCTGGTAGGCCTGACAGCCGGCCAGGCCGTGGTCTGGTACACCGGTCAGTTCTACGCACTGTTCTTCCTGCAGCAAACGCTGAAGGTCGATGGCGCCATGGCCAACATCCTGATCGCTGCTGCGCTGTTGTGCGGCACGCCTTTCTTCCTGGTATTCGGTTCGCTGTCCGATAAGATCGGCCGCAAACCCATCATCCTGGGCGGCTGCCTGATTGCCGCAGTGACTTACTTCCCTATCTTCGCCGCACTGACGCACTACGCTAACCCTGCGCTGGAAGCCGCCATCAAGAGCGCTCCTGTCGTCGTAACAGCTGATCCTCAAAAATGCCAGTTCCTGTTCAACCCTACCGGCACGAAGAAATTCACTTCTTCCTGCGACATTGCCCGCACCGTGCTGGCCAATGCATCGGTAGCTTACACCAGCGAAGCAGCGCCCGCCGGCTCTGTAGCATCGATCAAGATAGGCGACAAGGTCATCCAGGGTTA
>JAYSKH010000239.1:0-10437 GCA_043726505.1 Undibacterium sp. | reverse complement strand
TCCTGGGCGGCGTTCTCGAGGATCGTCACCCCTTCGGCCAGGGTGGCCGCCATCAGCAGGTTCTCGGTGCCGGTGACGGTGATCATGTCGGTGCGGATGCTGGCGCCTTTCAGCTTGGCGCACTTGGCGTAGATGTAGCCGCCCTCGATGTGGATGCTGGCGCCGAGCGCTTCCAGGCCCTTGATGTGCTGGTCGACCGGGCGCGAACCGATGGCGCAGCCGCCCGGCAGCGACACCTTGGCTTCGCCGAAGCGGGCCAGCAGGGGACCGAGCACCAGGATCGAGGCGCGCATGGTCTTGACCAGCTCATACGGCGCTTCCAGGGTGTCGATGGCGCTGCCGTTGAGGGTGACGCTCTCGCCATCCTGCTGCACCGCCAGGCCGGTCTTGGCCAGCAGCTTGAGCATGGTCTTGACGTCGTGCAGGCGCGGCACATTGTGCAGCACCAGGTCGCCGCTGGTGAGCAGGCCCGCGCACAGGATCGGCAGGGCCGCGTTCTTGGCGCCGGAAATCGCAATCTCGCCGGCGAGGCGCTTGCCGCCGGTAATCAGTAACTTATCCATTATTTCGCAAATTCTTCCGGCGTCAGCGTCTTCATCGACAATGCGTGGATTTCTTCGCGCATGCGGTCACCCAGTACCGCATAGACGATCTGGTGACGCTGGATCAGGCGCTTGCCGGCGAATGCGTCGGAGACGATGACGGCGGTGAAGTGCTGGCCGTCGCCCTCCACTTCCAGGTGCGAGCACTGCAGGCCGGTAGCAATATAAGTCTTGATTTGTTCAGGTGTAGGAAACACGATTTGTTCTTTCAAATAGTCAGCATAGTACGCAATCACCGTACGTAAAGCATGGGGCACCCTGCCCCAAAAGCCGGTGTAGGCCCGCTCAATGCCTGAGCTTGTAGCCGCGCTTCAGCATCTGTACCGCCAGCGTTGCCAGCAATACAAAAAATATCGATACCACCGACAGGCTCAGCAGCGGATTCACATCCGACTGGCCGAAGAAACCGTAGCGGAACCCGTCTATCATGTAGAAGAAAGGGTTGAAATGCGATACGGTCTGCCATACGCCCGGCAACGAGTGGATGGAATAAAACACGCCCGACAGGAAGGTGGCCGGCATGATCAGGAAATTCTGGAAAGCCGCCAGCTGGTCGAATTTTTCCGCCCAGATACCGGCAATCAGCCCCATGGTACCCAGCATCGCCGCACCTAGCAATGCAAAAATGACTATCCACAACGGCGCGACAAAAGATAAATTTGCCAGCCATGCCGTCACGATGAAGACTCCCGCGCCCACCGCCAGGCCGCGCACGATGGCCGCCAGTACATAGGCACCGAACAACTCCCAGTGGGACAGCGGCGGCAACAGCACGAACACCAGGTTACCGGTGATCTTGGACTGGATCAGCGAAGAAGACGAATTGGCAAAAGAATTCTGCAGCACGCTCATCATGACCAGGCCGGGAATCAGGAAGGCCGTGTACTTGACGCCCGGATATACCTGCACATGCTCATCCAGCGCGTGGCCAAAAATCAGCAGGTACAGCAATGCCGTCATGATGGGCGCGGTAATGGTCTGCGTCGCCACTTTCCAGAAGCGCAGTATTTCTTTGTAAAACAGGGTCTGAAAACCGATCATTTGTGTCCACCATCCATAATTTGCAGGAACACATCTTCCAGGTCCGCCTGCTTCAATTGCATATCCTCGACCACGCAGCCGGCAGTGCGCAAGGCCCCCAGCACGGGCTCCACTTCCGCATAGTCGTTGACGCGCAATACGTATTCATCCTTGCTGTCGTGGTGCATCAGCAGGTCTTGCAGGCTGTCCGGCAGCTTGCCTTGCGACAGGCGCACGATCAGCTGTGAACCGGAGATGCGCTTGATCAGTGCCGACGTTGAATCCAGTGCCACAACCTTGCCGGATTTCAGCATCGCGATGCGGTTGCACAGCGCCTGCGCCTCTTCCAGGTAGTGCGTGGTCAGCACGACGGTATGGCCTTCCTTGTTCAGGCTGGCAACGAACTTCCACAGCGTCTGACGCAGTTCCACGTCGACGCCGGCGGTCGGTTCATCGAGCACGATTACCGGCGGCTTGTGCACCAGCGCCTGCGCGACCAGCACGCGCCGCTTCATGCCGCCGGACAGCGCGCGCATATTGGTATCGGCCTTGTTGGTCAGGTCCAGGTGCTCCATGACCTCGTCTATCCACTTGTCGTTATTTTTCAGGCCATAGTAGCCAGACTGCATGCGCAGCGTCTCGCGCACGGTGAAGAAGGGATCGAACACCAGCTCCTGCGGCACGACGCCGAGGTTCCTGCGTGCGGCGCGGTAATCTTTAATAACATCGTGACCCTGGATGGTGACTGTTCCGGCGTCAGGCTTGTTGAGGCCGGCGATGATGGAGATCAGCGTGGTCTTGCCGGCGCCGTTAGGGCCCAGCAAACCGAAAAATTCGCCTTCTTCTATCGACAGCGATACGCCGCCCAGCGCCTGCAGCGACTGGTAGCGTTTTTCTACATTGGTGATTTGTATGGCGGCCATGGTGGCTGATGCACTTTACTAAAATATCAGGAGTTGAAGCGGCGTTTTCGCCCTTTGGAGGACGAAAACCTTTGATTATAGGGGATTTCCGGAATCAGGTCTGAAACCTGGGACTGAATCCGCTCAGGCTGCGTGGCAGCCTGCCGGTTTCCTGGCCCGGGCCAGACAGGCCCGGAGAGACAGGATCAATGTCGTTCTTTACCGTCTAGCGCAAGCAGGCCGGCCACGCCATACAGCGCGATCAGGCTGCGCAGGTTGTCCTGCACACCATGGAATACTGCGGTTTTACCCAGCGCCGCAGCGGCGCGCTGCCAGGCGAGCATGACGGTAACTGCAACCGAGTCGACTACCGTATAACGAGACATATCGAATTCCGTGGAACCCGCCCCAATAGCCGCCAGCCCGGATTCCAGGATGGCGGTAGCGCTGTCTGCGGTCAGCGCATTGGAGGTGTTGAAGCCGGAAACCGCTGCTTGCATGATGCCTGCCTTAGTAGCTTGGGTAGATTACTTACTTAGGCGCTTTGACAGGCGCGGAAGCCAGCTTCTTGTTCTTTTCAGACAAGGTCTTGATCAGGCCATCGATGCCGGATTTGCTGATTTCGGATGTAAAAGTGCCTTTGTAGGTCTCGACCAGCCACGCACCCAGTACGTTGATGTCAAAGATCTTCCAGCCGGTAGGCGTTTTTTCCAGACGGTAGTTCAGCGGAATAGGTTCGCCGCGCTTCTGGATCACTTGCGTGCGCACTTCCACTTCGGTATCGTCCGGCGCCGAACGGAAAGGCTTGTACTCTACTTGCTGGTCCCTGATCTGCGCAATCGCGCCGGAATAAGTGTAGACCAGCAAAGTGCGAAATTCAGCCGTCAGCTGCTTTTGCTGTTCAGGCGTGGCTTCGCGCCAGCTCTTGCCGGCGGCAAGCGACGTCATGCGCTGGAAGTTCACGTACGGCAGGATCTTGCTCTCTACCAGATCATTGATACGCTTCTGGTTGCCGGCCTGGATGTCCTTGTCGTTCTTGGCTGTGTCGATCACTTCGGTGCTGATGCGTTTTACCAACTGGTCTGCGGCTTCATCTGCTGCCATGGCAGAGCCGGCGAATGCCAGCGAAGCGAATGCAAATACCAGGAATTTATTGATCATTTTCTTCATTTTTAAACTTTCTATGTGCGCTCGTGCGCATTTCTCGCTACAAGCATTTAACAGGCGGCACCCCTTCAGGGTTGACCAGCGTCATACTTGCTTACAAATATTCTTGCGAATCAGGCATGTCTACACTGACGGCTCCGGCCAGTCCGGCCCAACAGCACCGGCCTTTCCTCGGCATCCAGCATCAATCTTCGTTGCTGTTGATCTGGCTGGCGCGCCTTTGCAGATACGCGTCTCGGAAAAATACATATTTATCCAGTGAAGCTTCTTCCAGCAGATTGCCCGCATCCAGCACCGATGCACGCTTGTCGACCAGGCGCAATGCAGTACCTGTATTACGCACGTTGACCGGATACACATAACCCCATGGGTCGCCGTAGACATCAACCGGTGTTGCCAGTGCATCACGCAGCGTGGACGGGCCAAATACCGGCAGCACGACGTAAGGGCCGGATTTTACACCCCAGGTTCCCAGAGTCTGGCCAAAATCTTCCTGGTGCTTTGGCATGCCCGCTTCGGTAGCAATATCCAGTACCCCGCCGAGGCCGAACACTGTGTTGACGCCGACACGGAAGATATCGCTCATGCCGTCTGTACCCTTGCCTTGCAGCAGGTTATTGACGGCATTCCATACGTCGCCGATATTGCCGAAAAAGTTGCCTATGCCCGTCTGCACAAACGAAGGCAGTACGGTCTGGTAAGCCTTGGCAGCCGGTTTCAGCGCCACGCGGTCCAACGTGTCATTGAAGCTGAACATTGCACGGTTGAAGCTCTCAAACGGATCGCGTGCATTGCGAGTGGAGCTTGCGCCCCGTTCCGCTGTGCCCGTGGTTGCTGTCGTGCCTGCAGTGCCTGTTGCGTCGGTTCCCGAGCCTGCTACCGGACCTGTGCTGGCACAGGCGCTCAATAACAGGGAAGCAGCGACTATCAGCGCTGCGCTTGTTTTTTGTAATTTCATTTTTGGTCTTCCTTACCCTCTGCCGCCTTGCTGAACAAGAACTGAGTGATCAGGTTCTCCAGCACGAGGGCAGATTGCGTCATTGTGATCTTGTCACCGGCTTTCAGGTTATTGGTATCCCCGCCGGCTTCCAGGCCTATGTATTGCTCGCCCAGCAATCCCGATGTCAGGATTTTTGCCGAGCTGTCTTTCGGAAACTTGTAACGCTCTTCCAGTTGCAGAGTGACGGATGCCTGAAATTTCTTGTCGTCAAACCTGATGTCGGCCACACGGCCCACCACGACACCGGCACTCTTGACAGCTGCCCGCGGTTTCAGGCCGCCGATGTTGTCGAAACTGGTTGTTACATCATAGGTTCTCTGGGTTGAAAGCGAACTCATGTTGCCGGCCTTCAGCGCCAGAAACAACAGTGCAGCCGCACCTATCAGCACAAACAGGCCAACCCAGAAATCCAGCGATTTTTTTTGCATACCCACCTCCTGATACATCTCTAAAGGCTTCCCCGTACGTTTGGGAAATGCCCGTGTATTTGTTATTACTGCCGCCGGCACATGCCAGTACATATCAGCACATGCCGGCTCTTGCTGCCCCAGCTTACTGGAACATCCAGGCCGTCAGCAGGAAATCCAGCCACAGCACCAGCAGCGAAGAAATCACGACGGTACGCGTAGTGGCCCGCGATACGCCTTCCGGCGTAGGGCTGGCCTCATACCCCTGGAACAGCGCAACGAAGGTCACCGCAAACCCGAATACGATGCTCTTGATGACGCCATTGCCTATGTCCATCCATACATCCACGCCGCCCTGCATCTGCGACCAGAATGAGCCCTCATCCACGCCGATCAGCTGCACACCGACCAGGTAACCGCCAATGACGCCCATCGCGTTGAATATGGCGGTCAGTATTGGCATTGCAATAATGCCAGCCAAAAATCTCGGCGCGATGACACGTTGCAGTGGATTGACCGCCATCATTTCCATCGCCGCCAGCTGTTCGCCGGCCTTCATCAGGCCGATTTCCGCTGTCAGCGATGTACCGGCGCGGCCCGCAAACAGCAAGGCTGTTACCACCGGACCCAGCTCACGCACCAGCGACAGCGCCACCAGCAAACCCAGCGCCTGCTCCGAACCGTATTTGTTCAGCGTGTAATACCCTTGGTATCCCAGCACAAAACCGACAAACAGGCCGGAGATCGCAATAATCACCAACGAATAATTGCCGATGAAATGGATCTGGTCCGTCACCAGGCGCGGACGCCTCCACAAACCGGTACAGCTCAGCAAAATCGAAAAAAAGCTGCGCGCTGCATAACCCAGATTCGTTCCCAGCTCGCGCACCATCTGCCCCAGGCGGCTGATCATTGTTGCGCTCCCTTGCCAGAGCCCATACCGAGATCATCCGCCAGCGATTTGCCAGGATAGTGGAAAGGCACAGGCCCATCCGCTTCCGCATGCACGAACTGCTTCACATAAGGATCATCAGACGCCCGCATCTGATCCGGCGTGCCCTGCGCGACAATTTTGCCTTGCGACAGGAAATACACGTAGTCGGCAATCGTGAACGATTCATTGACGTCGTGCGATACCAGGATGGAAGTCGAACCCAGTGCGTCGTTCAGATTGCGTATCAGGTTCGCGGTGACACCCATCGATATAGGATCCAGTCCGGCAAAAGGTTCGTCATACATAATCAGTTGGGGATCCAGCGCCACTGCCCTGGCCAACGCAACGCGCCTGGCCATGCCGCCCGAAATTTCGGACGGTTTCAGCGCGGCCGCATTCCGCAGGCCGACTGCATTCAGCTTCAGCAGCACGAGATCCCGTATTACACTCTCCGGCAAATCCGTATGCTCACGCAACGGAAAAGCCACATTCTCAAAGACGCTCAAGTCGGTAAACAAAGCGCCGTGTTGAAACAGCATACCCATCTTGCGCCGCAGCGCATACAGGCCGCTGGTAGGCAATTTGTGCACGACCTTGCCATCCACGAAAACCTCGCCTTGCTGCGGCCGCAGCTGGCCGCCGATCAGGCGCAGAATAGTCGTCTTGCCGGAGCCCGAACCGCCCATCACAGCGACGACTTTCCCACGCGGGAAATCCATCTGGAGACCGGATAAAATCGTGCGGTCGCCATAGCCAAACTGTAGATTACGAATTTCGACGAGATTTGGCACGTTGAGATCAAAAGGGAGAAAAGTGAGATTGTAATGCAGAACCAGTTTCTAAGTTGGCATTGAGCGGCATGTTACAAAAAGAACAATCCTGCCATTCTTTGGGAAAAGATTGGCAGGACTGAATATTCAACTGCATAAATACCAAAATTGCCTGATATTATTTAAAATTTAGTCTCTTTACAAACTAATAATTAATGAACTTGGAGTCAGCAAGCTTTTTATGAGGCTAAATTACATCATGCAAATGTATGTAAAGCCACAGTCTTGTTAACTTACGGCAACACAATGTGCGTTCGCACAATACGCTATCGCGGCAAAACCGAGTCGCCCATCAGTGCAGCATCCACTTCACGCGCGCATTGGCGGCCTTCGCGTATCGCCCACACCACCAGCGACTGGCCGCGCCGCATATCGCCCGCAGCATAGACCTTGTCCACATTGGTTTTATAACAGCCGGCGCCATCCGTGCTCGCCTTGGCATTGCCGCGCGCGTCCTTGTCCACGCCGAAAGCGTCCAGCACCTGCTGTACTGGCGACACGAAACCCATGGCCAGCAAGACCAGGTCAGCTTTCATTTCGAATTCGGAATTTTCCACTTCCTGCATCTTGCCGTCTTTCCATTCGACGCGCACGGCGATCAGCTTGTCCACTTTGCCGTTTTTGCCTTCCAGGCGCTTGGTGGCTACTGCCCAGTCACGCTCACATCCTTCTTCATGCGATGAAGACGTGCGCAGCTTGGTCGGCCAGTAAGGCCAGACCAGCGGTTTGTTTTCCTGTTCAGGCGGCTGTGGCAACAATTCAAACTGTGTGACGGATTTGGCGCCGTGGCGATTGGACGTGCCCACGCAATCGGAACCGGTATCGCCACCGCCAATGACAACGACGTGCTTACCACTGGCCATCAGCTGGTCCTTGACCTTGTCGCCAGCATTGACCTTGTTTTGCAGCGGCAGGAAATCCATCGCAAAATGCACGCCCTTCAGTTCACGGCCCGGCACCGGCAGATCGCGCGGCTGTTCTGCGCCACCCGCGATGATGACGGCATCAAAGTCTTTCTGCAACTGCTCCGGCGAAACGGTTTCTTTCGACCAGTTGGTGATATTTTCCGGAAAATCCTTGCCCACCAGGACACCGGTGCGGAACTCCACACCTTCTGCCTTCATCTGCTCAATGCGGCGGTCTATCAAACCTTTTTCCATCTTGAAATCAGGAATGCCGTAGCGCAGCAGGCCGCCTGCGCGGTCGTTTTTCTCAAATACCGTCACCTCATGGCCAACGCGCGCCAGCTGCTGTGCCGCTGCCAAGCCCGCAGGACCGGAGCCGACCACGGCGACTTTCTTGCCGGTCTTGATCAGTGCAGGCTGCGGCACGACCCAGCCGTTTTCCCAGCCTTTGTCGATGATGAAATGCTCAATCGATTTGATACCGACAGGATCGTCATTGATGCCGAGCGTGCACGCAGTCTCGCATGGTGCGGGGCAGATGCGGCCTGTGAATTCTGGAAAGTTGTTGGTCGAATGCAGCGTTTCCAGCGCTTGCTTATAGTCGCCGGTATAGACCAGGTCATTCCAGTCGGGAATGATGTTATTGACAGGGCATCCGTTATTGCAAAACGGGATACCGCAATCCATGCAGCGCGCGCCTTGTATCTTGGCCTGGCTATCATCCAGGTGCACCAGGAATTCCTTGTAGTGCTTTTTGCGCAACTGCGGCGCTTCCGCTGCTTCCTGCAAACGTTCAAACTCCATGAAGCCGGTTATTTTACCCATGTTTCCCTCTGTCTAATCTGTGTTGCCCCGGGCACTGCCGGCGCTGCAATATCGTTGTCGTTTGATCCAGCTGCAGTTGCGTGTAGAAGCAGGCGGCCGCTCCGGGTTTGCCGGCGCGCCGCAAGCTGTCTTCTTTATGCTGCGACTTTTTCCTTAGCAATAGCCGCCTGTTTTGCCGCATACATCTCGGCCAGCGCGCGTTTGTATTCAGTCGGGAAGACTTTGAAAAACTTGGCCCTGCCGCGCGCCCAGTCATCCAGCAAATTGCGGGCACGGGTGCTGCCTGTATGCTTGAAATGGCGTTCGATCAGGTTGCGCAGGATCGCTTCATCCGTTTCGCCATCACCGCCACGCAGGCGGCTATGCCACAAGGAACGGTCTATTGTTGCAGTCTGCACGTCGCCGGCCAGTACCTGCTCCAGACTGACCATAGACAGATTGCACTTCTCTTCAAATTCCCCGTCAGGATCATAGACATAAGCGATGCCACCCGACATGCCGGCAGCAAAGTTACGGCCGGTGTCGCCCAGTACAACAACGGTGCCGCCCGTCATGTATTCACAACCATGGTCACCGGTGCCTTCCACAACCGTCACCGCGCCGGAATTGCGCACTGCAAAACGTTCGCCCGCCACGCCGTTAATGAATGCCTCACCGGAGATCGCACCGTACAGTACGGTATTGCCGCAGATGATGTTATCTACCGCCCAGCCGCGGAACTCGGTATTCGGTCGGATAATGATGCGGCCGCCGGATAAGCCCTTGCCGACATAATCGTTACCTTCGCCCACCAAATCCAGCGTGACGCCGTGCGCCAGGAAAGCACCTGCCGACTGGCCTGCCGTACCCTGCAGCTGGATATGGATGGTGTCGTCCGGCAAACCTGCATGGCCGTATTTTTTGGCGACTTCGCCTGACAGCATTGTGCCTACGGTGCGGTTCAAGTTCTTGATAGGCGAGATGAAGGACACTTTTTCGCCTGTAGTCAGCGCGATTTTTGCCTGTGCGATCAGCTTGTTGTCCAACGCTTTTTCCAGACCGTGTTCCTGTGCTTCCACATGCCTGATAGGCGCATCGGCAGCCACTTCCGGCTGATGGAAAATACGGCTAAAATCCAGGCCCTTGGCCTTCCAGTGCGTGATTGCCTTGGACTTGTCCAGCAGGTCGACACGGCCGATCAGCTCGTCATATGTGCGTATGCCCAGCTGCGCCATGATCTGGCGCAACTCTTCTGCAACGAAGAAGAAGTAATTGACGACATATTCAGGCTTGCCGGAAAACTTGGCGCGCAATACCGGGTCTTGCGTGGCAACGCCGACCGGGCAGGTATTCAGATGGCATTTGCGCATCATGATGCAGCCTTCGACCACCAGCGGCGCAGTGGCAAAGCCGATTTCATCGGCGCCCAGGATCGCGGCAATCGCCACGTCACGGCCGGTTTTCATCTGGCCGTCTGCCTGCACGCGCACGCGGCCACGCAGGCCGTTCAGCACCAGCGTCTGCTGCGTTTCGGACAGGCCCAGCTCCCACGGTGTGCCTGCATGCTTGACGGAAGACAGCGGCGACGCGCCGGTGCCGCCGTCATGGCCGGCGATAACGATATGGTCGGATTTGGCTTTGGACACACCGGCAGCAATGGTGCCGACACCGACTTCAGATACCAGCTTGACCGAGATCGACGCTTGTGGATTGGCGTTTTTCAGATCATGGATCAGCTGCGCCAGATCTTCAATCGAATAAATATCATGGTGCGGTGGCGGTGAAATCAGACCAACGCCCGGCACCGAGAAACGCAGCTTGGCGATGTACTCGGATACCTTATGGCCTGGCAGCTGGCCGCCCTCG
>JAYSKH010000238.1:0-3766 GCA_043726505.1 Undibacterium sp. | reverse complement strand
ACATCGCCGGCCTGCTCGAGGAATTCAGCGGCGGCCAATACATCCTCGACGGCGTCAACGTCAAGGGCATGGACGACAACGCACGCTCCAGGCTGCGCAATGAAAAACTGGGTTTCATCTTCCAGGGTTTCAACCTGATCCCCGACCTGAGCCTGTATGACAACGTGGATGTGCCGCTGCGCTACCGCGGCTTTAACGCGGCAGAACGCAAGAAGCGTATTGAAGACGCACTGAGCCAGGTGGGTCTGGCCTCGCGCATGAAGCACTATCCAGCCGAACTGTCCGGCGGGCAGCAGCAAAGGGTCGCCATTGCACGCGCACTGGCCGGCACCCCAAAACTGCTACTGGCCGATGAACCGACCGGTAACCTGGATACGCAGATGGCACGCAGCGTGATGGAACTGCTGGAAGAGATCAATGCACGCGGCACCACCATTTTGATGGTCACACATGACCCCGAACTGGCCGTGCGCGCGCAGCGCAACGTACACATCATCGATGGCCAGGTCAGCGACCTGGTACGCAAGGCGCCGTCATTGTTTGATGCCAATGCAGCCAATGCTAATGCTGCACGTGGCGCTGCCGCCGCGTCATAAGGAGCCGCCATGTTCAATTACTACTTCCTGCTGGGCATACGCAGCCTGCGCCGCAACCCGGCACTGACTCTGCTGATGGTGCTGACGCTGGCCGTAGGCGTGGCCGCCAGCGTTTCCACGCTGACCATCCTGCAGGTCATGTCCGGCAATCCCATCCCGCACAAGAGCGACAAACTGCTGGTGCCCAGCCTGGACAACGGCTCAATGAAAGAATATACCCCCGGTGCAAAAACCGAGGATAACCAGATGACCTATAAGGACGCCGTCAACCTGCTGGCGTCCAAGCAAGGCACCGTGCGGCGCACTGCGCTGTACGGCACTGGCGGCGGCATAGAACCGGAGAGGCCGGATCTGCCTGTCGTTTCCGTCAGCGGCCTGGCGGTGACCAGCGATTATTTTGCCATGTTTGAAGTGCCCTTCCTGTATGGCGCCCCATGGACGTCAGCGGAAGATACCAGCTCCGCCGGCATCATCATCTTGAGCCGTGCGCAGAGCGAAAAAATGTACGGCAAGACCAATCCAGTCGGCAAGCATCTGCGCTTGCAGGGGCATGACTTCCAGGTTGTCGGCGTTATCGACACATGGAACCCGGTGCCGCGCTATACGCATCTGATCAACGGCAACGGCGGCAGCTTTAATGGCGAGGACGACATTTTCATCCCCTTCAGCACAGCGGTACGGCTGGAGTTCGGCCAGAACGGCAGCGTCACGTGCCGCAACAGCAACGAAACTCCCGGCTACCAGGGTTTCCTGAATTCGGAATGCACATGGGTACAGTTCTGGTTTGAAATCAAATCCGCTTCAGACCGCCCCATGTTGCAGAACTACCTGAATTCCTATGCCAGCGAACAAAGGAAGCTGGGCCGCTTCCCGCGCAATGCAGAGAACAAACTGTATGACGTGATGGAATGGATGGATTATCTGCACATCGTCCAAAGCGACAACAAGCTGTCGGTGTGGCTGTCTTTCGGCTTCCTGCTGCTGTGCCTGGTCAATACTGTGGGCCTGCTGCTGGCTAAGTTTTCGGTGCGCGCATCAGAAGTCGGCGTGCGCCGCGCACTGGGCGCGACACGAGCAGAAATTTTCAAGCAATTCCTGATTGAAACCACGGTAGTCGGCCTGGCTGGCGGCCTGCTGGGCCTGCCTCTGAGCTTTGTCGGCACACGCATTATTGCGGATCAGTCGGCCAACCTGTCGGTCGTGCCGGGCATGGACTGGATGATGCTGGGCATCACCTTCCTGCTGTCGATTGCCGCCAGTGTGCTCGCGGGCTTGCTGCCGACATGGCGCGCCTGCCAGGTAACGCCTGCGCTGCAGCTGAAATCACAGTAAGCGACCGGAAACAATTAAGGAAAAGCCATGGAAATCCGCCCTATTCTCTCTGCGCTAATGCGCAATAAAACCGCCCCGCTGCTGGTTGCGATCCAGGTTGCCATCAGCCTGGCGATCCTGACCAATGCGCTATATATCGTCAATATCCGCCAGGCGGCATCGGCGCGTCCCAGCGGTATCGCCGATGAAAGCGCACTGTTCCGCGTTGCCGTCTACCCCATCATCCCGTTGAAATTCAATGAAACGGTCGCTCAGCAGCAAAGGGCGCACGATATATTGAAAGGCATACCCGGCGTGGTGTCGGTGGCGGCGGCCAACCAGTCCCCGATGAGCCGTTCCGGCAGTACCTCCGGCGTAGCATCCGACAGGAAGCAGGCACGCGCCTTCCCCGCTTCTAACTACACGACATCGGATTCGCTGATCAATACACTGGGTCTGAAGCTGGTGGAAGGACGCGACTTTACCCACGGCGACGTGCTGGAAACAGATCCATCGGTCGACAACTCCAGCCCCAAGGTCGCTATCATTACCAAGGAAATGGCCAACACGCTTTACCCCGGCGCCGCCAGCGTGGTAGGGAAACCGATGTTTTTCGGCACCGGTGACGATGCCGACGAACTGCGCATCATCGGCGTGGTGGAGCGCCTGCAGACGATAGGCGCACAAACCGGCCCGCGTGGAGAGTGGTCTGTCATCGTACCGCGGCTGAACCCGGATTATGGTCAATACATCGTACGCACCGAACCCGGCCAGCGTGACCGCGCCATCAAACTGGCAGAAGAAGCGATGCGCAAGATAGGGCCGGCGGCAGTCACGGTAAGGGTAAAGACCGTAGAGGGCGACCGCACCGCTCGCTATCGCAGCGATAAGGCGCTGGCCGGCCTGCTGATCATCGTCAGCGCGCTGCTGTTGCTGGTCACCGCCAGCGGTATCGTCGGCATGACGGCGTTGTGGGTTGCACAAAGGCGCAAACAGATAGGCGTACGCCGCGCACTGGGCGCGCGCAGGATAGACATCCTGCGTTACTTCATCACCGAAAACATCCTGATCACCACCGGCGGCATCGCCAGCGGCCTGCTGTTGTCCGTGGGGCTGAACCAGGTGTTGGTCAGCCAGCTGGAGCTGAACAAGCTGCCGGTCAACTATATGATCGCGGGGGCGGGAATTTTCTGGTTGCTGGGGATATTGGCGGTGTATGGGCCGGCGTTGCGGGCGGCGAGTATATCGCCGGCTACTGCGACCCGGAGCGCATAATGGATACTGGGCGCTCGGCGGCTTCTCTTGCTTGGCGGCCGTCGCTTAGAGTTTAAGGTTGCTGGTCGGGGGTAGCCCGACTGCTACTCACTTTATTTTGCTTCGCCAAAATAAAGTAAGCAAACAAAAGGCGACCGCAGACTTGCCCTACGGGTGATGGGGCTACGCCCCATCACATTTTGCGCACTGCCAAAAATGGGAAATGGGCGAAACTCGCCTTCGGCTCAAACAACACCCATTTCTGATCCATTTTCGGCAGTGCGCAAAATGCTGCGTCCCCAGCGGGGGTAGGTCAAAAGCAACGTCAATAACAAATTCAAAAGCAACGACAACAACCACACCAAGCCAACTCAGCTTTAGAAAATTAGGTTCTTTCGAAAACAGAGAATCTGGTTGCTGGTGTTTTTGACTTTGCAGTTGCTTTGCAGTTGCTTTGCAGTTGCTGTTGCAGTTGTTTTTGAAGTACCCCCGCTCGGGACGCTGCATTTTGCTGCGTTACAGAAAATGGATCAGAAACAGGTGTGTCTGAGCGAAGCGAGTTTCGCCTGTTTCCCATTTTTTGTAATGCAGCAAAATGTGATGGG
>JAYSKH010000237.1:0-6038 GCA_043726505.1 Undibacterium sp. | reverse complement strand
ATACGGTAGTCCCTGACATGGCTGGAATCGCGCAGCAATTCCACCGTTTGCAATACGGTATCGTACAAAGGTGTTTCCGGCGCCACCACATCAATGACGACCAGCGTGCCGCCCGGCTTCAATACCCTGGCCATTTCCGCAACAGCGCTGCCCATGTCCAGCCAGTGATGCGCGGAAAAACGCGTCGTCACCAGATCAAAACTGGCATCGGCAAACGGCAGTTTTTCCACCGGCCCCTGCCGTGTATCCAGATTGGCAAAGCCGCGCCTGTGCGCTTCAGCAGCCACCACCTGCAGCATTTCATCTGACAAATCATAGGCCGTAACATTGCCGGTGCCTGCAGACGCCAGCGCAAAGCTGGCATGGCCGGCACCGCAACCCAGGTCCAGACTGTGCCGTGCCTGCAAACGCGTCGCCAACGCGGCCAGCCGCTGCAGATCCTGCCCTTGCGCGTGCACAGTGCTGCTCAGGTAATTGGCCGCGGTGCTGCCGAACTGCTGTACCACCAAACCTTGCTGATCCATGATGCCTCCTTTTTGTCAGTGTGAAAATCCCATTGCAGCTAGTATAGAATCGTTAAAATACTGGAACAAGCTCGCACCTTATCCTAGTATTAATCACTACCAGTCATTACAGATCACCGTCAGCCCCACCTTCATTTAGACCACGCCTATGACAAACCATGACCTCGGCAAATTTATCCGCACTCACAGGGAAAGGGTAAGACCCGAAGACGCCGGCCTGCGCACGACCGGCAGACGCAGGACGCCGGGTTTGCGGCGAGAAGAACTGGCGCAATTATGCGATGTCAGCCCCACGTGGATCACGTGGCTGGAACAAGGCAGGCCCGTGACCGCTTCGGTGGAGACACTGGCAGCCATGGCAGACGCGCTGAAGCTGACGGCAGCAGAAAGGGCCTACCTGTTCACGCTGGCCGGCAAGCTCAATCCGGCAGCAAGCGAAGAAGCTGCGCACAGCGGCGCGGATGCGGTATTAAGCAGCCTGGCTTATATCAGCGTCCCCGCCTACATACTGGACCGGCAGTGGAATGCACTCGCATGGAACGACGCCGCGCGCGATCTGTTCGCCGGCTGGCTGGACCAGCAGGTAGGGTCGCAGTTGCGCGATATACAGCCGCCCAACCTGCTGCATTTCACCTTCCTGTCGCCAAAGGCGCGCAAGCTGATCGTAGACTGGGAAGACCGTGCCAGGCGGCTGGTGGCGGAATTCCGTGCCGATTGCGGCAGACATGTGGACGACACGGCAGTGCAGCCCCTCATCGCCGGCCTATGCACGCACAGCAAGGAGTTTGCCACCTACTGGCAGGACTATGACGTAACCACACGCGAAGGCGGCACGCGGCAGTTCCGCCATCCGCAGCGTGGTCTGCTGATTTATCAGCAGACCACGTTTTATGCTGCAGTACGCAGCGACCTCAAACTGGTGATGCTTGCGCCGCTCGCGGCCTGATCACACTCAGTTTTGCGCTACCACCAGTTCGGCATCCAGCGCCGCCGCGCGCATCACAGCCGGGCGCTTGTTGATAAGATCCACATATGCCACGATTTCAGGCAGTTCCGGCACTAGTTTGTAAGCGACGATCCACGTCAGCGCACTGCCCCACAACACATCCGCAGCGGTGTAACGTTCGCCTAGCAGGTAAGGGCCTGTGGATAGTTGCTGCCGCACCGTTTCCAGCACTGTTTCAAAGCTGCCGTAGGGGCATAGCGACGGCGGCGCGGGCTCGCGTTTCAATGACAGGTCCACGACCGCCGGCTCAAAGCAGGAGCCGTAAAACACCATCCAGCGCAGATAAGCGCCGCGCAAGGGGTCGCCTGGCGCTGGCGATAAACCAGCCTTCGCATACAATTCCGCCAGGTACATGCAGACAGCGGCCTGCTCGGTGACAAGCACATCGCCATGCAATATGGCTGGCACCTTGCCCATCGGGTTGACGGCAAGATAGGCTGTGCCGCGTTGCTCGGCAGCTTTCATATTCAATGCGTGCAACTGATAGTCGGCGCCCAGTTCCTCCAGCAAAACACGGGCGCAGGCCGAGCGGCTTTGCGGAGAATGGAACAGCACTATGCGGCGGTCTGGGATCATCATGTTATCCTTGAAAAAATAGGTGAGCGACCATTCTGTTTCAGCATGAATGCCGCCGTCTTGTAAAAACACGCAGGCGCTTGCAATAGCGGATCTGTAGCAGGTATCCCCGAATTTTCCATCGCCACAATGACAAAGCTGACCAGCGTTACCGAAAAGGCGAAAGGCGTAGTCGACCCAGAGACTGCCCGCAAGATGTTCCTGCTGGGGCGCTATCTGCCCGGCCCGGAACTGGCACATGTGCTGGATCACTACTGGGTCGTGGAGTGGAATCTTGAAAATAGGCCGCCGTTTACACAGAAAACCCTGCCCTACCCTTGTGTGAATCTGGTCTTTGATCAGGGTAAGACTGCCGTTTTTGGCGTCGTCAGCGGCGCCTTCGATTACACGCTGCAAGGCAAGGGGCGCGTGCTGGGGTTGCGCTTCAGACCGGGTGCATTCCGTTGCCTGCTGGGCAAACCGATGCACACGATCACCGACAAGACCATCAGCGTCAGCAATGTGCTGGGCTGCGATGATGCGGCGGCCGAAAACCAGGTGCTGTCTGCAGCAGACGATGCCGGCATGGTGGCCATTGCGGAACGCCTGCTGCTGCCGGCGGTGCGCGCAGTATTGCCTGCACCCGATCCCAAAGTGGAAAAAATCAACAGCATGCTGCAGAGGCTGGCTGCGGACGTCAGTATCACCAGGGTAGAAGAGTTGGCAGAGCAGGCGCAGACCGGCATGCGGGCACTACAGCAGCTGTTCAGTGACTATGTCGGCGTCAGCCCGAAATGGGTAATACGCCGTTACCGGCTGCAGGAAGCGGCAGACAAGCTGGCCGGCGGCGGCGCTCTGGATCTGGCGGAACTGGCGCAAGGCCTCGGTTATTTCGACCAGGCGCACCTGACGCGGGATTTCCGCAAACTCGTCGGTAAGGCGCCGGCAGAATACCGCAAAGCGGCAATGCCGCAGGACTAAAGCACGATATCAGATGCAGGCGCGCTCGGACCAGGCTTACATTTTTCTATGCAATGTATAGCCGACCTGGCTTGCGTCCAGCATCCCGCCTCTGGACCAGCCTTGCGCAAGATAAAAAGCGTCCGCCCTGGTATCCGCCTGCGTGCCTAGGCTGACCTGATTGTTACCGATACTGAACAACCATGCCACGGCCAGGTCCAGCAGGCCCTTGCCGGCGCCGTGCCCCTCGTATTCCGGCAACACAAACAGCGCCCAGATAGAAGAGTCCGTTTTTTCGGCATAGCTGAAACCGATGATGCGGCCGTCCGCCTCCGCCACCCAGCCGCGGCCCAGCAAGTCCAGGTAATCCACGTACATTTGCGTGGTGATCCTGGCCGGATTGGACAAGACGTTTTCCTTGACGGCCAGCCGTATATGGGCGAGGACGGGTATATCGGCCTCAGTGGCTTGTCTGAATGTGATGTGCATATTGTTTGCTGCTTGTATTTTTGGGCGAACACTAGGGAACTGCCGGAGTGTCATGCGGGAGTGCGGCTCAATGCCGCACCAGAAAAAGAACCGCCGCCAGCATAGCCTACTTCGCGGCAGTGCGGTAGCGGGCCAGTTCCTGTTTCAGCCAGGCAGCGCTTTCCAGCGGCTTGGCCTCACCGCATTTGACCAGATAGGCCTGGCCGCTCAAGCTGCTTTTGCTGGCGGCCAGTTCGATGAAGGATTCTGCATTGGAAATTTCTCCGCGCAGCATGAAGTAATCGTATTTTTTGATCAGATGCGATTTGGCATCGGCGCCGTTATACCAGGAACCATTACGATTGAATTCGCATTTTGACGTAATCAGCGTTTGCAGCAGATGGTCAATCTCACGCTTGACAACAGCCTTGTCGACGGAAGCCGCCATGGCTGTGCCTGTAGTAGCAGCCAGCGGTAATGTCGCGGCAAGGGCGGGCAAACCCGGCAGGCATAGAGAAATGAAGCAGCAAGATAAAACGCCGTTGAGTTTTTTATAGTTTTTCATGGTGGCTCCCCGCTCTCGCCGGGCCGGTTGGCAAATCGCTAGATCTTCGACAACCTGTCAGCATACACGAAATGACTGCCTGCTAATTGTGCGCAGCAGCACCGGCAGCAGACGGCAAAGATACCGCTGCCGTTGCATCTTCCTTCATCACAAACACCAGGCGCGCGCCCAGCGCCTTGTCTATCCTGCTCATCACCGGCCGCATCGCCTGATACTCCTGTGCCGAGCACCAGGATTTGTCCGAACTTGATCCCCATGAGCGGGTCAGCCGGTATACATTACCGATGCGCTCATATCTGGCGTCAAAAAAGATAGGGCCCTCACGCATGCTGATATCCCTTGGCAGGTACATCACCTGCATCGCCGCAGGCATCTCTATATCCACCACGTCGTTGACGGAAAAAGCATCGCACTTGGCGTCGGCGGTCCGCTCGGGCTGTGTAAAGCGTTTCAGTATCTTGCCCAGCGAGATGGGGCCGGTCACGCCCGGAGAAAATGCCAGCACGCCGGCCTCCGGCTGGTTGACGTAATTGCGGATGCTTTCGGTATAGCGGAAACCCAGCACATCTTCCCTGTCCGACTTCACCATCTGCAATGAACCTTCGCCGTCCAGCCCCGCATCCGCCATTGTCTTCTTGACCCAATCCTGCTCCTGGCCCGGCCCGATGTCCTCGATGAAGCTCCTGACCTCGGCCGCCGCCCTGCCGTAGCCGTCTATCTCGGATGTGCGCACCGCCGAGCCATCGGCTGCGAACTTGATGTGCACGCGCCGTTTCATTTTAAAATTGTCGGCCGTTGCAATCGGCGTGCGTGTTGGCGCTTCAAAGTTTTTTGTCACCAGCACCGGTTTGTCACTGTCCCCTTCCGGCAGGATGCCAAACGGCATCTGGCTATCGGTGGAGTCCAGAAACAGGCCCAGCGTAGGGAGGTAGTTGATCGCATGATTAAACCATAACAAGGCAACCGGCGGCAGCAGGTAGTTTTCGGTATCGGCATAAATCAACACCTGGGACGCCGGTATGCCGCGCGCCTGCAGTAGCGCCTCCAGCAAGGTGGAGTGGTCCTTGCAATCGCCATAATGGGTTCTCAGGATAGTCGCCGTATCGTTCGGCACCCAGCCGCCGTTACCGACGTAGCTGGCGACATAACGGATATTTTTGCGCACCCAGTCATATAGCAGCCGGGCTTGCTCGCGCTGAGGGAGATCGCTGGCGCCTTTGACAATCTCATCAGCCAGCGCCTGCACCTCCGGGGTTACGACAGCTTTCCTGGCCGCAGCCCGCTGATAGGCGTCGGCGATGCCCTTCCAGTCTGCAAAGGTGGACAACATGACATACGGCGTTTGCTGCCAGCTATTGATGCTGACCGGCTCGGGCAACACGGTATCCTTGCTGCTGAAGGAAAGGCGCAGCCGGCGCTCGCTGCCGACACTGCTATCATCCACCAGCGCCATGTCGTTGTGGGCAATGTTCAGTTTCAGCGATTGCGGGTGGCGTATGGTAACTGCAACGTCGTCGCGTATCATGTCGCGGTAAAAATAGTAAATGCGCGAGGTCCCGCCGGGCAAGTCAGGCAGTTTTTGCACGAAGCGGTAGCGCAACCGGATCGCATCGCCCGCTGTCAGTTTGGGGAAAGTAATCTGCAGCAGCTTCTGTTCCGGGTAGGACACGCCGCTCAGTACGCCATCCTGCATCTTGATATCGGACTTGGGCACCTTGATGACGCCGCCCTGCGCTGAAATGGTTTCCGCTTCCAGCACTTCTATCTGTTGCCGGCTGACGTCATACACCAGATACTGCTGGCCCAGCGTGGCCGCGCCTTGCAGGTCTACCGCGCGCCAGGTGTAATCGATGATGCTGGTGTAGGTGCCTTGCGCATTGAAGCTGACCTCGAAACGTTCTTTGACGGAATGGACATGGCCTTCACCTGCGGCATAAGCCGCGCCGGAGAAACAAACAAG
>JAYSKH010000236.1:0-7929 GCA_043726505.1 Undibacterium sp. | reverse complement strand
TGCTCATCAAATAAATTACAGAAAAAGTGATGGAACCTCACCTGAACCAAGAAGTGATCAACACCGCGCAGGCCCATGAAGGCCCTATCGAGACCGATGCCGTCATCGTCGGCGCCGGCCCGGTCGGCCTGTTCCAGGTGTTCGAACTCGGCCTTCTCGAAATCAAGGCGCATGTCATCGATTCGCTGCACAGCGTCGGCGGCCAGTGCGTCGAGCTGTACCCCGACAAGCCGATCTACGACATTCCCGCCGTGCCGGTGTGTACCGGCCAGGAACTGACCGACAATCTGCTCAAGCAGATCGAGCCGTTCGGACCCACCTTCCACCTGAACCAGGAAGTCACGCTGGTGCACAAGCGCGATGATGGCCGCTTCGACCTCGAAACCTCCACTGGCACACGCTTCATCACCAAGACCATCTTCATTGCCGCCGGCGTCGGATCGTTCCAGCCGCGCACTTTGAAGGTTGAAGGCATAGACGCATTTGAAGACAAACAGCTGTTCTACCGCGTCAAGGACCCTACCCAGTTCCATGGCAAGAACCTGGTGATCTGCGGCGGGGGCGATTCCGCGCTGGACTGGGCGCTGGCACTGGCCGGCAAGGCAGAATCCGTTGTGCTACTGCACCGCCGTGAAGATTTCCGCGCTGCGCCGGCTTCCGTCGCCAAGATGAAAGAGCTGTGCGACAACTATGAAATGCAATTGACGATAGGCCAGGTCACCGGCATAGAAACCAAGGATGACCAACTGACCGAAATCAAGGTCACTGGTGCTGACGGCGTAACACGCCGCATGCCGCTGGATACTTTGCTGGTATTCTTTGGCCTGTCGCCAAAACTTGGCCCTATCGCCGAGTGGGGTCTGGACATCGAGCGTAAGCAGTTGAAAGTGGTTAACACCGAGAAGTTTGAAACCAATGTACCGGGCATTTTCGCGGTGGGTGATATCAACACCTATCCAGGCAAGAAAAAACTGATCCTGTCCGGCTTCCATGAAGCGGCACTGGCGGCATTCGGCGCTGCGCCGTATATTTTCCCTGAAAAGAAAATCCACATGCAGTACACGACCACGTCGCCGAAACTGCACAAGATTCTGGGCGTGGAAACACCAGTATTCGACTAAAAGTATTCAACTATAGACCTGCATTGCAGGTCCAAGAAAAAAGGCATCACGGGTAACCGCGATGCCTTTTTGATTTATGGCGCTTACGACAAGCTAGTCTTCAACGTTGACCAGATTGTGCGCAATGGCCGTGCTGTGGATGACGATCTTGTTGGCATCCTCGGCAATCAGCTTGCTGCGCCGCTGCAGCAGCCGCCAGCCGGACCAGTCCTGCACGCCGGGCTCGGGGTTGGCTGGATCCAGCTCGTAATCGACATTAAAAACCCCTTCCACCTTGGACTCCACCGCCGGCACCTTGGACGGCATAATCGCATCCCAGCGCTGCTGCGCGCGGGCCAGGTTATCCCACACCCTGGCGCACATATCTTCCAGCATCACATTGACATAGGGCCCAGGCTGGCCGCGTACATGGCGACGCAGCAGAAGACGCAGCGATGCTACGTGCGCGATGACAAGGTAGTTCTGCACGACGAACAAATTGATGTCCTCCACCGCCCTGCGCTTGCTTTCCGGTTCATCCAGCATACGCACTAATGCAGAACTGAGGCCCGCCAGGCTGTCCATCAGCCGCTTGCGGCTGATACGGTACACAAAATCATCTGTAATCCTGGCTTGCAGCAGATCGCGTGCGGCGATGATGTAACGCTGATTATCGGCCAGCACGTTCTTGACCAACTGCGGCAAGGCCCGGTATTCCCAGCTCGGCAGCACAAAACTGAATATCGTGGCAATGATGGCGCCGATCAGCGTATCGGTCAGTCTTTCGCTGACGACGTGTGCATTGGTCGGCACCAGCAGGTTGATCTGCAACAGGATCTGCATCGTCGCAGCCACCGCCGCATAGCGATATTTGATATACAGGAAGGCTGGCACTGCCGCTGTCGCCAGGAACAGGAAGCCCAGCAGCAGCGCTGGCGTATGCACAAAGCGCAGGATCACCGACGTGATGATGCATCCGATGATAGTACCGACAAGGCGGTCGGTACGCCGCTGCTTGGTCATGCTGAAACTAGGCTTGAGGATGATCACGATGGTCAGCACTATCCAGTATCCGTGAGCTGCATACGGCAGATGATCGGCAATCAGCAAGCCTACAGTGATCGCCAGCGCCACCCGGATGGAAAAACGGAAGGTAGGCGAGTTCCAGCTCATATTGGACAGCATGACGCCCAGCGCATATTTTTGCTGCGTCAGGAATGGCGTCATATCGGCATCCGGCAACATTGGCATCGGAGCAAGGGGTGCCTGGGTTGCCAGGTGCAGCCGCCCTATCATGTCGATAACGTCGCGCAGCTTGTTCATTGATGAACGCAGCGCCGTCAGTGCTTCTTCTGGCAATTTGCCGTCGTGGCAGTCCTGCTCCAGCTGAACGACGCTCTTTTCGATCGCCTCCATGTCTTCGCTGTAGCTGATCTCGCTATGCGATGCGCGTTTGCGGGTAATCGAATAGGAAACCGATTCGATATCTCGCGCGGCCTTGTCCACCATCTGATGCAGCAGATCCAGCACACCTGTATCAGCCAGGTAGCGGCGCAAGACGACGTAATCGGTATGCGTGGCCAGCACAAGCTCATACAGGTCCAGCATGCGGAAATGTACCTGCACCAGCACGCTGTCCTGCTCGCTCTGCCTGCCGCGCAGTAGCAGGTCGCGCGAAGCCTGCTGCTTGTCGGCCAGCAGTATCTGCTGCCGCACGGCTAGGTTGAACTGTTCGTTCAGATCCGTGCTGGTGTCGTAGAAGCCGGCCTTGATGTCGATATAGCGTGTCAGTTCAAACAAGGCTTCCGCCAGGATCTGCTGCTTGATACGGTTACGCAGGAACCAGGACACCACCATCGAATACGTCATGTAGCACAGGCCGCCGGCCAGGAACAAGGCGGTGTGAAGAAATGCCTGACGCGCGCTGAGTTCATTTTCCATCGACAGCGTCATGATGAACAGCGCGGCAAACTGCAGCGGCATGGTCTTTTTGCCGTACACCACCATCATACTGGCCAGGAAACTGATCACGACCAGCACAATGCTCAGCAGCAGATTAAACGGTGCGCACAGGCTGATAATCAGCGTGACTGCCGTGCATAGCAGCACGCTGGACAGCATTTCATTGAATTTATGCCGCAAGGGGCTGGGCATATCCATCAGGCTGGTGCACAGCGCGCCAATACAGACTGTCATTGCCGTCGGCAAGTCAGCATAAGCAAGCACAATAGAGGTCAAGCCGATGACGCCGATAGCGATCCTGAAGCCGGTATAAAAATAATGGCTGAAAATGAAGGTACGCAGATCTAGGGCATAGTGCATGGGCGAATGAGCATCAAAGCATGACAAGCTGAAAAGTATAGACGAAGTCGCACTGCTTGCGACAAAAAACCTGGTGAACTACGTATTTCCCGATGGGCAAAATGAACCGCGGCACAGGATGATCTAATTGACGCACAGGCTTCGGCTTGCGACAGATGTCACTGACACCACGGATGGCACGGATGCCGCCGCCGCATCCCCATCGACGACTGGAGCCGCCACTTTATTGGCCGTATCATCCACCAGCGGCATCAGCGTCGGCGCAAGCAGCTTCAGCAGTTGTACCGGCAGTGCGCTGGTAAAGTCATAACCCGCCGCCTGCGCGCCCGGCACGTAGGCAATGATGGTGCCGAAGAAGCGCTGGTCGATATTGAACACAAACGTGGCGGAGCGGTTGACGACGCGCGACTCTATCAGTTGGCCGTGCGCGCCAAAGGTGTCGAAACGGTTGTCGCCGGTGCCGGTCTTGCCGCCGACTGCAATGAAACTGCCATCCGCCCGCGCAAACGCCTGTTTGACGCGCCTGGCCGTGCCGTCTTCCACCACCAGCCGTATCGTTGCCAGCGCGGCTTGCGCCACTTCTGGCGCCAGCACTTGCTCTTGCGCGCCGGGATGAAACTTCAGCAATGTCTCATATGGTGTGGCAGCGGCGAAATGCAGCGACTTGATGCGCATATTGGGCTTGCGCGCGCCGTTGTTGACGAGAATACCCATCAGCTCGGCCAGCG
Organism: Undibacterium sp.; assembly: GCA_043726505.1. GTDB lineage: Bacteria > Pseudomonadota > Gammaproteobacteria > Burkholderiales > Burkholderiaceae_D > Undibacterium. Next base: position 3,779 of record JAYSKH010000236.1, on the reverse strand, counting down.
CCGCCGGTCTGTCGGCCGATGCGCCCAGCGCCGATGCATAAGACGGCACCAGCGATTCAAACGGATAACCCAGCTTTTTCCATTGCTGGTGAATTTCCAGGAAACCCTCCTGCTCCAGCAGGTCCAGGATGCGCTTGTCCTGCGCATGTTTGCGGTGCGTGGAAAACAGCCATGCATACACTTCTTGCCGTTCCTGCACGCTGGCCTGCATGACCTGCGCCTGCGTGGCGTCCGGATGCGTGCGTAAATAACTGATCAGCCATAGCTCCAGCGGATGCACGCGGGCCACATAACCACGGTCCGCCAGCGACATCTGCTGCGGCGAATACTGCACGTACATCTTATCCAGCTTGCCATCACCTAGTTCTACGCCGGCCGGCAGCCGGGCATTCAGGAAAGCCTTGAACTCTGCCAGCGTTGCATCCGGTTGTATGCCAAACAGAATCGCGGCCAGCCGCGATGCCGCAGGCCGGACATCATCCAGCAGCAGATCTTCCGCCTCTTGTGGCTTCTTGCCCTGATATTTTGCCAGGAAGCGCCGTATGAATACCTTGCCCTCTGTATCGGCAAATCGCGACAGGTAGACGGCCCTGCGCGGATCATCGGCATCCTGCAGCAGGCTGGCCGATGAGCCGGGCACCTGGAACATGTAGTGATGGACGATGTCGCGCATCAGCCGGATAAAGACGAGGTTGACGGAGTTGCGCAGTCCGTCGCGCACGCCCATGATCTGGTTATCGTCCTCATGTTTGAAATTATCAAAGTGATGCATGCCGCCGCCGGTCATGAATTGCTCGCCTGGACTGGCGGAGTAGCGCCGGTCCAGCGCTGCAACCAGCATGGTTTTCAGGCTTTTATCTTCTGCACCCCCTATGTAATCGATTGCCCAGCGGGTCAGTACATCTTTCCTGTCCACCTGAACGGCATGCAATTCCTGTTTGCTCATGCCGGACAGGCGCTGGTGCAGGTGCGCCATCAGATCCAGATACGTCACCAGCGTGCGCAGCTTGGCCGTGGAGCCCAGGTCCAGCTTGGTGCCTTCGTTGATGTTCAGCGGCTGGTCGAAATTGTCGGTCTGCACGCGCAGGTAGTTCCTGTCCTCGCCCCGCTCATACAATGTAAAACTGTAGACGACCTTGGACGGGTCACCGCGGTCCAGTAATTGTTTGCTGTTGAGCCCGGCAGCCTCCGCCTTGACAGGATCGCGCAACTCCCTCAGCAGGCCGGTGACGGCTTCCTGCACAGGCGCATCCAGCGTACTGGCGACGTTGACATCCAGCCTGTCGAGATCATACAAGCGGCTGCCGCCCAGCAGGCCGGCAAGATGATTACGCACGGTATTGGCAGCCTTGCGGGTGACAAAGGAGACCACCGGCGCACTGAGCTTGTGGGCGTTACGGTTCAGCCTGGCCTTCAGTGCGGCATCGCGGAACTGTGGGCTGATGATGCCGGCGCTGCCCAGAAGCCGCAGATGGCTGTCGGTGAGTTGCTCTAGATCTGCTTCATTGCCATCCAGGTAATAGGAAGGCCGCCGTTGCGAAATCATCAGGCTCAGCGCCTGTTTGTACATCTGCGCGAGGTTGCCGATATCACCAGCATTGCCGTCAGGTTTTGCTCCCGCGCTCACTGCCCTGAGTGCGCGGTTGACGTCGCCTAATTCGCGTCCGTACCAAACCCACAAGCCATCGCCGAGGCCGTTGACCTCGCCGAAGCCTGGTTTTGCAGACAAGGGCATTGTGTTCAAATAGGTGACGACAATCTGCTGCCGGGCTGCCGAAGTATCTTCGCCGGACTGGTAGGCACGCAACGAGGCCGACACCATCTGATGCAGCTTTTCCTTGGCGGATGCAGTACGGCCTTCCGGCGAATGGCGGTATTTTTCTATCTGTGTGGCCAGCGTGCTGCCGCCCGGCGTACGGGCATCGCCAGTAAAGACCTGCATGCCTTTATTCATTACGGCCAGCGCCAGCCTGTCCCACTCCACGGCCGGATTACGCTTGGGATACTGGTTGTCCAGTAGCTCCCTGTTTTCAATGAACAGCAGTGTATTAATCAGTACCGGAGCGATGTCGTCGAAGCCGGCGTAGAAGCGTTTGGGGTAACGCTCCTGGAACAGAGTCTGGTCATGGCAGTCGGTGATGCTGAGGCCGCCCTGGGCTTTCTCTTTATAGGGCGCGAAATAGCCATCATCTACCAGCTGCGCCATGCGCGGTGAAATATGGGCCTGGCTGGCGATTTCAAATTCCCGGGATTGCAGCTTGCCGAGAAAACCCGGCAGCTCGGAGTATCCCAGCCGTTCGTCAAACGGGGCTTTGTGCGGAAAGCGTATGGATTTGCTGGCGCCCGCATCGACGGAGAATTTACTTTCGCCCGCGATGCGGTTGAAAAAGCGGGCCTGCTGCGCGGATGTGCGTAGCTCCTCCCTGAGCAGCAGAGCCGCCACTGCACAGCATAGCAGCACCACAAAGACTGCGATGGTCCGTGGACGCAACAAGAAAGACCTTATACCCTGCGCACGCATGATGGAACCCGCTTCTGTGGTGGTGACTGGAGGCGCATGCACTTAATGTATCAAAGAACGCACTGCCGACCACACATGTAAGCGCATTCACAAAAAATAGTCGTCACGGAAGGTTTTTGTGTGGCGTAAAAGAGAAGATGGGCGCATGTGAAAGCTACATTGGGGTATGCTTTTATGGATATGCATGGCCGCCGCCGTGCGGAAAATTGCAATGCTGTCGGCGCATGCTTTTATCTGCACGAAGAATACAAAAACCGCGGCAATCAAAAAAAATGAATGCCTTGCGTCTGCCCTATTTGCCTATAAATCTCACTTCCAATTAAGCACGTGTGTGCACATTTATGCCCCTCCAGGTCGCGCGGCTTGCACTGAAATTGACGAGCAAGCTGCAATATAGTGCAAACCAAAAACTCAGCAAGGGCGGTATGTCGCCGTTTCCGGTGTAAAATAGTTCCTCAAGGTACAAAGATACCTATAACAATCAGACAATATTGGACGTATAAATTTACCGGCCTGCCTGCATTTCCTCGAAAAATCGAGGTTGCGGTATGTTTTTATTAGCCGTGCTACGTATTTCCCACAAGAATTAACAGTATTTAACAGCAAGACATCACGTTGCTGGGCCCGCCTGCGACAAAATAGTGAAACTGGTTTATGATGCATCGCAACATGGTAGATCATTCACTCGAATCGGATTGCTACCTTATCTGAAAGTTAACATCATGCTTTATCAATTACACGAACTGAACCGCGCTTTCCTGAACCCGCTGACGCAGTGGGCAGAAGCCTCTTCCAAACTTTTTACCAATCCGGTATCGCCGCTGGCGCACACACCCTACTCACAACGCATTGCAGCAGCGTATGAATTGGTTTACAGGCTGGGCAAGGATTATGAAAAGCCGGAGTTCGGCATCACTTCCACCACGATCAACGAAAAAACAGTGGAAGTAGCGCAAACGACAACGCTGACTAAACCTTTCTGCAAGCTGCTGCATTTCCAGAAAATACTGTCCGACAAAGATGTCGCCAAGCTGAAACAGCCAAAGGTTTTGCTGGTGGCGCCGCTGTCCGGCCATCATTCGACACTGCTGCGCGATACCGTGCGCGGCCTGCTGTCTGAGCATGACGTGTACATCACCGACTGGACCGATGCGCGCATGGTGCCGCTCAGCGATGGTGAGTTCCATCTGCATGACTATATCTACTACGTGCAGGAATTCATCTCCAGGATCCATTTCTCAACACTTTACGTCGAGAG
>JAYSKH010000235.1:0-60502 GCA_043726505.1 Undibacterium sp. | reverse complement strand
GGAACTTGTCGAAGGCGGCCACATGTTGCCGATGACGATGCCGGAGCATGTGGCGGCATGGATATCCCGCGCTGCACAAAAAATTATTTGAGCCCCTCGTAGAAATATCAGGCGGCATCCAAAAGAAAATAAATGCCGGATAAGCTGAGCGGTGACGCTTTTATCGACGCAAACCGGTAAAGCTTTAAAGTTAGCTCAAGATCATGTAAAGAGTAAAAAGGCATGATTACTCGCCAACTTCCGTTATCGCTACGCTATCTTACAGCGTGTGCACAGTAAATAAATTGCCCTAAACCATCAAATTTACGCAACAAGCCGTATATTTCAAATGGGAAACCCACTAAAATTTAACCTTCCGAAACACATTTACCCGTGCTCAGCATCGATAATAAAAATGAAATTTGCCTTTTCCAGCAATCAATTCAATCGTATGAAGCACGTTATCCTCGCAGCCGCTGCGTTTTGTGCGGTGCAAAACCTGCAAGCAGCCAATGTGTCCACCACGATGGTGAATACCGTCACCGTGGCCAACAGCTGCACGGTCAGCACGACCGGCTTCACCACTACTTACGATCCGCTGAATGCAAACGCAAGCGCCAACCAGGATGTGTCGGCATCAGTCAGCACCACGTGCTCACTGGCAGCAGCGGCGGTGATTACGCTGAGCCAGGGAGCGAATGCGGCTTCCGGCTCCAGCGATGCAGCACCGCAGCGCCGCCTTTCCAACGGTGCGGCAACGCCGGCTTACCTAAGCTACACGCTGTACAAAGATTCTGGCCGCTCCACAGTCTGGGGCAATACCTCGCTGACAGGCGTGCCGCTGGTAGGCACCGGCGCAGGCGCCACGACCAATGTCTATGCACGCATCCCTTCCGGCCAGACGCCGGGCGTGACCGGCACCTTTACTGATTCGGTCATGGTGACAGTGACTTACTAATCTGCAGACTGCAGCATCAAAGCCGAACTCCACCGGTAGCACGCCACCAACAGGTGGCGTTTTTTATTGCGACTAAGATTCACACCTGCGGCGGTATGACGTCGAGCGCAATCCGGCCTGCAGGCAGAAACGTCAGCGAGATGACGGTGCCGCCTTTGACTTCAGGATAGTGATGGCTGGCTGGCGCGGGCGCAGTCCAGCCGCCATCACACCAGCCGTTTGGCCCCGCCAGCGCGGCGCCTTTGTCTAGCGGCACTACCATATTGATCTCGCCATAAGGGTGCAGGTGATAACCGCCGCGGAAACTGCCTTCGGGGTTGTGCTGCTCATTGTCCCTGCTGTCCATCAGCACCGCCATGATGCTGAAAAAGCAGGTGTGCTCGCTCGGCGCTTCGATGCGCGAGCGGCGATAGCGCGGGCCCGCGATTTCGGCATCGGCGGCCCAGCCATCCTGCACGCCGGTACGGATCAGTTGTGCCAGCTGCTGGTACAGCTCGCTGCCAACGCCATATTTCGTATTCAGCCATTGCTCAGTCACTGCGCCAGCGGTCATGTCTTTGATCTCTTGCAGAAAAGGGACAAGACAGGCAACAAGCTCATCTTTGGCATTTGTTAGTTGGATCTGGGGCATTCCTGCTATTCCTTGCATTAATTATCGCGTGGCACCTTAGTGCTACCTTATGTGCCACCTTATCGAGTGCCCCTTGCAAGCCGCAAAGGGCACTGCCGCATCACTAGTGTCCGGCGTTCTGCCCACCGTCTACATGCAGAATTTCTCCGGTGATGAACGGCGCGGCATCAAGGAACAGGATCGCGTTGACGATATCGCTGGTCTCGCCCATGCGCCCCATCGGGTGGAAGGCGCCTAGCGCTGCATGGGTTTCCGGCGCGTGCATGGGTGATTTGATGACACCCGGCGCAACCGCATTTACCCGAATACCTTTCTTCGCATATTCAATCGCCAGCGATTTCGTGGCAGAGTTGAGGCCGCCCTTTGTCAGCGCCGCCAGCACTGAATACAGACCGCTGATAGCGTGGTCGGTGATGGCGGCGGTCACGCTGACCACATGGCCGCTACCCTGCTTTTCCATCTCGGCGATGGCAAGCTGTGTAACGTAGTAGAAGCCCGCGACATTCACATTCATTACGGCGGCGTAGTCTTCGGCGGTGTTTTCAGTGAAAGGCTTGCCGATGTAGATACCGGCGTTGTTGACTAGCGTGTCGATGCGGCCAAAGCGGGCGACAGCTTCGGCGATGACTCGCTTTGCGGCTTCAGGATTGCCGATATCACCGGCCACCGCCAGGATATTGGGGTCTTCCGAAGGTTTGATCGTGCGCGAGGTGGCTACCACGCAGTAATCCAGCTTGCGAAACGCCTTCACGACTTCAGCGCCTATGCCTTGCGACGCGCCGGTAACGACAACAACCTTTTGTGATGTATTCATCTTTACTCCAAGAATTAAATATTGGGTTCCAGGAATGATCACCACTTTGGTTGCGATGGATGCGCCTGTACCCGGTAGGGCCAGCAATCTTCCGATTGCCGATGCGCAAATTTTACGGTTGATGCGTTTTCGCTGAAGCGATAGCTGCGGCCGTTTCAGGACACTTGCTATCTATTTCAGGCCACGTTGCACATATCCACAAACATGGACTTTCTTCAGGGCCTGCATCTACTCCTACATCCAACAAGGCAGGATTCCTATAGTCCCCTCTGGAGCCTGACATTACATTGGTGAAAGAAATTGATCAGTTCCGGGCCTATATAAACGGGCAGCAGCGGCCGGAACGCGTTGAGCGACAACCAAGGCAAGGCAAAAAAAAAATGACAAGCACCATCACGCAGGATGCGTCCATGGCGGCGCGCGTAAAACCCACGCCCGGGCGGGGAAAATCCTCTGGTCACAAGAAAATCATCGCAGGCTTGTTGCGCGACGTATTCGGTGTGGAACGCCTGCGTGACGGACAACAGGCGGTTATTGCCAGCGTACTGGCCGGCACGGATACGTTGGCGATCATGCCTACCGGCAGCGGCAAATCGCTGTGTTACCAGATCCCCGCTTCCATGATGTCCGGCGCTACCATTGTTGTTTCGCCGCTGATCTCGTTGATGAAAGACCAGCTGGAAAAATTGGCGGAAATCGGTGTCCATTCGGTGCAGGTCAACAGCAGCCTGGCGCGCGACGAGGAGCTGGCTGCACTGGACAGTATCCGCAGCGGCCACGCGCGCATCATCTTCTGTACGCCGGAAAGACTGACCTCGCCAGAGTTTTTGCAGGTGCTGCACGGCGCCGATATTTCGCTGCTGGTCATCGACGAAGCACATTGCATTTCGCAATGGGGCCATGACTTCCGCCCCGCTTATCTGGAACTGGCGGCCGCCATCCGTGCGATCAACGCAGCCAAACGGCCCGCCGTGCTGGCGCTGACGGCCACCGCCACTGAAGACGTCATCGCAGACATCGGAAAGCAGCTAGGTTTGCCGAAAATGCATGTGGTCAATACCGGTATCTACCGCCCTAATCTGCGCTATCGCGTCATGCAGGCAACCAATGCCGATGAAAAGTATGCGCAGGCATTGCGGCTTGTGCGCGATACCGCAGGCGTGGGCATTGTCTATGCGGCCACGGTGAAAGCCGCAGAGCAGTTGTATGCCCAACTGCAGCAGGCCGGCGAAAGCGTGGCCTGCTATCACGGCAAACTGCCTGCGCGCGAGCGCAAGGAAAACCAGGACCTGTTCATGAACGGCGAGCGCCGCATCATGGTGGCGACCAATGCCTTCGGCATGGGTATAGACAAGAGCGATACGCGTTTTGTGTTGCACTTGCAGGTGCCGGCCAACCTGGAAGCGTATTATCAGGAATCGGGCCGGGCCGGCCGCGATGGCTTGCCGGCGGATTGCACGCTGCTGTATCTTGCGGATGACAAGCGGATACAGCAGTTTTTCCTGGCAAAGAATTATCCGGTGGCAGAAGAGCTGCACGCCATATTTGATGCAGCGACGGAAATGGCAGCGGAGCAGGCTTCGTTCTCATTCGCCGGCATCAAGGCCAGGCTAGACAACATCGCCGCCGGCAAGCTGAAAATCTGCCTGAAGCTGCTGAAAGACGGCAAGCTGCTGCGCCAGGACCGCAAGCTGAACTACGCGGTGAAGCAACGCGTTCCCAAGGCGGGCCTGTTTGCCGCGCTGGCACAGGCATACACAGACAAGCAGGAGCGCGACCGCGCCGCGCTGGAGCAAATGGTGTCGTACGCGCAAAGCGGGTATTGCCGCTGGAAGCTGCTGCTGGATTATTTTGGCGACGACAGCAGCTTCGAGCGCTGCTGCACCTGCGACAACTGTGTCAACCCGCCCGCGCTAATGCCGTCTGCCGACGGCAGCGAACATATCATGCTGCCGCCCGCACCGGCAACGGCTGCACCTGAAGTTTCAGTACCCTTGCTGGATCCGGCGATTGCCGTGGGCCGCCAGGTAAAGGTGCCCAAGTTCGACATCGGTACCGTGGTGGCCGTGGCAGGCGACCAGGTGACGGTCAGATTTGCAACGCATGCCGTCAAGACCTTCATGGCGGAGTTTGTCGCGCCGGCATAACCCCCCCTTCAGCATTTTTCAGGCAAAAAAAACGGGCCGTTATGGCCCGTAAAATCCCTTCGGAGGGGAGGCAAATCAATTCAAAACCTAGTCGGCCTATTTTGGCCAACCCAGCTTATATCAAACTATTTCTGTGCAGGCGGCGTGCCCCAGGTTTCTATTTCAAAGATCGAATAACCGTATTGCGACGAACGCTTGACGCCGTTGATGCGCAGGTAGCGGCCGCTGGCGGACAGGCTGGCAAAATCCTCTACGCCGCCATTGCTGCCGGTCACTGTCTTGACCAGGCTCCAGTTGATGTTGTCGCTGGATACCTGGATCTGGTATTCCGTTGCATGGGCGTTTTCCCAGTTGATGCGCACGCGGGAGAAGCTGGCCATGCCGCCGAAATCCAGCGTGATCCATTGTGCATCGCTGAAGGCACTGGACCAGCGGGTGCCGATGTTTTTATCAATGGCGTTGAGCGGTCCCAGGCCGCCGTTCTCGGAACCGGAGGCGACAGCAGCCACTGCAGTCATCGCTACCGGATCGGTAGGAGGCGTTGGGCTGACGGGCTGGACCGGATCAGTCGTTGCGCCGCCCCAGGTTTCTATCTCATAGATGGAATAACCATAAGGCGTGGAACGTTTGACGCCGTTGATGCGCAGGTAGCGGGCGCTGGCGGACAGGTTGGGGAAATCCTCTACGCCGCCATTGCTGCCGGTAATGGACTTGACTGTGGTCCAGTTGGTATTGTCATTGGATACCTGGATCTGGTAGGCGGTTGCATGGGCATTTTCCCAGCTGATGCGCACGCGCGACAGGCTGGTGACGCTGCCGAAATCCAGCGTGATCCACTGTGCATCGCTGAAACCACTAGACCAGCGGGTGCCGGCATTTTTGTCGATGGCCTTTTCCGGACCCAGATCAGCGCTCTCCGACGAAGAGGCCGTGGCGCGTATCGTGGATTGCGGCGTCGGCGTCAGCGAGCCCCAGGCAGCGATCTCATAAATGGAGTAACCGTAAGGGGTGGAACGTTTGATGCCGTTCATCCGCAGATACCTGCCGCTGCCTGTCAGGCCGGTCAGATCTTCTATGCCGCCGTTGCTGCCGGTGACGGATTTGATCGTTGTCCAGGTCAGGCCATCCTGCGAAGTTTGTAGCTGGTAGTCAGTAGCGTGCGCGTTTTCCCAGTTGATCTTAGCGTGCGTGACATTGACGGAGGCGCCGAAATCCAGTGTCAGCCATTGCTGGTCGGTAAAGCCGCTGGACCAGCGCGTGCCGAGGTTGTTGTCGATGGCTTTGGCCGGACCGGTATCGGCATTTTCAGAAGCCGACGCGCTGGCGTTTAGCGGCGTCAGCTGTACTTCGCCCTGGCCGAACGGCAGGCTGACATACAATTGGCCGAGCTCAGTCAACTGCCCGTCTGTACCGAGCAGATTGACGTTGGGGATGGCGCTGTTGCGGCCGGAGAACCATGAATAGCGGGCGACAATCGGCTCATTTTCCAGATAGTTGACAGCAGCAGTCATGTAATTCTTTTGCACGGCCAGCGTGATGGTATCGGGCGGATTATCGCCGCAGGCAAACTCCGTCAGCCACAGCGGCTTGCCGTATTTGCGGAAGCGGTCGATATAGTTTTTCAACGCACTGACATCGCACGCATACCAGTGCACGGGGATGTAATCGATCTGGCAGCCCTGGCAGGCGGCGAAGAAGGCATCCATGTAGGCGATGGGGTCAGTAAAGGTGACGCCACCTTCAGACACGCAATCACCGCAGTAATTGACAGCGGGCGCGCCCAGTTGCAGGCCCTTGCGCCTGGCCACTTCCTGCAGCACCGGCCACAGCGCGGCAGCCTGGCTAGGCGTTTTATTGGCCTGGGATTTGAAGTTGGGTTCATTAAAACCCAGCAGATATTTGCCGCCGTCCGGCACTTGCGCCGTCAGCTGATCGACCGTGGGCGTGCCGCCCCAGGCCATGGGCACAAAATCCACACCCAGCGATTTGTAGACACCGGTCACGGCGGCTTCCGGCGTTGGCGACCAGTTGTACCACCAGCTAATGCCCTTGGACAGCACGGTCAGGTCTGCCGCCGAATTGCCGCCGTAGGCAACGCCGCGCTTCGCGCTCTTTTGCGGCACCAGGTCTGCCCTGACGGTATTTCTGGCGGAGACAGCATCCTTGCCGCTGAGGTTATCGCTTTCGCTGCTGCCGCCGCAAGCTGCTAGTGTCAGCAGCAATGCGACGCTGACAACGAGCGTCGGTAAGTGTCTTAATTTTTCTATTAATCCTGATCCAGTGCTGCGCATTTTTATTCCCCTGGTCGACCATTTATCGTGATGTAAAGGCGTTGCCCTATGCGTGGACAATCGTCTTTACATTCATTTTTTTTAAACTCTGATGCAAAAAACTTTCCTGAGAGTATGAAAAGACTATTACACGTTGGCGACAATTTGATAAAAGTTACACATAATTACTCAAGTGACAGATTGCTTTCATTTGCCGATTTCCCGCCAACTTAGGTGAAGTTGACGGCAATTTAAGAAAAATTAGACTCCTTCCGCTTCCGCTCCAAGTAGCTGTAGGGCCGCTTTGGAACCGCTTTCCAACATTGTTCTCCTAAAGAAAATGTGCTATCTTATGATTAGATATCTAACCATTAGAGAGCTTATCGTTGTCTACTATAGAAGAACGCTTTTCCGCCGCGCTGCATAACTCCGCACGCAGCTGGCGCCAGGCGCTGGATCGCCGCCTCAAGCATCTGGGCGTGGGCCAGGCTAGCTGGATGGCGATTGCCGTCATCGCCAAGGCCGGGCAGCCGCTGTCGCAAACCGAACTGGCGCACAAGCTGGGTGTAGAAGACCCGACCATGGTTTCCATGCTGGACAGGCTGGTGAAGGCCGAGCTGGTGGAACGCTTGCCCAGCCAGACCGACAGGCGCGTAAAACTGGTCGTACTGACCGAAGCCGGCAATGCGCTGTACGGCAAGGTGAAAGCCGTGGCCGACGAGTTCCGCATTGAATTCCTGGCTGGCTTTGATGCTGCCAAGCTGCAAGCGGCCACCGAGCTGCTGGAAGCGCTGAACGCCGCTGCGGAATCATCGCTATGAGCGAGGTAACGCCCGCCATTGCACCGGCAGACGCCGGCATCAACCGCGGCATGATTACAATTTCCATCATGCTGGCGACCATCATCCAGGCGCTGGACGGCACCATCGCTAACGTCGCGCTGCCGCACATGCAGGGCAGCCTGTCTGCGTCGCAGGACCAGATCACATGGGTGCTGACGTCGTTTATCGTGGCGGCAGCGATTACTACGCCGCTGACAGGCTGGCTATGCGACCGCTTCGGCCAGAAGAATATCTTCCTGGTGTCGGTGGCGGGCTTCGTCGTCGCTTCGGTGCTATGCGGCGTTTCCATGTCGCTGGCGCAGATCGTCGGCGCACGGCTGCTGCAGGGTATCTTCGGCGCCGCGCTGGTGCCGCTGTCACAGGCGGTGCTGCTAGACATCAACCCGCGCGAGAAGCACGGCTCGGCCATGGCGGTATGGGGCATGGGGGTCATGATAGGCCCCATCCTCGGCCCTACGCTGGGCGGCTGGCTGACGGACAGCTATAACTGGCGCTGGGTATTCTTCATCAACGTGCCTATCGGCACGATGGCTTTCTACGGCATCTGGAAATACATACGCCCGACACCGGCGGCGCGCCGCATGAGCTTTGACATGTTCGGCTTTGCCACGCTGAGCATCGCCATTGGCGCCTTACAGATGCTGCTGGACCGTGGTGAGCAAAACGACTGGTTCGCGTCACGCGAGACCTGGGTGGAAGCGATCGTGCTGGCGATGAGTTTTTGTTATTTCGTTGCACATACCGCCTTGCGGCCTGCCGGCAAATCCTTTTTCGATTACCGGCTGCTGAAAAACTCCAACTATGTGACCGGGCTGATGTTCATCTTCATCGTCGGCTTGGTGCTGTTTGCGACACGGGCGCTGACGCCTTCGATGCTGCAGGGGCTGATGGGCTACCCGGCCAAGATTGCCGGCCTGGTCACTGCGCCCAGCGGCTTCGGCACGATGATGGCGATGCTGCTGGTGGGCCGGCTGGTCGGCAAGGTGGATTTTCGCCTGCTGCTGGCGGCGGGTTTTTCGATTACCGCATTTTCGCTGTGGCAGATGTCCCGCTACACGCTGGTGCTGGCACCCAGCGACATCGTATGGCCGGGCGTGATCCAGGGCATAGGACTGGGCCTCGTCTTTGTGCCGCTGAGCGCGGCAACCTTTGCGACGCTGACGCCGGAAATGCGCGCCGAAGGCACGGCGATCTACAGCCTGATTCGCAATATCGGCAGCAGCATAGGCATTGCGCTGGTGCAGACGCTGCTGGTGCGCAATACGCAGATCGCGCATGCGTCGCTGGTGGAAAAGGTGTCCGCCGCCAGCCCGGCCTACCAGGATGCACTGGTGGCCTCGACGTATAACCTGGCCACGCAAAACGGCCTGAATGTGATCAACGGCGAGATCACGCGGCAGGCATCGATGATCGCGTATGTGAACGACTTCTGGCTGATGCTGATACTGACATTGCTGGTGCTACCGATGCTGCTGGTCATACGTCCGCCGAAAAAGAACGTGCCGGTCGTTGTTGACCACGCAGCGATGGAGTAATGGACCAATACCATGAACCTGATCGTGAACAAGCCCCAACCTAGCGCAGAAAAAGAAAAGACCGTGCGACAACTTACACTCAAACCTCTGGCCCTGGGCTTGGCGCTGGCAGCAGTTCTGGCTGGCTGCACCTCGGTGCCGGAAGACCACAACTTATATCCGCAACAGGATATCGCGTCGGCGCAACTGGCTGCAGGCATCAAGCTGGCGCGCGAAGGCTGGCCCGACCGGCAATGGTGGACACAGTACAACGACGCGCAGCTGAACAGCCTGATAACGCAGGCATTATCGGCCAGCCCAACGCTGGAAGTGGCTGCCGCCCGCATAGACGCGGCGCGGGCCTCGCTGGAATTCAACAGCGCCGACAAGGGCGCCAACATCAACCTGAATGCGCAGGCGAATCGCCAGCGTTATTCCAGCAACGGCCTGTTCCCGGCGCCGATAGGCGGCGCGACCTATTCAGAAACAATATTGCAGGTGCAGGCGCGTTACGATTTTGACTGGTGGGGCAAGCACCGTGCACAAATCGCTTCGTCATTGGGTGAAACCAATGCGCGCCGCGCCGACTATGCACAGGCCGAGCAGACGCTGGCAGCGGCGATTGCGCAAAGCTATTTCAGTCTGCAGGGCGGCTGGGCGCAGCTGGCAAACCTGCGCCGTACCATCGCCATCCAGCAAAGCCTGGTCGCAGACAAGGCAAAACGTATTGCCAGCGGCCTGGCAACAGCAGACCAGCAGCGCATGGCAGAAGGCGATCTCAGCATGCTGAACCGGCAGGCCGCGCAGCTGGAAGCACAAGCGGGCATGGAAAAAGAAGCGCTGCGCGCACTGGTCGCAGGCGGCAGCAATGCGCTGGCTGACCTGAAGCCGCAGCAGTTAGCCGATGTGCCGCACACGCTGCCCGCAAGCTTGGGCATCGAGCTGCTGGCGCGCCGGCCTGATCTGCAGGCTGCACGCTGGCGTGTGGAAGCAGCACTCAGCAGCGTGGATGCGGCCAAGGCAGCGTTCTACCCTGACATCAGCCTGACGGGTTCGGTAGGACTGGATTCTCTGACGCTGGACAAGCTGCTGGCCATTGACAGCCGCACGCTATTCATCGGCCCCACGCTGACCTTGCCGCTGTTTGACAGCCGGCGGCTGGAAGCCAGGCTGGGTTCGGTGCGCTCGGAACGCAATGAAATGATCGCCGACTACAACCAGAGCGTATTCAACGCCGTGCGCGACGTGGCGCAGCAGGCTGTCAATATGCGCGGCGTGGAAAGCCAGATCGTGCAGCAGGACGAAGTGATGCACGCCAGCCGCGACCTGCTGAAAACCGCGCAGGCCAGGATGAAACAGGGACTGGCCGAGCGCAGCGCAGTGTTGAATGCCGAGCTGGCGCTGTCCAGACAGGAATACACCAGCCTGCAACTGCAAAATCAGCAGTTGTTGACCGAAGTGGCGCTGGTGAAAGCGCTGGGCGGCGGTTACAACGCAAGCCACACCGACGCTGCGCCAACCACTGCGACGGCATCGGCAATGTCGGCCACAGCGGCCACTGCAGCGCTTACCCAGACATCAAAATAAAACGGAATTTTTGCAATGACGACAGATACTCAAACCAATCCAAACTCCAGCAAACGCAAGTTTGTCCTGATAGGCATTACGCTGGTGTTCATCCTGATCGGCATCGCCTATGCGATCTATTATGTGCTGGTGCTCTCGAAAGAAATTGATACCGACAACGCTTACGTCGGTGGCAACCTGGTCAACCTGTCTTCTCAGGTAGCTGGCAATGTGCAGGAAATCCGTGCCGATGAAACGCAGATGGTCAAAGCCGGCGCTGAAGTCGTGAAGCTGGACCCTATTGACGCCGACGTGGCGCTGAGCCAGGCAGAAGCACGGCTGGGCACGACCGTGCGCCAGCTGCGTGAACGTTATTCCAATGTGGCGCAGTACGATGCAACGATAGACCTGCGCAAACTGGCGCTGAAAGACGCCAGCGATGATCTGGCCCGCCGCCTGCCGCTGGCGGCCGACCATACAGTGTCCGGTGAAGATATCGCGCATGCAAAGCAGTCCGTGGAAAACGCCAAAGCCGCGCTGGAGGTTGCTGTCAAGCAGGCGGATGCCAACCGCTCCGGCGTTGCCGGCGTCAATATTGAAGGCCACCCCAGCGTGCTGGCCGCCAAGGCGGATTTTGTGCAGGCGTGGCTGGCAGTGCGCCGCAACGCGATACTGGCGCCCGTCAGCGGTTATGTGGCCAAGCGCAGCGTGCAGGTAGGGAGCCGCGTTACGCCGGGCACGGCACTGATGTCCATCGTGCCGCTGGACCAGTTGTGGGTGGATGCAAACTTCAAGGAATCTGAACTGCGCGATATCCGCGTAGGCCAGGATGCCAAGGTGGAAGCCGATGTGTACGGCAACAAGGTTGTGTACCACGGCAAGGTGCTGGGCTTGTCCGCCGGTACCGGCAGCGCTTTTTCGCTGCTGCCTGCGCAAAATGCAACCGGTAACTGGATCAAGGTCGTGCAGCGCGTGCCGGTGCGGGTATCGCTGGACGCCAAGGAACTGGAAGCGCATCCGTTGCGCGTGGGCCTGTCCACCATTGTCACGATAGACATTACACATGCCGACGGCGCAATGCTGGGCGCACCGATGCCGGCAGCGCCCATGTATTCGACCAAGACGCTGAGCCAGCCGGTGCAGGAAGCGGCCGATGCGGCCGACGCTATTGTCAAAAAGAATCTGGCAAAATAAGTTTTAACCATCCCATAGGCAAAGACGGCAGGACAAACATCCAGCGCCGTCTTTGCTACCGCAGCCGAGTAATAGCCTGTAAGATCCGCTCTTATCTGTAACTTACTGCAACTTACTTCCACTTCCGCGCAAGCTCCCCCATCATGATAGACGCCCTCATCACCGGCAGGCTGTACGGCCCGGCCCAAAAACGCGCGGGCCAGTCCGGCAGCGAATATGTCACGTGCAAGCTGAAGGTGGCTGTTGCCGATGGCGACCACATCTTTTGCAACGTCATCGCGTTTGATGACCACGTGCAATACGTACTGACGGAAATGGGCGATGGCGACAGCGTTGCCTTGTCCGGCGCGCTGACGCCCAAGGTATGGGAAGACAAACAGGGCAATGCACGGCCTGCGGTTGACTTGATTGCGCACGCGGTGCTAACGCCCTACCACGTCAAGCGCAAGCGGCTGGCCGCGCAGGGAGTGACGAAACCGGGCGACGCAGTGTCACCGCATGACGTTGATCCTGATGAAGATTTTTCTTAACACCGGATACTCCGCAACAACACCAACAGCGCAGCATTAAAACAAACTGCCCTGCACATTGGTGATACTGGCAAAGCTGTCATGCAGCGGCGCCAGTATCGCATCGGCGATGGGTTGCAGCTGCTTGCTCAGGTAATGCTGGTAGTCGATCCTGGCACCGGCGATCTCAGTCGGCGCCGGGCCATTGACGCTGATGACGTAGTTGATCCAGCCGCCGTTCTGGTACTGCTTGGGCCGGTTGTGTTTTTCATTGTAATCATCCGCCAGCCGCGCGGCGCGCACGTGCGGCGGCACATTGGTCTGGTAGCCGTCCAGCTGACGGCGCAAGCGCTTGCGGTAGACCATCAGCGCGTCAAACTCGCCACTTAGCGTCTTGCTGGTGTAATCGAGCACAAATTCGCGATAGGGCTGTCCCTTGAACACGCGCATCAGCAGCGCCTGCTGGAACTGCTGCGCCAGCGGCGTCCAGTCGCTGCGCACTGTTTCCAGCCCGCGGTAGACGATTTCTTCAGTGCCATCCGGCTGCACCACGAGGCCGGCGTAGCGCTTTTTACTGCCGTACTCTTCTCCGCGTATCGTCGGCATGAAGAACTTCTGGTAGTGCGTATCAAACTCCAGCTCTAGCCAGCATTCCAGGCCCAGCGTTGTTTTAAGATGTTCCTTCCACCACTGGTTGACCTTGCCGACGAGCCTATCAGCGACCTCGTGCGCCTCTGCTTCGCTGCGGCCGCGCTTCAGCCAAACGAAGATGGAATCGGTATCGCCGTAGATGGCGTCATAACCTGCTTCCTCAACGAGGATGCGGGTCTGCTTCATAATCCAGTGGCCGTTCAGCGTGATGGCCGATACCAGGTCGGGGTTGAAAAACCTGCACTCAGAGGCACCTAGCACGCCGGCCAGTGCATTCATCAGCAGCTTCAGCGCCTGCGACAGCGATTCGTTCTTTTCCTTTTTTGCCGCATCCCGGCCCTGCCAGATCTGCCGGACGATCTCCGGCAGGCAATGCCGTGTTCTGGAAAAGATGGTGCCGTTTGGCCCCGGCACGGTGTCGGCCGGATCTTTCGCGACCTGTCCTTCTATCAGCCCTATCGGGTCGATCAGGAAGGTACGGATGATCGATGGATACAGGCTTTTGTAGTCCAGCACCAGTACCGAATCGTATATCCCCGGCTGCGAGTCCATGACAAAGCCGCCGGGGTAGGACGTGCCCGGAATCTCCCCAATATTCGGAGCGACATAGCCTTCCCTGTGCATACGCGGCAGGTACAGGTGGCTGAAGGAGGCGATGGAGCCGCCGAAGTGGTCGGCCTGCAGCCCGGTGGCATTGGCGCGTTCCATCGCAAATTCCAGCAGCCCGGCCTTGGCGAAGATGCGCGTGACCAGTTCGCAATCCTTCAGGTTGTAGCGCGCCAGCGCAGGTTTGTCTTCATGGAAGCGCCGTTCTATCTCTTCCATGCGGTCGTAGGGATTGTCGATGGACTTGCCCTCGCCCAGCATTGTCTGCGCGACGTTTTCCAGGCTGAAGGAAGGAAAGCTCCACATCGCAGCACGCAGGCCTTCGATGCCGTCTATGATCAGGCGGCCTGGAGCCGAAGCAAAGTAGTGGCTCTTCTTGGCGCTGTGGCGTCGCCACTCCATCGGTTTGCCGGCACGGCCGAAGATCAGCGGTACCTTCAGCTTTTCGGCGTGCGCGTGCAGCACGCGCAAATCAAACTGCACGACGCTCCAGCCTATGATGACGTCTGGATCGTAGACGCGGAACCATTCGTTGAGCTGCTCCAGCATCTGCTTTTGCGTGTCGTAGTATTCGAGAACAAAATCGCACTCCGGCTGCTCTGCCGGGGCAGTACCCAGCATGAACACCCTGCGGTCGCCGCAACCTTCTACCGCAATGGAATACAGGTCTTCATGCGCGCTGGTTTCGATATCGATTGATACCATGTTCAGCGCGGGACGGTAATTGCTGACGGGCTTCAGCTTGCAATCCAGTATCGTTGCGCCGTTTTCTTCGCCGCCCTCTATCTGCACCGACGCGGTAATGAAGCGTTCCATCATGAAGCGCTCGTGCGGGCGCACATCGGCCTCGTGTAGCCGTATGCCCCTGTCCATCAACGCGGTTTCCAGGCGGGTGATATGCCGGTACTGCCGGCAGTAAATACCGATGACCGGCTCTTGCTGGAAGGTCTTCAGCGCCAGCGCCTGAATGTCGGACCCAGGTGCGTTGACCAGCAGCGACTCTATCTGCTCGCGATGTTCGGCGGCGGCAAAGGCAACCGAGGTCTGCGCACGCGCCAGGATATTCCTGGGGCCCTGATCTGTGGCTACCCAGAATTCTATTTCAGTGCCGTCTGCGGTATCTCGCCAATGGCGGGTAAGGATGAACCCAGTGCGGGTATTCAGGTTCAAAATAAGGCTCTCAGCTGCTCTCTGATGGGAATAGGCGTATTATCGGCCAATCCCGTATTTGCGGGGGCAAAGCGCCGCACATTCTCCTTTTTTTGAAAACGATGACCCCTGATCATTCCGGCAAGAATATGGCCGACGTCGCCACTTTGCTCGCCAGCCTGCGCAAGGCCGTCAATACACAGCCACTGGATGCGTGCTCGCTGGACGATCTGGATGAAGTGGTAGATATGGTGGAAGAGCAATGCCGGTCCGGCCGCCCGGACCGCAACGCCGTGTCGCGCCTGCTGTCGGCGCTGGCGGTCAATGATGAAGCGTCTGCGCTTGCTGATGCGGTTGCTAGGGCGATGTTTGCATCTGCCCGGCCTTAAGCCCCGACTTTAGAGAAGCTGTGACTAAATCCAAAATCGCAAAATTTAATCCGTACACCGCCTGAATTTTTTATCTTCATTTTACGCCCCTCACCCTAGCCCTCTCCCGCACGCGGGAGAGGGGATGTCTGCGATGTGGCGGTAAAACTCCCTCTCCCGCCTAGGGTGAGGGCTAGGGGGAAGAGAATCGCGCTGACGTAGAAGATTTATTACTACGTCTCAGAAATAGATAAAACTCTAGGAATTCTGTTGTGCCCGTTGGGTGTCGGACTTATTCAGAGTGTCCTTAGTTTTAGTTTTATTTTTACTTTCGGCTTTAGCGTCCCGCCTGCACCAGCTTGAACACGCTGACAACCTGAGACAGTTTGGCCGCCTGTTCATGCAAGCTGGTGGTAGCCGCCGCAGCCTGCTCGACCAGCGCGGCGTTCTGCTGCGTCATTTCATCAATGTGCGCAATCGCCAGATTGATCTCTCCTATGCCCTCGCTCTGATCGCGCCCGGCGGCGGCGATCTGGTGCATGATGTCGGCGACGTTCTGCACTGAAGTAACGATATCGCCCATGGTTTTGCCTGCTTGCTCCACCAGCTGGTTGCCGGCGTTGACCTGGCTGACGGAATCGTCAATCAGCGATTTGATTTCCTTGGCAGCGCCAGAGGATCGCTGCGCCAGGCTGCGCACCTCGGACGCCACCACGGCAAAGCCCCTGCCCTGCTCGCCAGCGCGCGCCGCTTCCACGGCCGCGTTCAGCGCCAGGATATTGGTCTGGAAGGCAATGCCTTCTATGGTGCCTATGATGTCGCCTATACGGCGCGAGCTTTGCTGGATGCTGCCCATCATGTCCACCACCTGCAATACCACCTGCCGGCCCTGCGTGGCCACGCCGGAAGCGGACGTGACCAGCTCGCGGGCGCGCTGCGCATTGCTTTCATTCTGCCGCACGGTGGAGGTCAGTTGCTCCATCGACGATACCGTCTGCTCTAGCGAGCTGGCCTGCGATTCGGTACGTGAAGAAAGATCGGTATTGCCGCTGGCGATTTCGCTGGAAACCAGCGCCAGCTGGTCGGTACCGGCACGCACGCTGCCGACAACGCCGGCCAGGCCGGTGCCGATGCCGTTGATGGATTGCATCAGCTGGCCGATCTCGTCGCGGCGGCCTATGTGCAGCAGCATCGTCAGATCGCCCGCCGCCAGTTTCTGCGCGCCTTTCATCGCGTCATGCAGCGGCCGGCTGACCATGCGCTGCACCAGCATGTTCAGCAGCACGGACAATACGCCGGCGGCAACGATGGCGATGAACAGGTAGCGGTTGCGCAGCCCGGCAAGCTCGGCGGCGCGCTGCGGCGCCAGATCCTGCGCAGAGGAACCCAGGCTCCAGATCACGGCAGCCAGCACCACGCTGGCCAGCACAAACACCAGCAGCGACACCTTGGCGCTGACGCCCATTTGCCGCTGGTCGCTGACATTGATGCCGACAAACAGCACGCCGATAATGTTGCCGCCACGGTCGCGGATGGGATCGTACTGGGTGATGTACTGGATGCCGAACAGCGTCGCGTAGCCGGTATAGGATTCGCCGGCAATCAGGCGTTTGTAGCCGGGATGCGCGCGGTCCAGCGGCGTCCCCACCGCGCGCTCGCCGTTTTCTTTTTTGATCGACGTAGAAATGCGGATGAAGTCGCTGCCGTCCTTGACGAACACTGTAGCGGCAACCCCGGTCTGCCGCGCAAAACCGTCCACCAGCGCGAAATCCATATTGATGATGGACTGGCCGTGCCGCAGCACCGGCGTCAGCCTGCCCACAACGTCGATGGCCTGGCTGGCATCAAGGCTGATGTCGCCGGACACCGCTTGCCGGAAGCGGCCGGCAAATTGTTTAAGGCGTCGTTTTTGCGGAAGCAAATTATTCATGCTACGTACCTCACATATACCTCACATATCTCACATAAGCTGCGGGGCTCCGCCAGCGTCCCACCTGTTACGGCAGCACGGTTGGCTTGATGGTTTCTTGATAATACCCCATGTAACATACTGTTGCTCAAAAAAACTATTACGTCTATACGCAGTTGCCGCAGCCATAGGGAATATAGGCAAATCGATATGCATGCCGGCAATCTCATCATTTCCAGCAATTGATTGCAAAGCGGCATATACTTAATATCACTACCCGCATCGCCCGTTTTATTTTTACCCAGCTTCGTCTGATGAAGCTCCGCCACTGAGAGGTCAGCATGATACAGATGTCACGCCGCCAGTTCCTCAAGGTAACCAGTTCCACGGTTGCAGGCTCCAGCCTGGCCCTGCTCGGTTTTGCACCGACAGCGGCCCTTGCCGAAGTGCGCCAGTACAAGCTCGCGCGCACTACCGAAACCCGCAATACCTGCCCCTACTGTTCGGTGGGCTGCGGCATCCTGATGTACGGCCTTGGCGATGGCGCCAAGAACGCGACATCAAGCATCATCCATATAGAGGGCGACGCGGACCATCCGGTGAACCGCGGCACGCTGTGTCCGAAAGGCGCCAGTCTGATCGACTTCATCCACAGCCCCAGCCGGCTACTGGCGCCGGAATATCGGGCGCCGGGCGGCAATGAGTGGCAGAAAATTTCGTGGAACGATGCGCTGGACCGCATCGCCAAGCTGATGAAGACAGACCGCGACGCCAACTTCATCGAGAAATCGGAAGATGGCAAAACCGTCAACCGCTGGCTGTCTACCGGCATGCTGGCGGCGTCCGCATCAACCAATGAAGTGGGCTATCTGACGCACAAGACGGTTCGCAGCATGGGTATGCTGGCATTTGATAATCAGGCGCGTGTATGACATGGTCCGACGGTGGCAGGTCTTGCCCCGACGTTTGGCCGTGGAGCGATGACGAATCACTGGGTAGACATCAAGAACGCCGATGTTATCCTGGTCATGGGCGGCAATGCCGCTGAAGCACATCCATGCGGATTTAAGTGGGTCACTGAAGCCAAGGCGCACAACAAGGCCAGGCTGATTGTTGTCGACCCGAGGTTTACCCGTACTGCGTCGGTTGCCGACTATTATGTGGCGACCCGCACGGGCACGGATATCGTGTTCCTCGGTGCGATCATCAACTATCTGCTGACCAACGACAAGATACAGCACGAGTACGTCAAGAATTACACCGACATGCCTTTCATCGTGCGCGACGATTTTGTGCTGAATGATGGCCTGTACTCCGGCTACGATGAAAAAACCGAAAAGTATGCAGACAAGACCTCGTGGAACTATGAGATGGGGGCGGACGGCTATGCGAAGATAGACCCTACGCTGCAGCATCCGCGCTGCGTGTACCAGCTGATGAAGACCCACTACTCGCGTTATACGACCGACATGGTGTCGCGCGTCTGCGGCGTGCCGCCCGAGAAGTTTACCAAGGTCGCGGAAATGCTGGCGTCTACGGCGGTACCGGGCCGCGCCGCCACTGTCCTATATGCACTGGGATGGACGCATCACAGCACCGGAGCGCAGACTATCCGCACCGGCGCCATGGTACAGCTGTTGCTGGGCAATATCGGCATTGCCGGCGGCGGCATGAATGCACTGCGCGGGCACTCCAATATCCAGGGGCTGACCGATCTGGGGCTGATGTCCAATCTGCTGCCGGGCTACATGACGCTGCCATCGGAGAGCGAACAGGATTTCGATGCCTACATCGCTGCCCGCGCCAGCAAACCACTGCGGCCCAACCAGCTCAGCTACTGGCAGAACTACAAGAAGTTCCATGTCAGCTTCATGAAATCCTGGTGGGGCGACGCAGCCAAGGCCGACAACAACTGGGCCTTCGACTATCTGCCCAAGCTGGACAAGTCATATGACCTGATGCAGGGCATAGAGCTGATGTACCAGGGCAAGATGAACGGCTATATCGCGCAGGGCTTTAACGTACTGGCTTCTGCGCCGAACAAGCAAAAAACCATCGAGGCCTTGTCCAAGCTGAAGTTCCTGGTGGTGATGGACCCGCTGGCGATAGAAACGGCCGAGTTCTGGAAGGACCATGGCGAATTCAACACCGTTGATCCGTCCAAGATACAGACCGAAGTGTTCCGCCTGCCGACCACCTGCTTTGCCGAAGAAAACGGCTCGCTGGTCAGCTCTTCCCGCGTGCTGCAATGGCACTGGCAGGGGGCGCTGGCGCCGGGCGAAGCGCGCAGCGATCTGGAGATCATGTCTGGCATCTTCCTGCGCATGCGCGACATATACAAAAAAGACGGCGGCAAGTTCCCCGATCCTATCGTCAACCTGACCTGGCCATATTCCAAGCCGGACAGCCCCACCGCGGAAGAGCTGGCCAAGGAATACAACGGCAAGGCGTTGACCGACCTGTTCGATCCAAAAGATGCGACCAAGCAGCTGGCAAAAAAAGGCGAGCAGCTATCGTCATTTGCACAACTGCGCGATGACGGCAGCACTGCGAGCGGCTGCTGGATATTCTGCGGCGCATGGACGCAGGCCGGCAACAATATGGCAAGGCGCGACAATAGCGACCCTACCGGCATAGGCCAGACGCTGAACTGGGCCTGGGCCTGGCCGGTGAACCGCCGCGTGCTGTATAACCGCGCATCCTGCAACGTGGCCGGCAAACCCTTTGACCCGACCCGCAAGCTGATCGCATGGAACGGCAGCAGCTGGGGCGGCGCCGACGTGCCGGACTTCAAGGTGGACGAACCGCCCGAAAATGGCATGGGGCCTTTCATCATGATGGCCGAGGGCGTGGCCCGCTTCTTCGCGCGCAACGCAATGAGCGAGGGCCCGTTCCCCGAGCATTACGAACCGTTTGAGAACCCACTGGGCTATAACCCGCTGCATCCGAAAAACCCGCGCGCCACCAGCAACCCGGCGGCACGCGTGTTTGCCGACGATAAAGCGCAGTTCGGCAAGCATGAGGATTTCCCGCATGTGGCGACCAGCTACCGGCTGACCGAGCATTTCCACTTCTGGACCAAGCACGCAAAGCTGAACGCCATCGTGCAGCCGGAACAGTTTGTAGAAATAGGCGAAGACCTGGCAAAAGAGGTTGGCGTCGTGGCCGGCGAGAGGATCAAGGTCAGTTCCAAACGCGGACACATCATCGCCAAGGCGCTGGTCACCAAACGCATCAAACCGCTGATGATAGAAGGCAAGAAGGTTCAGACCGTCGGCTTGCCGCTGCACTGGGGTTTTACGGGAGTAGCCAAAAAGGGCTATCTGATCAACACGCTGACGCCGGCAGTAGGCGACGCGAATTCCCATACACCGGAATTCAAGTCCTTCCTGGTGAAAGTGGAAAAAGCCTGATCAGAACAAGGAGAATCTTATGGCATACCAATCCCTAGACATCAAACGCGCTTCCGCCACAACGGTGCAGCCAACCTCGGTGCGAGAACCAGTAACCGGCACGGTGGCAAAGCTGATCGACGTGACCAAGTGCATAGGCTGCAAGGCCTG
Organism: Undibacterium sp.; assembly: GCA_043726505.1. Taxonomy (GTDB): domain Bacteria; phylum Pseudomonadota; class Gammaproteobacteria; order Burkholderiales; family Burkholderiaceae_D; genus Undibacterium. The sequence continues at coordinate 39,832 of JAYSKH010000235.1, read as the reverse complement.
CCAGACAGCGTGCATGGAATGGAACGACCTGCGCGACGAGGTAGGCGACACCGACGGCACCTACAATAATCCACGCGACCTGACCGAGCATTCATGGACGGTGATGCGTTTTACCGAACATGAAAACGTGCATGGTGATCTGGAATGGCTGATCCGCAAGGACGGCTGCATGCATTGCGAAGACCCGGGCTGCCTGAAGGCCTGTCCTGCACCGGGCGCCATCGTTCAGTACACCAACGGTATCGTCGATTTTAACGAAGAGCATTGCATAGGCTGCGGCTACTGTGTGGCAGGCTGCCCTTTCGATGTGCCGCGTATTTCCAAGCAAGACAACCGCGCCTATAAATGTACGCTGTGCTCGGACCGCGTGGCGGTCGGCCAGGAACCTGCGTGCGTCAAGACCTGCCCTACCGGCGCGATCGTGTTCGGCACCAAGGAAGACATGATAGAGCATGCGGAAGAACGCATTGTCGACCTGAAATCGCGCGGCTTCGACAAGGCCGGGCTGTATAACCCGGCAGGCGTCGGCGGCACGCATGTGATGTATGTACTGCACCATGCAGACACGCCTTCCATCTACCACCGGCTGCCGAACAATCCTCACATCAGCCTGATGGTGAGCCTGTGGAAGGGCTGGACCAAGCCGCTGGCCGTGGCCGGCATGGCGGCAGCGGCGCTGGCAGGGTTCTTCCACTACACCCGCGTCGGGCCGAACGAGGTCAGCGAGGAAGAGGAACGCGAGGCCAAGCAAGCCGCAGCCGATCTGAAGGAAAATCAGAAGGAGATTCAGAAGGAGAACCACAATGAACAGGGATAAACACAATAACCCAGTGATACTTCGCTATACGCCCAATGAGCGCAGCAACCACTGGATCACGGCGATCTGTTTTGTGCTGCTGGCGATATCAGGCCTGTCCATGTTCCATCCTTCGATGTTCTGGCTGAGCCAGTTGCTGGGCGGCGGACAGTGGACGCGCATCCTGCATCCGTTTATCGGGCTGGTGATGTTTGTATCGTTTGCGATACTGGTGTTGCGCTTCTGGCACCACAATCTGCCGGAGCCTGGAGACGTGCAATGGTTGAAGCAGGTGGACGACGTGGTCAACAACCGCGAAGACAAGTTGCCGAAAGTGGGCCGTTATAATGCCGGCCAGAAACTACTGTTCTTTGTGCTGATCGCCTGTATGCTGGGGCTGCTGTTGTCCGGCATTGTTATCTGGCGTGCGTATTTTGCGTGGTATTTCCCCATCCCCGTGATCCGCGCGGCGGCGCTGCTGCATGCGGTGTGCGCGTTTACCATCATCATGAGCATCATCGTGCATATCTATGCAGGCATCTGGGTCAAGGGATCGATAGGGGCGATGGTGCGCGGTACCGTCAGCTATGGCTGGGCGCGGAAACATCACCAGCGCTGGTTTGAAGAAATCGTCAAAGGCTCGCGCGCAAAGTAGCTGAAGGACTTTTCATAAAAAGCGGACTGCCGGTCACCCGGCAGTCCGCTTTTTTACGCTCTGTTTTTGACTGCTGTTTGCTTCGCCGCAAGCGCAAACCGTATTACAATATTTATATAGAGTCTCCCCCGCTGAACCGGCAAACCTGTATTGCTCTGGAATAGGAAATCTTTTGGTACAACGCATACTTGAACGCGGCGAAATCGAATCCCTGGACCATACGGCGCTGCCGCGCCTGCGGCTGCCGCCCTTGGGAGCCGGCGGCGTATTTGGCCCGCGCGCCGCGCGGCTGCGTAAGCTGGCCGCCGGAGAAGTGCTCGGTATCCCGGTGAACCCGGCGCTGAGCGGCTACCTGACATTGATGATGGAAGTTGTCGCAGCGCAGGCCGAAACACTGGACGCACTGGAAGCATCCGGCATTGCACTGCCCGACCATGCAGCCATGGAACTGGCGCAGCAGCATGCAATGCCGCCGCTGGCCGCCTTTGCGCCGCGCAACCCGGCCTGGCGCGGCATACTGGCCACGCTGCTGGACAAACTGGATATTATTGCGGAAGAGCAAGTTGAACTGGCCGGCGTCATTGCCGGCCTGCGCATACTGGATGCCGATGCGGTGGAACAGCTGGCCGACGCCGTCATCGCACAGCGCATCGACGGCCTGGATGCGGCGCAGGCGCCTTTCATCGCCGCAGCGCTGCAGGTACTGTGGACTTACCACGCCAGCCGGCTACCGCAGCAACTGGTGCCAGTGCTGGAGACCGGCACGCTGTGCCCGGTGTGCGGCTCGCATCCGGTTGCCAGTGTCATCCGCATAGGCGGGCAATCGCAGGGCTACCGCTATCTGCAATGCGGGCTGTGCTCCAGCGAATGGCATATGGTGCGCGTCAAATGCTCGTGCTGCGAACAGAATGGCAAGATCGCCTACCAGGGGCTCGGTGCGCTGGACACCGGCGATGCCGCGATAGCTCCTGCGCCGCCCGTCAACAAGGCCAATGACCCGCGAAAATTCGCGCGCGCGGAAACCTGCGACGACTGCCACGGCTACCGCAAAATTTTCAACCAGGAGCACGACTATGATGTCGAGCCACTGGCGGATGATCTCGCCAGTCTGACGCTGGACGTACTGGTCAGCGAGGCCGGCTATTCACGTGCCAGCATCAACCCGCTGCTGTGGTTTGGCGACATCGCTGCAGCATGACCCAGCCGCCTCCCGAAAACCCGAAATTGCGGATGATCAGGTTGCCGTCCGTGGACAAGATCCTGGGCACACCGTCGGCGCTCAGCCTGGCCGACAAATATGGACATAGCCGTGTGCTGGGCGAAGTACGCAAACTGCTGGCCGAACTGCGCGCGGAGTTGCTGGGCGATGGCGGCGCGGCAGCCACTTATACGGCGGACGCCGAGACCGCAACAGAAAATCTGACCACACTTGCCGCAACGGTAGCCGAACGGCTGGCAGCAGCAGATGTGTCGCCGCTGAAGTGCGTGTTCAACCTGACCGGCACCGTGCTGCATACCAACCTGGGCCGCGCGCTGCTGCCGGACGTGGCAGTACAGGCAGTGATGCGGGCGATGACGTCGCCGATGAACCTGGAGTTTGACCTGGACACCGGCAAGCGCGGCGACCGCGACGACTTGGTGGAAGGTTTGCTGTGTGAACTGACCGGCGCCGAATCGGCCACGGTCGTCAATAATAATGCGGCGGCGGTACTGCTGCTGTTGAACACGCTGGCGCCGCAACGCGATGTCAGCGAAGTCATCGTATCGCGCGGCGAACTGGTGGAGATAGGCGGCGCTTTCCGCATTCCCGACATCATGCAGCGTGCAGGCGCAAAGCTGCGCGAGATAGGCACGACCAACCGCACCCATGCAGCCGATTATGCCAACGCCGTCAACCCGAACACGGCGCTGATGATGAAGGTCCATTGCAGCAATTACGCGATCAGTGGTTTCACCAAAAGCGTGGACCTGCAGCAGATTGCCGCACTCGGGCGCGAGCGCGGCATCCCTACCGCAGTGGATCTGGGCAGCGGCACGCTGGTGGATCTGTCTGAATATGGGCTGCCGCGCGAACCCACGGTGCGTGAAACCGTCGCCGCCGGTGCCGACCTCGTGACCTTCAGCGGCGATAAACTGCTAGGCGGACCGCAAGCCGGCATCATCGTTGGCCGCGCAGACCTGATTGCCCAGATCAAGCGCAACCCGCTGAAACGGGCGCTGCGCGTCGGCAAGCTGACACTAGCCGCACTGGAACCGGTGCTGGCGCTGTACCGCGCGCCGGAGCTACTGCGCGACAGGCTGACCACGCTGCGCCTGCTGACACGGCCAAGGGAAGCAATGCAAAGGCAGGCAGAAGAACTTGCACCGGTCTTGCAGCAGTCGCTTGGCGATGCGTATGTGGTTGGCACGCAGGCGATGCTGAGCCAGATCGGCAGCGGCGCGCTGCCGGTGGACCAGTTGCCCAGCTACGGCATCAGCATACAAGCCAATGCCGGACAGCGGCAAAGCAACGCGCTAGGCAAACTGGAAAAAGCACTTCGCGAACTGCCGCGCCCGGTGCTGGGCAGGATAGCGCAGGATACGCTGTGGCTGGATCTGCGCTGCCTGGAGCACGGGCAGCAGCAAGAGTTTGCTCAGCAACTGGCCTTGCTGCAAGGAAGCCTGTAATGACCATAAGGCTGCGCTCCGCATGATCGTCGGCACTGCAGGCCACATCGACCACGGCAAGACCACGCTGACACGCGCACTGACCGGCGTCGATACCGACCGGCTGAAGGAAGAAAAAGCACGCGGTATTTCGATAGAGCTCGGGTATGCCTATACGCCGCTGCCCAATGGCGACGTGCTGGGCCTGATCGATGTTCCCGGCCATGAAAAGCTGATCCATACGATGGCCGCCGGCGCCAGCGGCATCGACTACGCGCTGCTGGTGGTGGCAGCCGACGACGGCATCATGCCGCAAACCCGCGAACACCTGGCGATACTGGAAATGCTGGGTATACGCAGTGGCGTCGTGGCGCTGACCAAGGTAGACCGCGCCGATGCCCAGCGCATTGCCGCCGTTGAAGCGGATATCGCGCAGCTGCTGGCCTCCACTGCTTTTGCCGGCGCGCATATTTTCCATACCCAGGCGAGCGTAGCCAATGATGCCGGCGTTGCTGCGCTAAAGCAGCATCTTGACGATACTGCGCAGGCAATGCCGCAGCGGCGTAAAAGGAATGAGCAAGGGCTGTTCCGGCTGGCGATAGACCGGGTGTTTACACTGAGCGGCCAGGGCACGATCATTGCGGGTACGGCGCTGGCCGGTTCGGTCGTGGTCGGCGATACCTTGCAGCTTGCGCCTTCCGGCGATACCGTGCGTGTGCGCAGCATCCATGCGCAAAACCGTGCTGCCGACAGCGGACACGCGGGACAGCGGCTGGCGCTGAATATCGTAGGAGCCGACAAGGAGCGCATCGCACGTGGTGACTGGGTGCTGGCGCCGGCGATGGCGCAATGCTCGGCACGGCTGGACGTTAACCTGCATCTGTTGGCCGATGCCGGGTTGACGCTAAAGCCCTGGTCGCAGGTGCACGTGCACCTGGGAGCTGCGCACCGCATCGCGCACGTGCTGATGCTGGAAAGCGCTGCCGGCAACGGCGGCGACGCCATCACACCGGGGCAGCAGGCCCGTGCGCAACTGGTGTTTGACACCGCAGTACATGCGGTGCCAGGCGAGCGCTTCGTGATACGCAATGCGCAGGCCACGCGTACCATCGGCGGCGGCAGCGTGCTCGATCCTTTCGGCCCGGAACGCAAGCGGCGCACCGCCGCCCGCAAGTCCTGGCTGGATGCACTGTCGCTGTATGTGGAAAATGGTGATCCGGCCACGCTGCTGCGATTTAGCCCGCTCGGCCTGCGCCGTTCCTTGCTGACACGGCTGTCGCACCTGCCGATGGAGCAGCTACCTGCGGATGATGAAACCATAGAAGTCCGCTTGCGCGGTGACGATGCCATACTGATCAGCCGCGCTGCAATGGATGCGCTGGCGGCCCGTGCACTGCAAAGCATGGCCGAGTTTCACGCGCAGTTTCCAGACGAGATAGGGCCGCAGGCCGCGCGCCTGAGACGCATCGTAGAGCCCGATACAGATGAAGCACTGTGGCGCCATCTGGTGCAGCAGCTGTGCGCTGCCGCTGCGCTGGTGCAGCAAGGCCCATGGCTGCGTCTGCCCGGCCATGCAACTGAACTGAAGCCGCAGGAACAGGCGCTGGCCGATAAACTACTGGGTTCGCTGATGGCTGCGGCCTATGATCCGCCGTGGGTGCGCGATCTGGCAGCAGAACACGGCGTGCCGGAAACTGCGGTGCGCGACCTGTTGCGAAAGTTGGCGATGCGCGCGCAGACCTATCAGGTGGTGCGCGATCTGTTTTATCACCCGCAGCGCATGTCAGAACTGACGCAGCTGATACAGACTATTGCGGCGGCACAGCCAACAGCAAAGGCCTCGGTCGATGCAGCCGCTTTTCGCGATGCGACCGGCCTGGGCCGCAAGCGGGCCATACAGCTATTGGAGTTCTTCGACCGCGTCGGCTATACTCGGCGGCTAAAGGATACGCATATTGTCAGGGCCGACAGCCAATGGCAGGCCGAGGCGTAACGCCGCAATTCAGGTAATTTTTTAAACAATCTTTACACAGCAGATCAATAACGGAAGGCACACGTGTCCGGTGGCACGGGCGGGCTTCAAACCCGTCAGGGGATGTCTATCATTCCCTCGTAAGTTCGACTCTTACTGTCTTCCGCCCGCTTACCTTTACGATTTTTCCCTCTGCGCGCAGCGCAGCTTCAGCCGGTCCAGCATGCGCACAAACACCTTGGGCTGGTTCAGCGCGCGCGCCAATACCAGACCGCCCTGGATGCTGGCCACTACATCTTCCGCCAGGTCGGTCGCGCTGATTGCGCCCCAGCCGTCGCGCACCAGCGCGGCCGTCAACGCTTCCACCCATTCCTTGAAATAGGCTTTGACGGCAGCGCCAAAGCGGTCCCTCTCATTACCAAGCGCAAAAACACCCACCAGGCAAACCTTACGGCCGGAAAGGAAATAACGCTGCACTTCATCGAACATGCGGCTGATTCCGTGCGCCGCCACCGGCTCGTCTCGCAAAGGCAGAAAGGCATTGACGCTGAACCAGCCATCTATTTCGCTCAGCACGGCAGATGCCATTTCTTCTTTACCGCCGGGGAAAAAATGGTAAATGCTGCCCTTGCCCAGCTTGGTGCCTTCGGTAATGCGCGCCAGGCTGGCGCCTTCAAAACCATAGATTCTGAAGATTTCTGCCAGTTGCGGTATGACGTCGGCGCGTTCCGCGATCAGTTTTGCCATCAACAGGTCCTGCCTAAAATAAAGCGTCTAATAAGACGTCTATTGTAAATGGGCGCGCGTTATAGTCCAAGTTCGGTCAGGCCAGGATGGTCTGCAGGACGCGGGCCGCTGGTATCCCAGTGGAATTTCCTTTCCGATTCCTTGATCGGCAGATCGTTGATGCATGCATGCCGCGTACGCATCAGCCCGGACTCGTCGAATTCCCAGTTCTCATTACCGTAAGAACGGAACCAGTTGCCGGAATCGTCATGCCATTCGTAGGCGAAACGCACGGCGATGCGGTTGCCGTCATGCGCCCATATTTCCTTGATCAGGCGGTAATCCTGTTCGCGCACCCATTTACGGCTGAGGAAAGCAACAATGGCGGCGCGGCCCTGGACGAAGTCGGCGCGGTTGCGCCACCAGCTGTCTTCGGTGTAGGCGAGCGATACTTTTTCCGGGTTGCGTGAATTCCAGCCGTCTTCGGCAGCACGCACTTTCTGGATGGCGGTTTCACGGGTGAATGGAGGTAACGGGGGGCGAGTCGTCATTGGAAGCACCTTGTTTGTCGAGGTTGAAATCAATGTACTGAATGGAACACAGTTTACCAATCAGTACAAACAAAGTGTAGGCGAAAAGCCGCCGCATTGCAAATAAAGCCTTGAATAATTTGAGCGAGCAAGGACAACTGGTTATGAGGAAATAACTTTTTCTCATACCTCATCGGCAGAAATTATGGCGAAGCGCTGAAATAGTTGGGCTGATGCATAGACTGGCGCGTGCTTAAATGCGAGGATTGATGCTCGCTTTAATGTACCGGATAACAGCAGCCTGCCGGCTAGCCATTCGGCAAAGTATGCTCAAAGTTACAATTTTTGATTGAAAAGTGTGCTTTGGTGATGTTTTAGTTACACCTTGCAATAATTTTTGTAGTCTTATATGAGCAAATGAATGAAATGTTTCACACAAGTCATTGATTTTCAATTATTTTAACCGTTACCAATATGTCGATAGAATTTCTCTGGTGCCCGAGCATGTCCGGTGCCAGCCTGAACCCCGGTTTATTCAAATAATTTGCTGAACCTGTTTGGTCTGCAGAGTCCAATAGTGTAAATTTCGGTTTCAGATAAAAATGCCGTCCTGGACGGCCGCAAAAGGTTGGGAATGAAAAAAAAGGATATGGAAAGCGCACTGTTCAAGCACTTCGGCACCCGAAGTCCGCTCTGGCATTTCCGGAACGACAGTGACGCTCTACATTTGTCAGGTGATGGTGAAGTCACCTCCGTGGCCATCGGCGTCACGGCAGAACAGGCAAACTCCATCCGCAAGCTAACCGGCATCACTTCTCATCTCACTTTCATGCTGAAAATTTTCAACGACGACGTCAAGCTGCATCTGGTCGGTAAGAAAACAGACAAAGACAACTGGGCCGGCACTGCGGCCGACTACCACGACACGGAAAATGTCGCGCGTAACCTGGAACATGGGCTGATGTTTGCCGAACAAGTGGTGTCGGAAGTGAATTCCCTGGTCGTCATTCTTGACAGCCAGGGCAAGATCAAACGCTTCAACCGGCTGTGCGAAGAGCTGACCGGTTTCAAGGAAGAGCACCTGCTGGGCCTGAATGCGCATGACCTGTTCATGCCTGTCGATGAGCATGATGCGGCGCGCGCCAATATTCGTGATTTTTTTGCGACCCGCACATCGTTTGAAGTAGAGCGGCCGGTACAGAGCAAGTTTGGCATACGCCGTGTTATCTGGCGCAACAAGCTGGTGGAAAGCGGCAGCGGCGAACACGAGAGCTTCCTGGTGTGCTCCGGCACCGACATTACCGAGGAACGCCGCGCCAAGGAGCGGCTGATGGAACTGGCCACCAAGGATACGCTGACAGGCTTGTTGAACCGCCACGCGATACAGGAGCTGATTACCAGCGCCGTTACCGCGCCGGACGCGCCTGCCTTCAGCCTGCTGTTCCTGGATCTGGACAATTTCAAGAAGGTCAACGACCACTACGGCCACGTGCTGGGCGATTGCCTGATCCAGGCAGCAGCTTCAGCGGTGCAGACCTGCCTGCGCGAAGGTAACCTGATCGCGCGCCTGGGCGGCGACGAGTTCCTGATCCTGATCCCGGAATCAGGCCAGCGTGGCGCAGAAGCGATTGCAGAACGCATCCACGAGCGCATGAAGGTGCCTTTCAACCTGAACCGCGCCGAAATCTATTCCAGCTGCTCCATTGGCATTGCCGTCTTCCCGGAACATGGCCGGTCGATGGAAGAGCTGATCCGCAATGCGGACATGGCCATGTATGCGGCCAAGGACGCCGGCCGCAATACCCATCGCGTATTTACGCGGCAGATGGACAAACAGGTCAGCGAATATGTATGGCTGGATACAAATATCCGCAAGGCGCTGGAAGAAAACCAGTTTGAACTGTATTACCAGGCCAAGCAGTCGCTGGTCACCGGCAAGGTGGAAAGCGTGGAAGCGCTGATACGCTGGAACTCGCCGGAACGCGGCCTGATACAGCCGATGAATTTCATTCCGTATGCGGAAGAATCCGGACTCATTACTCCTATCGGCAAGTGGATCATGGAAACTGCGGCCCGGCAGGCTGGTATCTGGAAAAAGCAGGACTACAACCTGCGCGTGGCAATCAACCTGTCTGCGCGCCAGTTCCGCCATCCCAAGCTGGTGGAAGACTTCAAGATGGCGATCCTGGCAGCCGACATCTACCCGTCAATCATGGATCTGGAGTTGACGGAAAGCTGCCTGATAGAAGATGAAACGCTGGCGCTGAAGCTGATCAGCCAGTTCAAGGAACTGGGCGCCGAAGTGCATCTGGACGATTTCGGCACCGGCTATTCATCGCTGTCGCAACTGTCGCGGCTGCCGCTGGACGTGCTGAAGCTGGACCGCAGCTTCATCAGTTCCATCCACAACGACCTGCGTGCGCAACGGCTGCTACGCTCAATGGTAGCGGTAGCGCAGGAACTGCAATTGAAGATCGTTGCGGAAGGCGTGGAAACGCAGGACCAGGCAGAATTTCTGCGCAGCATAGGCGTGGACCTGGCACAGGGCTTCCTGTTTGCGAAACCCATGCCGGTGGCGGAATTTGAAGAGTGGTTCACCCAGTTCCGGCAGCTGAAGTCCGTGGCGTAATATTAGGCTGAATACGATATCTCCACCGGCAGCTCAGCTGCCGGCGTAAAAAAGGCGCCTTTTTCAGGCGCCTTTTTTTTTGTTCCTTTGGTTCTTCTTATTTGGCCCTTCTTAGGCAGCTCTTCTTAGGCAGCAACCAACAGCGGTTCTGCTACTGCTTCTCCTACCTCGGGTAAAGAAACAACCGGTGCTGCATTGGCTGGAGCGGCAGCGCTAGTGGCAACAGTAGTGCTGGCACCCGTTGCACCCGTGCGGCGATTTTGCAGCATGACCAGGCGCTCCATATACGCCAGATCCTTTTCTTCCAGGTTAAAGGCAGATTGCGCCCAGTCTTCTGTGATGGCGAGCAGCTCGGCCTTATCTACCGGCAGTACACGGCGGCGGGTACGCAGCATAGCGCGTATGCCGTTGATCTTCGGGCGGATCTCATCGATCAGTGTCCGCACCGATTTCTGTGCGTCGCCCTGTTCAAACACACGGTCCACCAGGCCGCGCTCCTTGTACCACTCTGCTGTATGCGCTTCACCGCGGCTGATCAGCTCTTCTGCCAGTGCGCGGTTAGCCTTGCGCGTGACCAGTGAATACGCGCCCATGCCCGGATACAGGTTGAATGCAATTTCAGGGAAGCCCATCTTTGCCTCCTTCTGCGCAACGACATATTCATGCGCCAGCGCCGCTTCGTAGCCGCCACCCATGGCCGTGCCTTCTATCATGGCAATGGAGATGGCGCCGATATCGAAACCGACGGTAGCTGCATACACAGCATCGACACAATCATGCGCGTAGCTGCGCAGCGCATCCAGTTCGCCGGCACGGATGTGTTTGGCAAAATACGACAGGTCGCCGCCGACATTGAAAATCTGCGGTACGGAAGAACCAGTCACCCAGAAATCGATAGGCAGGCCGGACTCCTTGGCGGCCGTGCGCAACAGGCGTATGTCTCTCAGCAGTTCCGGATTGAAGCAGGGGCGCGGATGGCCGTGCAGCATGACCCATAAAACGCTGCGGCCTTGCTCGTACCAGGCGGTGACCTGGGAAAGGGTTCCGGCTTCGGTAAAGGGGCGGCAATCAGGGTGGTTTTTAAAATCCATTTTAGTCTTCCTCTTCTGTTCTTATGCTTCAATCAGGGACTGCTGGTTTTCAAGGATCAGCCGGCAGGTCGGCGTCGTAGGCCGGCCATTAAAATCGAGCCAGCAATGGTTTTCATAGTCGTACAGTTTGCATTGGTCAAAAACTGTCTTCAGCGCAGGCAGCGAAAAGTTCATGACGATCGCGCGCGCGCCCAGCATCTGGTTAAGCCGGGCCTGTGCTTCCCACAGGCGGTAGCACGGAATCGCCGGGTAGGCGTGGTGTGCCGGATGTTCGTAGAAATTGTGTATCAGTGCGGCAAACCATTTAGGAAAACGCAGGTGCACTGTCATGTGTTCTGGTTTCAGCTTCTTGTTCAGCTGCGCATCGTTTCCCAGCCAAGGAATATCGGGATGCGTGTGGTTGATATACAGCGACGCGGAAAGCAGTGACTGGAAAATAAAGAACGGCAGCGCAAAACCCAGCACCACGGCGCTCACCAGACCCACTGGCGCATATAGCGGCGCGGTTACCAGTACCGCCATCAGCGCGGCAAAATAAGAAACGACAAACGCAGTGTGCTTCCATGCCGACGCACGATGTGCTTTTGGCAGGAAGGCACCAGGAATGAATTTAACGCGCGACCAGCGCTGCAGGATGTAATAACTGCCGAAAGCCAGCGGATTGCCGGAGCGCGTAAACCTGTACCAGCGTTTTTGCATCGCTGACAGCGCATCATATTGAGCCTTGGACAGCGGCTGGTAGGAATCGACGTGCTCGCCATTGGTATGCGGATGATGCAGCGCGTGGTGGTCATACACCCACAGCCGGTAGTTGAACAGGCAGGGCATGAAGGACAGCACGCTGATCCACCAGTTCAGACGGCGCGACGGCGTCAGGCTGTTGTGGGCAGCGTCATGCGCAATCGTCGCCAGATTGGCAATCTTGACGCCGGCAATCACGGACGCCACAATTTTCAGCGCCAGCGAAGGCACGAATAATACGGCGGCGATGGAAGCGAAAAACAGGCTGAAGTCCGCAATGAAAATGCCAAGGCCTTTGCGGGTATTGGGTGTCGCAAACGACGCCATTTCCTTCACTACGTCGCGATGCGTAGGCTGTTCGGTATGTACTGCGGTGCCGCTAGTTATTATTGTAGTCGTACGAGCAAACAGGTTCATTTTAATGCACCGGATAGTAGTTGGAGATTAGCAACATTTCTATCCTAACGTCATTATTACTTAACAGAAACGAGGAACAAGCGGCGTAAACGCCTTCAATTAGCGAATTTTCAAATACACAAGAAAAGTGGCGAATGCCATTACTGAGCGAGCGGTGCCGCTATGAAAACCAAGGCGTAGGGTAGCCGTAAAGGCAAGGAAAAAGACTGGAGGAAAGAAAGTTGGCAGTGAAACAGAGCGGCTTATTTACACTTGTAACAGCGCCGCAGAAACCCGTTTTGCAACGTTCAGGGACGCACGCCTATGCCTTCCATCGGCATGCCTTTGGCGCGGACGGCGAGGTACAGTTCCAGTTCCGCCAGCTCCTGAGAATCGTAGGCAAACGGTTCGGCGCGCACACCGCTCATGCATCCGCGCAGCCTGCGCTGCAACGAGCCCATGCCTTGCCATTCCAGCCGGTATTCAGGATAGCCGGTCGGATGCGCCTGCGGGATCAGGCTGCTGCCCAGGCGCTGCCCGGCACGCTCCGCATGGCACTGCGCGCAGGATAAGTCCAGCTGTCCCATGCGCTGCTGGAAACGCTGCAGGCCGCTGGCAATGAAAGGCTTGAGCCTGGCATCCGTGGGCGGCGCCACCGGCAAACCGCGTGACTGGTAAGCGACATAAGCTTCCAGGCTCAGCAGTTCCTGGCTCTCGGCGCGCAAGGGTTCAGCCTGCTGCTTGGTAACGCGGCACATCTTGATGCGCTGCATCAGGTCCACCGGACGCTTCAGGCCCTCGTCCAGCGCAGGATAACGCGCGGCCACGCCACGCATGCTGGTCCGGGCATCGCCATGACAGGAAGCGCAGGAAAGCTGGCTCTTGCCCATCCCCTTGCCCCACAATACTTCACCATCCTTGACCCACAGCATGCCGGGATTAAGCGCATCACTACGCTGCATCGCCTGCGTGGATTCGCCCATGAATTCAAAGCCGGAACGGCGCTCGTCTTTTGCGGCAGAAATACTCTGGCCGACGGCGATCGCAGCCGCGGTGGGCAACAGCACGCCTGCCGCCAATGCCACAACCAGCGCCGGGCCGGCAAGCTTTTTCCAGCAGGAAGGTAGCCGTTTCATGCTTGAGAGATCAGTCGGTAACGGTAATTTTGGCCGTCTCGGTCTGGCTGAAGCCGTTGTCGCCTTCCCAGTGGAAAGTCAGCGTGCCGCTGTCGGTGGCGACTGTATGGAAGGCGATATACGGATTGGCTGCCACCGCCGAAAACAGTTCAGCGGCAAAAACCTGCTCGCCGTTGTACTGGCAGCTGAAACGCTGGATGATGTCGCGCGGCTGTATGCTGCCGTCCGCGCCGGGGCGAAAGCCGGTTTCCATCGTATGCCGGATCAGCGTGCGGATTTCTATCACTTCGCCGCGCCGCGCTTTTTCTGGAACGTTGATGACGGTGCTTGCCATGGTTACACGTCTCCTTCTATGCACGCGGCCAGTGTCACGATGACGTTGATGCTGTCAGACCAGAATCTGCCGTCGCTGGTTTGCGCTATCGCCACCAGTTTCTGCGAGGTTGCCAACCGTATGCGGCTGGCAACCTCGGCCTTCCCGGCCCTGGGGCCGAGCGTGAATTTAATAACGTCGCGCTGCGGGTTTTTTTCGTTAAAGATGGCGATCTTCACCACATGCTCTGCGGCCGTCATCTGGCTGTCCACGGTAACGCTGAGCGGCACCGTATTGCCGTTGTCCACCAGCGCTGCCACATCCAGCTTGACCTTGCCAGGCAATGCGACCGCGCCGCCGGTGTAGCCGCGTATCGCGCTTATCAGATCTTCCGACGCCGACATGGCAGGGCGGATAAGCAACCACGCACCCAGCGCCGCGCCGGCTTTCATCAGCCTGCGCCGTACCTCATTGCGCGGCGTGGAAAAGGAAACATCGATGTCGCTCATTTTATTCAGGCCTGTCTTTTTCACCATGGCTATTGCTGCTGCTATTGCCGCTGTTATTGCCGTCGTCGCCTTTCAGCGTGACCAGGAAGGCCACAACGTCTTCAATCTGCTGCGCCGACAGCACAGGCTTGCCTTGCCATGCGGCCGCGGTTCGCTCCAGATCCTGCGTGCGGTAATAAGACGGCATGATCGTCGTCGCGTTAAAACGGCGCGCATCCACCATCCGCAGCCGCAACTGCCCTTCGGACCAGCGGCTGCCGGCACCTGCCAGATCGGGCGCCAGATTGCCCTGGAAACGCTCTTCCGGGATGGGCCCAGTATGACACAACAGGCACAAGCCCTGCTGACGGCTGGCCACAATGGTCCGGCCCCTGGCTGCATCGCCGGGCGCGCCGGTCAGTGGCAGCGGAATGGCATCGCCTTCGAGCTTGTAGGCCACCAGGGCGGGGATGGATGCCGGTGCGGAGGCAGGAGCCGCCGCTACCGGTATCGCAGCACCGGCGCTCTGTTGCGCCGGTGCACTGCCGCATGCCATCAGGAAAAATAAACATGCCGCAGCGCGGGCCGAACGCCCGGTTGCGGCTTGCGGCTTATGCACGCTGATGCACCTTTACGCCTTCAGGCTATGGTTTTTCAACGGCAGTTCACGAATGCGCTTGCCGGTTGCCGCAAAGATGGCGTTCAGTACTGCAGGCGCAGCAACCGCGATCGTCGGTTCACCTACCCCGCCCCAGAATCCACCGGACGGCATGACGATGGTTTCCACCTTCGGCATCCTGTCCATCTTCATCGGCGGATAGGTATCGAAGTTCTGCTGTTCGATACGGCCATCCTTAACCGTGCATTCTCCGTACAGCGCCGCAGACAGGCCGTAGGCAAACGATCCCTCGACTTGTGCCTCGATCTGCTGCGGGTTCACCGCATAACCGGGATCAGTGGCGGCGACGATGCGCAGCACCCTGAGTTCGCCTTCCTTGCTAATGGAGATTTCCGCACAGGCGGCCACATAGCTGCCGAAACCCATGGTCTGTGCCAGCCCGCGAAACACGCCCTTGGGCGCAGGTTTGCCCCATCCAGCGCGCTCTGCAGCTGCATTCAGCACCGCCAGGTTTTTCGGGCTGCCGGCCAGGTATTTGCGGCGGAAGGCCAGCGGATCCTGCTTGGCGGCATGCGCGAGTTCATCGACGAAGCATTCGAAATAGATCGTATTGTGGTTCAGGTTGACGCCGCGCCAGAAGCCTGCAGGCACATGATGGTTGCGCATCGCATAGTCGATCAGCAGATCATTGAAGCCATAGCCGAAAGACGCTTCCGGGCCGGGAGGGTTCAGGCCCTGGAACACCACCGGATCCTTGCCGTCCTTGATGCTTTGCGGCGAGATACTGGCGAGAATGGACTGGCCCGACAGCCGCATATGGAAGCCGGTGACGTTGCCTTCGGCATCCATGCCGGCGCTGAGCTTGCATTGGGTGATAGGGTGGTAGCGGCCATGCGTCATATCTTCTTCGCGCGTCCACAGCAGCTTGATCGGCGTGCCGGGCATCTGCTTGGCGATCAGTACCGCCTGCCTGACCCAGTCGTGCACCGCGCCGCGGCGGCCGAATCCGCCGCCCAGGTGCAGCTTGTAGACATCGCATTTGGTCGGCGACAGTTCTGCCGCCTCTGCAGCCGTCGCCAGCGCGGCCTCACCGTTTTGCGTCGGTGTCCATACCTCGCAACGCTCCGGCGTCCATCTGGCCGTTGCGTTCATCACCTCCATCGTTGCGTGGTTCTGGTAAGGATACGAATACACCGCTTCGAACTTGCGCGGCGCGGCGGCAATGGCAGCGCGAGCATCGCCCTTCTGGTTGCCGACCGCTGCTTCTGCCGCATCCAGGCCGGCCTTATTGATCTCTGCAATGCTGGCGCTGGAAACTGCCGCGTTGGGGCCGAAATCCCACTCGATGGTCATCGCATCCAGCGCGCTCTTGGCGCGCCACCAGGTATCTGCAATAACGGCCACGCCGCTGTCGCCAACCTGTACCACTTTCTTGATGCCGGGACGTTTTTCAATTGCCGACGCATCGTAGCTCTTGACCTTGCCGCCGAACACCGGGCAATCCTTGATCGCCGCGTTCAACAGGCCGGGCATCTTCAGGTCCATGCCGTAGATCTGCTTGCCGGTCGTCTTGTCGACGGTGTCCAGCCGCGCCAGGCGCTTTCCGACCAGCTTCCAGTCCTTCGGATCTTTCAGCACGACGTTTTCCGGAGGCGCCAGTTTGGAAGCCGCCAACGCGACCTTGCCGTACGTGGTCGTACGCTTGGATGCCGTGTGCGTGATGACGCTTTTGGATACCGTGCATTCAGCAGCCGGCACCTTCCATTCATCCGCTGCTGCCTGTATCAGCATTGTGCGGGCGATTGCACCGCCCTTACGTACGTAATCCTGCGACTCACGGATGCCGCGGCTGCCGCCGGTGGAAAAATTGCCCCACACGCGGTTGCGCGCCAGACTCTGGCCAGGGGTCGGATATTCTGTCGTGACCTTGGCCCAGTTGCATTCCAGCTCTTCGGCCACCAGCTGCGCCAGACCGGTCAGCGTGCCCTGCCCCATCTCGGAGCGGGCAATGCGGATGACAACAGTATCGTCAGGCTTGATGACGACCCAGGCATTGACCTCGGGCACATCCGACGTGGCCTGCGCCATCGCTTCACCGGAAAAGGGAATGTGGAAACCGACCACAAGGCCGCCCAGCGCGGCAGCCGATCCGCCCAGGAAACGGCGGCGTGAAGGATTGACGGGCCTCAGTGAAATAGGAGCTGGGCTCATCGGGTTGCGGCTCATCGGCTTGCGACTCATTTTACGCTCCCGTCTGTATGCGTGATGGACAGGTGGGCCAGTTTGGTATCGCCGCCATGCGCGACGACTTTGATCGCCGAACGCACGCGGTTATACGTGCCGCAGCGGCAGATATTGGTCATCGCATCATCGATGTCGGCATCGGTAGGTTTTGGTTTTTCCTTCAGCAGCGCAACGGCGGCCATGATCATGCCGCTCTGGCAGAAGCCGCATTGCGGCACGTCCATCGCCGCCCAGGCTTTTTGCACCGGATGGGAGCCGTCCGGCGACAGGCCTTCTATCGTGACGATTTTTTGTTTCGGTGTGATCGCCGACGCCGGCATCACGCAGCTGCGGGTGGCAACGCCGTCAATATGCACAGTACAGGCGCCGCATTGCGCCACGCCACAGCCATATTTAGTGCCGGTCATTCCCAGTTGTTCGCGCAGCACCCACAGTAGCGGCGTATCTTGTTCCGCTTCAAACTGTCTCGCCTTGCCGTTGATATTTAGTGTAGCCATGCCTGAGCTCCTCAATCCTGTGTGTGCAAATTGTTGAAATTCTGCTGAAAACTTTGGGGGAAACTGCCGGGTAGAAGCGTTGGGTAAATGCGATGCTCGACTCGAATGCGCAGATATATTACACCTTCTGTTTGCGATACGTGCAACACCGCCAAAAGCGCATTTTCGTTGTATTTACAGGTATATAGCCAACATATCGCAGCATGTACTCCGAACATCGAACTAAATAAAAAAACGGCAGACCCCGTTTTAGGGGTCTGCCGTTTAGCTCGCGGCGCAGCGTGGAGCCGGGCTTGATTTGATAGGGTGGGACTGGGACTAGCTTCAGTCCAGGTCGGCGCCTGTCCCTTCTGCTTCGCTGCGCGTTTCCACTGGAGCCGCAGCGCCGCTTGCGCCTTCAAAGAAGAAGGGCTTGCGGGCTTTGGGCGTGGCGCCGACTTCGTTCATCGTTGCGCTGTCATACAGACGGCCGTTCAGCATCACCTGGCTGACTCTGTCCGACAGGCGGATGTCTTTGAGGATATCGCCATCGATGATCGCCATGTCGGCCAGCTTACCGGCTTCCAGCGAACCGATGTCCTTGTCCATGCCCAGATAACGCGCGCCGTTCAAGGTTGCGGTACGGATGATTTCCAGCGGCGTCATGCCGCCACGCGCCAGTGTCCACATCTCCCAGTGCGCGCCCAGGCCTTCACGCTGGCCGTGAGCGCCCAGGTTGACAGGCACGCCCGCGCGCTGCAGTTCCGTGGCGGTGCTGGCGACCTTGAAGACGTTATAGTCCTCTTCCGGCGCCAGCTCGCGCCTGACGCTGCGCGGCTCCAGCACCGAACGCGGCACATAGCGCGACAGCAGCGGATGGCGCCATACGTCGCTGTGTGCATACCAGTAGGTTTCGCCATCCAGCCCACCGTAGCCGACAATCAGCGTCGGCGTGTAGCCAACCTTGGTCTGCGACCATAGCTGCTTGACGTCGTCATAGGCATTCGCCACCGGAATCGCATGCTCTACGCCGGTATGGCCGTCCACGACCATCGTCATATTGGTTTCAAACAGCGAACCGCCTTCAGGCACAACCATCATGCCAGTTTCACGCGCTGCTTCCAGTATCTGCTGGCGCTGGTCGCGGCGCGGCTGATTGTAGCTCTTGACCGAAATTGCACCGGCGGCCTTCATCCGCTTCAAATGCGTCAGCGCATCGTCCAGACTGTTGACGACGGCACTGATATTCGCCTTGGCGCCATACAGGATGGTGCCGGTGGAGAAAATGCGCGGGCCGACCACTTCGCCGGCGCGTTGCATCTCAGCGTGCGAAAATATCTCCGACGTGCGGTTGGATGGATCATGCAATGTGGTCACGCCAAAGGCCAGCGATGCGTAGTTGATCCAGCTTTGCTGCGGGATGATCTCGTCTTCGCCCATGCCGCCGTGCCAGTGCACGTCGACGATACCGGGGATGATGGTTTTGCCGCCGGCATCAATCACTTTAGCGCCTGCAGGCACTGCGACGTCGGCAGTCTTGCCTATGGCAACGATACGATTGTCCTTAACGACGATACGGCCATCCTCTATCACCTCATCACCTTTCATCGTGATGATGCGCGCGCCGGAAATAACGGTAGTGCCATGCGGTTTGTCGGCAGCTTCGCGGAAGCCTATCTTCAGACCGTTTTCGGCCGGTTTGGGCAATTCCTTGGGAGCACCGTCGACAAAGGCAAATGCATTCTTCAGCTCGGTCGTGTACAGCTCATCACCCAGCGAGAAGTGCAGCTTGCTGCTGTCGCCGGACCAGTGCAGGTAATCACCCTCATTGACATCCAGCTGCCTGACCGGCAGCGCTTCAGCTTTAGGGCCTATCGTCACTGCCTTGCCGGCCAGCGGCAGCGGCATCACATAACTGTGGAAGCGCTCCTGGTAGGCCAGCCACGCGCCATCCGGCGACAGCGAGAAATCGCTGACAAATTCGCCAGTAGCGACCGGTTGTTCAGCTTCGGATTTATCCAGCTTGATGCGCACCAGCGATGTAGTCCAATCCACTTCACCGGTATGTTTGGTGCGCGTGACGTAGACAGTAGCGCTATCCTTGCCGAATTGCGGCGCACTGCCGTCTTCGGTGACCAGATGCGGCGCGGCCTTGCCGTCTGCATTCACTGTGTAGACACCAGTTTCCAGGCCATACCATGGTGTCGTCAGGTAGCCGCCTTTGGATTTGACAAAGGCAACCTGCTTGCCATCCGGCGAGAAGGCCGGATCCAGGTATTTGCCGGGAGCATTGGTCAGCACAGTTTCTTTGCCGCTACGCACGTCCAGCGTGCGTACAGAGCCGAGCTTGGCATCGTCCCACGTGGTAAATACAATGCGGTTGCCGTCACGCGAAAATTGCGGGAAAAACTCGAAATGGTCGTTCTGCTTGCTCAGACGGCGCGGCGTGCCGTTGGGCAGATCACGCATATACAGGTGCCCCAGCGCCGAATAAACGACCTTGTCGCCAGCCGGTGAGACATTGACCCAGCGTAGCTGGTGCACGTCAAACTGATCTGGTGCAACCGCGGTTTCCACGCGCAGTGCAGGCCGCACTTCACGCGTATCTTTTACGTGGAAAGGGATGTCCTTGGCGGTATGCGCAAACGGGTCGACGCGCCAGATCTTGCCCTTGGCCCAAACGACAAGCTCCTTGCTGCCGGGCAGCCAGCTGAAACCAGGGTACACACCCTGCACCGCCCAGGCTTCTTGCATGTCACGGTCCAACTGGTTCCACGCCGGTGTTTCTATGCCGCTAGTCAGGTCCTTGAGAAACAGCGTGCTCTGATTGCGCACGCGGCGCACGAAGGCCAGGTATTTGCCGTCCGGCGAAGGCACGGGACGGATTGCGCCGCCAGGGCCGCTGACAAACGCCTTGGTCTTGCCTTCCTGCAGGTCCTTGCGGAAAATCTGATAGATCTGCTTGTTAGAATTCTTGTTGTATTCAAAGCTGGTGCCGGGCGTCGTATCCTGCGAATAATAGACATAGCGGCCGTCCGGAGAAAACGCCGGTTCGCCGAGGTCTTTTTGCCAGTTCGGTTTTTCATTCAACTGCACGCCGGCACCGCCGCTGGTGTGATACAGCCAGATCTCGCCGGAACCCAGCGAGCGTGTGCCGGTATAGTGCTTGCGCGCGGCGATGTACTGGCCGTTGGGGTGCCATACCGGGTTGTTCAGCAGGCGGAAGTTTTCCTTCGAGACCTCATGCGGATTGCTACCATCTACATTCATGACCCAGATATTGTCGCCGCCGCCCTGGTCCGACATATAGGTCAGCTGCTTGCCGTCCGGAGAAAAGCGCGCCTGCATTTCCCATGCAATGCTATGGGTCAGTGGCTTTGCTTCGCCGCCTTCTATCGGCAGCATATAAAGATCGCCCAGCAGGTCAAATACGATCTGCTTGCCGTCAGGGCTGACGTCCACCGTCATCCACGTGCCGGTGCGGGTATCGAGGTTGACGGTGGCCGAAGGGCCGGGTGGATGATTGACGTCCCATTTTTTCTTGTCTGCTTCCTTGCCGGCTTGCTTGCCGGGTTCTTTTGCGGCATCAGCACTATCCGCAGCAAAGCCGCTCAAGGCCAGCGTTCCTATCGCAGCGGCCAGCAGCGTCATCCGGAAAGCCGGAAAACTAGGGAAAATCTTCATCATCACTCCATGGATTTTTATAGAGACCGCGCAGCAGTGCAAGCCCTTGGCAGGCTCGCCGGCGACAGCCGGAAACGTAGAACGAAGGCAAGTATTATTGGATGGGTTGGCTTGTGTCAAGAAAGATGTCGGGTGGAAATAGACTTTGTTACAAATGCCGGGCAAAATTTTGCGTAAGCTTTGTGGGGTGCCGATGTGCGCTGTCAAACGCCTTTCGCAACAGCTTTTCGTCACCGCTGTTTTTGACTAAAACATCAGCCACGGCAGCCCCGCTGCTTTAGCCTCCGCCCCTGGAAAGCCAGTCGTTTTATCGCGCTTTCATGCATTCTGTCTTGCAGAAAATACGGTTCATCACATTCCATTGGCAATGTCGCCGGCGCGGGTCTACAGTGAAACCATACACCGCAGCCCCCGAAAGGAGAGATCATGAAACTCAGTGAAAATATGGATGGAGTCGTCATCGCCGCCATTGCGGCAGCGATAGTCGCAGGCTTGATGGTGGCAGTGATGCCTGCCCCCAAAACTATCATCGCCGCCGATATGGATACCGAAGTGCATACTGTCGTTATCACCGGCAAGCGCTTGAGCGAATCCTGATTTACAGCCGGTATTCTGCCGGCTTTCTGTCATAGCCTGATGCGGCGCCCACAAGGCGCCGCATCACCCAAATACGTTCAACCGACCTGATTGAGGCCAGTTTCATGTTTGCATTTTTATTGTGGATGGTATTGCTTTTCCTGTGCTGGCCGCTGGCCTTGCTGGCCCTTGTGCTGTACCCGCTGGCTTGGCTGCTGTTATTGCCGTTCAGGCTGCTGGGAATTGCACTGGAAGGCGTATTTGAACTGCTGCGCGCCATTATTCTGCTGCCTGCAAGAGTGCTGGGAGGAAGGCATTAAGCGCAATGCCAGGACCTTGCCGGCCCTAAAACGTAGTTGCAGCCTTAGCCAATGCCGTTGAACATGTCATGCAATTCGTCAAACCGGTCTTCCACTTCATGCTGCGACATGCCTAGGAACTGGCAGGCCATGTCGCCGCCCTTTTCCCATTCGGCAAACAGGTCTTCCCCGTGATATTTATGGATTGCGTATTCCGCCACCAGCGCCAGCGCGATCAGCGTGCGAACGCGGTCTTCGGTGGCCTTGTCCTGCAGGCTGGAATAGTCATGCTGCAGCAGAATGGCAACCGACACTTCATTCGGCAAACCCCAGGTTCTGGCCAGCAATGATCCCACGGCCGCATGGTTGGTGCTGTAACGCTGATCTTCGAGATCGGTGATCTTGTGGTGGAGATCCCTGGCCGCTTTTTCCAGGTTCTTGCTGTAGTCTGGAAATTTTTCCATCAGCAGCGGCACGCCGATGTCGCAAAACAGGCCGAAGGTATGCGCGATGTCGGTTGGGCAGGCACGCATCTGCCGCGCGAGGTAACTCATTGCCTGTGCCCTCTTGGTGGAAAAATCCCAGAAATGCGCCATCGCCGCGCCACCCTTGCTGATCGTCTGGCGCGCGATGATACCAGTCAGCAGCAAACTGCATTGGTCCAGTCCCAGCAGATCCACTGCATGTTCAACCGAACCTGCTTTCAGCCGTAAGCCGAAAAACGAAGAGTTCGTCAGCTTCATCAGTGATGCCGCCAACGCCACATCGTTGGCAATAATTTTTGCCAGCTTTTTGGGATCGGGCTCACGGGCAGACAATTCCTGCTGCACATCGGCAAGCAGGCTGGGCCGCGGCGGAATCCGTATGGTTTTCACCAGTGCATCTACTGATTTTTCAGTATTGATACTCGGTGACGGGGAATTTTTCATCAGTTTTGACAGATAAGACAGATACAACGGGAGGTCTCGCGCCTTTGCAGGCCACACAAGAGCGCTAAGGATAAACCAGGATGCCGCTCCACACTTATCAGGAAACAAAAAGTTTCATTTAGCCATCATTCAATCAATTATCCACAGATACATTCCGATAGCATCTGAACCAAGGTGACAACATATAATGTCGCCTGGAATGCAAATCGCTTGAGCTGACCTTGCCTATTTTAAAGCAAAAGGGACCTATCTATGACTGTAAGTGGAACGATCTACATTCTCTTCCGGAATTTGATACTTCCACCCGCCTGCCTGTTTGTCCTCTTTGCACTGGGCCTTTTTCTGAGAAAAAAATGGCCGCGCACCAGCCACTACCTGTGCGTGGGCTCGGTCGTGCTGCTGTTCGTGCTGAGCACCGACATCGGCGCCTGCCTGCTAGGCAATTCGCTGGAAAAACTGGAAAAACCGCTGGTGTCCGCGTCCAACACCGGTGCGCAGGCTATCGTGGTGCTGACCGCGGGCAAGGTAACGGAAGCTCCCGAATACGGTAAGAAGGATATTCCCGACTACATTGCGCTAGCGCGCATGCGCTATACGGCCAGACTGCATAGGGAAAGCATGCTGCCGGTGCTGGTGACGGGAGGTTTGGGCAAAGCCTATGGCAACACCGAAGCGCTGGCGCAGAGCATGGCCAGGGGCCTGCAGGAGGATTTTGCGACGCCGGTTAAATGGCTGGAAACCGAATCAGCCAATACCGCCGAAAACGCTGAATTTTCGGCAAAAATATTGAAGGCCGCCGGCGTCACGCGCATTCTGCTGGTGACGGATGCGATGCACATGCGGCGTGCCAAGCTGGCATTCCAGCAGCAGGGGCTGCAGGTAGTGGCCGCACCGACGATGTTCCTGAACACCTACGATTTTCGCCCGGGTAATTTTTTCATTCCCGGCGTAGAAAGCCTGCGCCGCTCACATTACGCAATCTATGAATGGCTGGGTCTGCTGTGGTACCGCATCAGCCTGCCCTCCCCGGCGGCGTAAGCATGCAGCGCTGGTTCAGCTACAAGTCTGGTTTGACATTTCAGCGGGCTACGGTCAGCGGCACTTTTGCCGGGCTACTCTGATAGCAGCCCGAAAAATCCTCGAAAGCGCCATATACGGGCTGGCTGGAGCGCGGCCCGCCACATAAATCCAGGATGCCCGGCAGTGCCGCCTTGCGGCGCGGTGGCGGTGACGCCCATGCCAAGTCCAGATGCGAGGCGCCGGCAAACAACTGGCGCACGCTGTGCCGGCCTATATACAGCGCAGCCACGGATGACTCTATATTGTCATCGCCGCGAATGATGCCGCCGTCACGTGCGAGTGTGCGGCCGTCCACCAGATTACCTTCCAAATCGGCGCTGCTCTCCGGAAAACGCACGGCAATACCGCTGGTATCGATCAGTGTATTGTGGATCAGCTTGCTGGTTGCGCCGCGGTTGATGTAGATGCCTTCATCCGAACAAGCCATGATCAGGTTTGATTGCATTACCCCCCTGTCGTGCTCGGTGATGCAGCGCTTGTCGCGGCAAAATTCCTTGCCGGTGCCGCCGCCGCCGAAAGACAGGCCCACGCGCGAGCCTGGCAAGCCTTTCAGCTTATGCTCGCAGATGACGATATTTTCTTCAAAGCGATTGTCGACGCCTGCACCCTTGGCAAATGCGCCATAACTGACTCTGTTGCCATCGCCCTTGATGAAGTCCGTGATCAGATTGCGCCGTATGACCCAGCGGCTGGCCGCGACCATGTCCATCATCGTCACCGGGTTGGCGGTGTTCCTGACGCTGGAATTGCTCAGCGAATTGGATTCGATGAGGCCATCATCCGGCATGAAACCATCTTCGCCATTGATCTTGAACTGTGCATTGAAATCGGTGATCGTATTGTTGCGGGCGATGAAATGACTAGCCCTGCCCACCACATGGAAAGCATGTTCGCAATCGCTGTGGTTTTCGCATATACCCTTGATACTCAGGTTCTCAAAGGTCCAGTAAGGCGCCGCAACGCGGAAACCCTCCACCATATTGAATTCCAGCGTTACCGTGCCCGCCCTTTCCGCCGTGACGGTAATCCTCTGCTCCGCCGTGCCCGGCTGCGTAACCTTGACCGAACCCTGCCCCTCAAAACGGTAGGTTCCAGGTAAAAAACTGATGACATCGCCGGGTTTGGCCTGCGCAATGGCCCGCATTGCTTCTGCCGTGGATGCGACGTAGACCGGTTTGCCAGCCGTTGTGGCGATGGCCGTTCCGGCAACCGCAGCGGAAGCAGAAGTAGCCGTCTGCGCACCTATCTTCAACGCCGGGAAGACATAAGGATCGTCGTCATTCCCTCTGTCCAGGCTCGTCAGCATTGCCGCCACAGTCTGGCCGGCTTTTTCGATCGCCGGATTATGCCCCTGCGTCCGATGCTCGACATAGGGGCCGAGCGCACGCGGTGTGACGGCGGCGCGCTGCAACGCGTATGTCAACAGGATGGCAGCAGCCACGATGAGCACAATAAAAACGACGAGTGCGGCGCGCAAAGGCTTGCGGCGGCTGGTTTTTCTTCTTCTCATGGGGAAAACAGGAATGGGGAACGAAGCTGTAGCGTAGCATATGCGCAGGCCGCAGAACAGCGGCTGGCGATGTCGGACGCTTATAAAGAAATTGCCCGGTCCCGCATTACCGGGACCGGGCAACCGGACAACATCTTCTTAGGCGCTTACAGCTTGCCCGACAGGCTCAGGCCAACTGTCAACGGACGAAGACGGTAGCCTTCGCTGACCGATTGCACGTTAGGACGCTGGATGACCTTGTCGTTGTTCAGCAGATTCTTGGCAAACAGCGACAGTTCCCAGGCGCCATAGGTAGCGCCTATGCTGGCGTCAACCGAGCTGTACGAAGGACGCACGTAGTCGGGATCGGTGCGCACCAGGCTGCCGTGGCTGCTGCCTATCCAGTGCACGGCGGCGCGTGCAAAGCCGTAGGTCTCTTCAGTGATATTGAAGTTGTACTGGCCGGTCAGGTTGGCGTTGTATTTAGGTACGCCCTGGATCTGGTCGCCTGCTTTTGCGCCCAGTGAAGGTACGTCGCTGTCCAGCGTGGCATCGGTGTAGCCGCCCGAGAATCCCAGCACGATGTTCGCGCTGGGCTTGCCTTTGATTTCCACTTCCACGCCGTAGCTCTTGGCTTTGCCGACGTTGGTTTCGTAGTCGAAACCGCAGCCTGGCAAGGTGATGTCCTGCTGCAGCTTGTTCCAGTCTATGTAGAATGCGGCCAGATTGACGGACAAGCGGTTGCCCAGCAGGCGCGACTTGCTACCCACCTCATAGCTCCACAATTTATCCGGCGTGAACGACGTAGGCGCATCGCTGATGCCTAGGTTGTTCAGGTCGGAACGGCAGACGTCGCTGGGGATCGCGCGGTTCTGGCCGCCGAGGCGGAAGCCCTGCGTCGCGGATGCATAGACAGTGTTGCTCGGATCAACCTGCCAGGTCACAGCAAACTTCGGCGTGAACGCCTTGAAGTCGGACGATGCATACGAATGTACAGGGCCGCCGGCAAAGAAGAAATCACCATCACGCGTCAGCGAATCAGATGCGCGCAGGTAGCGTGCACCCACGGTAGCCTGCACGGCAGGCGTGAAGTAGTAGCTGGTTTCGCCGAATACCGCAGTCTGCGTCGTGTGGTAGTGGCGGGCGCTGAAATAGGAATTATCCTGCGGGAAAGCAGAACCCAGGATGCCTGGATCGGTAATGCTGGCGCCGGCCGCGGTGAAAGCCTGGTTGATGCCAAATACCGGTTCGTTATCCACGACGTTGGTGCGCAGGTTAGAGTAGAACACGCCACCTATCCATGTAAATGGAGACACTTTCGGGTCATACGGCTTGGACGCCACGCGGATCTCCTGCGAGAACTGCCTGACCTCGTTGTTCAGGTACACGGCGGAAGGCAGGCCCGCCACCGTATCGCCCAGCCCTGCAGGCGCATTGCCGGAATCGTTGATGACGCTGCCGATATAGCTGCTGTTGACGATGGTGCCGTCCTGCGTCCGGTCGAATTCACGCTTGAAGTAACTGGATACCGACACCAGATCGGCAAAACCCAGATCGTAGTTGACGGTCAGGCTGGGGATGGTCAGCTTGTCGCGGCCCGGTTCCCGGACGATCTTGCTGGTCTGATTTTTTGGCAGCGCATTATACGAAGCGTCGATATCGTCGCTCTTGACGTCCTGGTAGAAAATGGACGGCGTGATCACCAGTCCGCGGGTGGGCTGCCATTTTAATGCGGCGCGCAATACTGAGCTTTCCTGCGAGTTGATGTCGGACGCGATGACCTTGCCCGTCAGTGGCGATACCTGGTCGATGTAACCGCTGTCGCGGCCTTTTTGCACGCCTATGCGCAGCGCCATTTCATCCTTGATGACAGGCACATTGAACACGGCATTGGCGGTGTAATTGGTACCGCCGCCCTTGGTGGACGACACTTCGGAATAAACGTTGGTCTCGCGCTCGTTAAAGTTGGGCTGGTTGGTGATGAACTTCAGCGTACCGCCCATGGAGCTGGCGCCGTACAGCGTGCCTTGAGGGCCGCGCAAGACTTCAATGCGGTCCAGATCGAACAGTTTCGGTTCGGCGCTGCCCAGGCTATACAAGTTGCGCGTCGTCATCGACACGTCGTCCATATAGATACCGACGGTGGCGGAACCGGCTGCGGAGCTGACGCCGCGAATTTCTATATTGCTGAGGCCGGCGCCGGAACCGCTGGCGCCGGAATACGAAATATTCGGGATTGAGCGTGTGACGTCGCCAACGTCACTGATATGCTGGCCGATCAGGTCTTCACCAGTGATCACGGAAATACTCAGGGGCACCTTGCTGGCGTCTTCCTTACGCTTTTGCGCAGTCACCGTGACAGTCTCGATCTGCTCGCTGCGCTTGCCTGCAGTGGCCGGAGCCGGAGTAGTAGGACTGGCGGCTGTATCTGCAGCTTGCTGTGACCATGCCGGACCGGCGAATATGGAGGAGATTGCGGCGGCGAGAAAAACCAGTTTCCCTTTTTGAACTTGCATCTTTTTTAAACCTTCCCAAGGAATTGAACCCGTAGCCTGTGTCGGCCCGGGTCCTGAAAGCAGGCGGCCAAGGCAGCGCTGTTTGCGCCGTCTTGCCGCGTACTTCTTATAAATTATTCATATTGTTTTGGCGAACCGTGGGCTAAGGTAGCATAGACTTTTGGCAACGCAAAGGTCGTGTGGTATTAATGCTGAAAAGCGCCAAACGTGAAAATTTCTTGAAAGAAAACAGTGCAAACCCTGAGCTGCCACGGTGCAATATCGTGAAGAAATTCACGATTATGGGGAGCAATAAATCAAAAATCAGCGGGATGTTTACGGTGCAGGCCGCGCTATGCAAAAACATCGCGCAATACCTGACGGCCGCGGTGGCGGCCTAGTGGTTTTGCTCTAATATTTTCGATGAAGTCGGCAGCAAAATTGGCAGCAGAATTCGGGGGGCGAATTTGGCAAAGAGTCAGCCAGATGGATACCGCAATAGAGCATGCCGATACAACGCCTGCCGGCTGCGGACAGGTGGGCAAGTTCGCGGTAAGTCCGCTTGCCCGCCATGACACTTACTTCAGCGGAATGGCAGTTGCGCGGTCAACCGCGACTGCAGTGATGCTGTTCTTCGGCGAACCATCGACCAGCTTGTCCGAATACGTCAGGTACACCAGCGCATTGCGCGCCTTGTCGACCATGCGGACGATGCGCAGCTTCTTGAACATCACGGACAGGCTCTCCTTGAATACTTCTTCCTGTACCGGCAGGCTTTTCTTGAAGGTGATTGGCCCTACCTGACGGCAGGCAATGGAAGCCTCTGCCTTGTCTTCGGCCAGCCCCAGTGCGCCGCTGACGCCGCCGGTCTTGGCGCGCGAGATATAGCAAGTAATGCCATCAACCTTGGGATCGTCATACGCTTCGACGACAATTTTGTGGTCGGGACCGATCAGCTTGAACGCTGTATCCACGCTGCCTATGGTTTCCGCATGGGCGGCACCTGCCATTACGCATGCAGCAACTATCATCAGCTTACATAATTTCATCGTTATTCTCACAAGGTATGGGCTGTCTTTAAATTTGCTTTTAAGTCTGTTTTTAACTCTGCTTTAAGTCTGCTTTAAGTCTGATTATCGATATTCAGACGTGAATTGCGCATGCCGTAGATAAAGTAACCTGCAATCGCAATCCCCATCCAGATAAAAAATACCCAGTAAGTCAGCCGCGACAAATCCTTCAGGATATACAGGCAGGCGATGATACTCAGCACCGGCACGACATAAGGGCCGAACGGTACGCGAAAGCCGCCGTCATCCTGGTTCAGGTCCATGTGCTTTTTACGTATCACCGGCACCGCCGCCGACACCACCATGAAGGCGACCAGCGTGCCCATGCTGACCATGTCCCACAGGAAGGTGGAATCGACAAAACCCGCGACCAGGCCGACGACCATGCAGACGATGATGGTGTTATTAACCGGCACGCGCGTGCGGGCGCTGACGGCATGAAAGGATTTTGGAATCAGGCCATCTTTGCTGATCGCATATAGGATACGGCTCTGGCCGTA
Organism: Undibacterium sp.; assembly: GCA_043726505.1. Lineage (GTDB taxonomy): Bacteria > Pseudomonadota > Gammaproteobacteria > Burkholderiales > Burkholderiaceae_D > Undibacterium. Next base: position 10,252 of record JAYSKH010000235.1, on the reverse strand, counting down.
GATCGTCACCAGCGTTACGCTGAATACAGAGATAACCGCGCCGCCAGACAGCACCAGCGCAGGCCATGCCTTGCCGGTCACGTTTTGCAGGATGACGGCCAAGCCCGCCTCTTGCCCTTCAAACTTGCTGGCGGGCTGAGCGCCCATTGCAGCGACTGCCACCACCAGGTAAAACACGGTGACGATCACGAGTGCCGCCAGTATGCCCAGCGGCACATTGCGCTTCGGATCACGGACTTCAGAACCTGCAGTCGCCACTGTATCGAGGCCGATAAAGGAAAAGAATACCGTTGCCGCAGCGGCCGTGACGGCGGACATGCCGCCTGGCCCCTTGGCGCTGTCCGCCATGAAAAACGGCGTGAAGTTGGCCGCATCAAATCCTGAAAACGCGACGACGGCAAAAAAAGTCAGTATGACCAGCTTGATCGACACCATGACGGCATTGACCGTTGCCGATTCCTTTGCGCCGCGCAACAGCAAAAAGCCGCAGATGATGACCAGCGCCACCGGCGGAAGGTTAAAGTGACCCGCATGTATTTCCAGGCCGTTCGGGCCGGACGCGATCATCGGCGAGCGTAGCATTTCGGGGATTTTCCAGCCGGTTGCGTTGACCAGGAAGTTGTTCAGGTAGTCGGACCAGCCTATCGCCGTCGCGCTGGCAGCCAGCCCGTATTCCAGCAGCAGGCAGCCGGCTACAATAAAGGCGGAAAATTCGCCTATCGTTGCATAGGCAAACGAATAAGAAGATCCGGATGCCGGTATACGGGACGATAGTTCGGCATAACACAATGCCGTCAGCCCGGCGGTAACGGCCGCCATGATGAACGACAGGATCACCGACGGACCAGCCTTGGGCACGGCTTCCACCATTGTGAAAAAGATGCCGGTTCCTATCGTTGCGCCCACGCCTATCATCGTCAGCGCAAACAAACCGAGCGAGCGCTTCAACTCATGTTCGTCACCCTGTTCCTGATTATTCCCGCTGCCGATGGGCTTGGTCCTGAGCAGCTGCTGGCCAAATGTCTGTCGTCTCAAGAGTATTCCTTCTTCTTATCTGCGTTTTTTATTGTGCTTTTCAAGCGAATGCTGAAGCGCTGCGATCAGTCAGGCTTGGCCATCTTGACCAGCTCGCCGCCCTTCATGACAAAGCCAACCTTGGTCAGTGTCGTCACGTCGGCCAGCGGATCGGCAAAGACCGCAATGATATCCGCATACTTGCCGGCCTTGATGCTGCCGACGTCTTTTTTCTTGCCCATCAGATCGGCCGCGTTGATTGTGGCCGCCTGTATCGCCTGCATCGGCGTCATGCCGTACTTCACCATGTAAAAGAACTGCTTCGCATTGTCTCCGTGAGGATACACGCCGGCGTCGGTACCGAAGGCCATGTGCACGCCACCTTCAAACGCCTTGCGGAAATTGTCCCTTTGCAGCTGGCCTATTTCTTTTTCCTTTCTCAGCGATTCGGGCAGGAAGCCGGCTTTTTCACCTTCGCTCAGGATATAGTCGTCGTCATAGATGTCCATAACCAGCCAGGTGCCTTTTTCGCGCGCCATCTTGATGCCTTCTGCATCGATCAGGCTGGCATGCTCAATCGAATCCACGCCGGCACGTATCGCATCGTTGATGCCGTTGGTGCCGTGCGCATGCGCTGCCACCTTGCGGCCCAGCTTGTGGGCTTCCGCAACGATGGCCTGCATTTCTTCCAGCGTGTATTGCTGCGCACCTGCCTCATCGCCCTTGGACAACACGCCGCCGGTGGCGCAGATCTTGATGACATCGGCGCCGTATTTGACCATTTCCCTGACCTTGGCCCTCGCAGCCCACGGGCCGTCGGCCACGCCGCGGCCGGTATCCTTATATTCAGGCGGCAGCAGGTTGTCGTCACAGTGGCCGCCCTGTATGCCGATTGCATAACCGGACACGGTCATGCGCGGGCCTGGCGTATCGCCGTCATTGATGGCGTCGCGCAATGCGACGTCGCCAAAACCGTCCGCGCCCACATTGCGCACCGATGTAAAGCCTGCGTTCAGCGTATCGCGCGCAGTGCGTACGCCATACAGCGCGGCACGCACGGAGGATGTGCCCAGACCGGAATAACCGTGCTCATGCGGATTGCTCGTCAGGTGCGTGTGGGCATCAATCAGCCCCGGCAATACCGTTGCCGCAGACAGGTCGATCACCTTGGCGCCGGCGGGAATCTTGCTGCCGGCAGCCGGGCCGACCGACATGATGCGCTCGCCCTGGATGACGATAATCTGATCCCTCAGCACCTTGGCGCTTTCCACGTCTACCATGCGCCCCGCCTTGATGACAGTGATCTCTTTTTCGTCCGCCGCAGCGGCATTGCCGATACCGGCAGCCAGCAGCAGCGCACAGGCGGCAGCCTGGAATGTAGTCTGAAATGAGCGGTGAAATCGGCTATAAAGCACTCTGTGCAGCGATTGCGGCAGGACTTTAGTCATGGGCTTCTCTTTTTTATGAACTGGAATTAAGACAGTAATAAGGCAGTAATAAAGCACTAACGCGGCAGTAATACGGCGGTAATAAAAAAACTGCCTAATTCTATCCGTGATGACCAAGTCCGGCAGCATTTCCGTGGCTGCGCAGACACCGTTACAAATCAGCTGTTGCAATTTTGCCTCTACCTGCTCCGACGGCGCGGTGGGCGATTCTAAAGGTGACGGCGCCAAATATTCACTGGTGTTTTTTCAAAATCGACGAAAAACGTCCGCTCCCCACACAAAATCAACTCCATGTATCAGTCCATCTATCAGTCCATCTATTCGCTCATACAGTGATAAAAGCGTGGCACGGTGTTCAATATATTTCCCTGATTCACTATCTTTTGCATGAAAAACGAGTATTTTGTGTCAATATTGTCGCTGGCCGCCTGAATACCGCATCAGTGCTCTTCGTTTCTTTTTTTACAAAACCTGGCGCATCGATTGCCTGCTGTTTCCAGTTTATTTCAATTAAGCAAAAATCATGCATCCCCGATATCTGCCGCGCCCAACACTGCTCCGGCTGCTCCCTTCGCCCCGGCGCTTGCCGCCCCCGCAACTGCCCTTCCCTGACTGTCTGACTGCCTTTATCTACCGGCGATATGAAGTTTTCACAGCTTAGCGTCAAGATCACCGTGCCGATTGCGCTGATATCGGCACTGGCAATCGGACTGACGGCCTTTTTGAACCTGGGTAAATTTGAGCGCGCGCTGACGGAGCTGGAAAGCTCGCGCCTGCAATTCGTTCTGGGCGACCTGAAAAGCAATATCGAAACAGGACTGGATCTGGGTCTGGCGCTGAACAGCCTGGACAATGCGCAGGCCGTCATCGACGCTGCCAGGAAGCAGGACGCCAGCGTGCTGTCCATCAATATCTATGACGATGCCGGCGCCGGCGTATTCCAGACCGGCCAGAGTAGCGGCGAGACGGGAATTCCGTCTTCGTGGAAGCGTGTCATGCAATCCCAGCCAGGTGGCCGTGGCTGGTATCTGGCCGAGGGCGACATGCTGGTTGTCGGCATTCCACTGGCGAGCAACATCAAACAGGACGCAGGCCATATCGTCATGCGCTATTCGCGCGCGGCGCATGACGCCACCGTCGCATCGCTGACCAGGAGCCTGGCCCTAGCCTCGCTGGCAGCCATTGCCGTCACCGCCGGCCTCGTGCTGATGGGGATCAACCTGCTGGTGGCAAAAACCAACCGCAGGCTTGCGCATATCGCACAGACGCTGGAACGCTCGCTGATGGACCCAGCCCCCGCCACCCGCACCGACACCGACGAAGACTTGCTGCTAAGCCAGGTCATCCAGTCTTCCGGCGCGGCGATGCAGGATTTATCGCTGGTCAGGAAAACACTGACCGATTCGCTGGCCATGCAGACCAGGCCGGATGAGGAGCAAAAAGGCGTAGAACACGCGGAACGAGATCAGCCGGAGCACAAGCAATGACGCGCGCCATTTACCTCGGCCCGGTCAGGAACCTGTTCCTGTTTTCACTGCTGGTGCTGCTGCTGTCCCAGGCCGCCATTTCGCTGTATGCATGGTCGGCAATAGAAAAGCGCATTTTGCCGGTACTGGACAGCAAGGCTGCCACCGTCGGCGACTCCGTTGCCCGCAAGATCCAGCATGCGCTCGACTACCGCGTGCCGTTTGAAAAAATCACCGGCGTGACGGATTTTTTCGACGACATCCTGCAAAAAAATCCCGACATTGCCTTCCTGGCCTTATGCGACGCCAGGGACAAGGTGCTGTTTTCCAGCGGTATAGGCGTAGAACAGGCCGGCAGGGCGTTTGAGCAAATCAGGCACCCCGCTAACATGTGGAAGGAAACGGCCAGCTTCAGCATCACTGCCGAAGACCTGTCTCGCAATGAAAAAGTCTATGCAGATACGGCGCTGCCGGTGCTGTACCACGGCGAGCTGCTGGGCATCGTGCATATCGGCGTGGAACAGCATTACATCGCCGGCCGCATCAGCGAACTGCGCTATGACATAGGCATCATCCTGCTGACCAGCTTGCTGATTGCGTTTGAGATCCTGCAATTCATCATCGCCCGCCATTTCTCCACACCGATACACCAGATATCGGAAATGATGGAGCAGATGGCGGCCAATAATTTCGGTAGCCGGCTGACTGCCGGCAGCAGCGAACAGCTGGGCATCATTGCAGAAGGGCTTAATGCGCTGGCCGCCAGGATCAACCACGCTTTCCACGATATCGTGCAGCTTGCCGGCTCTACCGCAGAGAGAAGTGCGCAAATGCGCGAATCCTGGTCGGCAATGCTGGCGCAGCTGCGCTCGCGCCACAGCTTTGCCGAAACCGGCAGCATGCATGAGCTGGCGCAGCCACGCGTGAACGCGATCCGCATCCTGACCTTCCTGTTCATGTTTGCGGAAATGCTGTCACGCCCTTTCCTGCCGCTGTATGCGGGATCGCTGCCGGTTTCCGCCGCTACCTCCGCCCTGGGCGTGCCAGCAAGCATGCAGGCCAGCCTGCCGATCAGCGGCTTCCTGCTGGCGGTAGCCTTGTCCATGCCCTTTGCAGGCACCTGGTCTGACAGGCTGGGACGCCGCCGCAGTTTCATGCTGGGTGCGCTGACGGTGGCAGCCGGCCTGCTGCTGACCGGCCTGTTGCCCGATTTCAACGCACTGGTGATAGCACGCATGCTAACCAGTGTTGGTTACGCCGTCATGTTCATGTCTTGCCAGGGGTATGTCATTGACCACACCGATGCGGATAACCGCACCAGCGGCATGGCGTCTTTTGTCGGCGCCATCATGGTCGCGGAAATTTGCGCGCCGGCAGTCGGCGGCATACTGGCCGACCGCATCGGCTACCAATTGGTATTCATCGTCGGCGCACTGGTGGCGCTGATTGCGGCGGCGCTCGCCGCCAGCATCCTCGATAACCGCAGCGCCCGGCCTGCCGCCGGAACCGCGCAGCGCGGCGCTTTCGGCAAGGGCCTGCTGAGTCTGGCAGGCAACTACCGCTTTGTCGCCATGTCGCTGCTGACCGGCATTCCCGCCAAACTGATCTATTCCGGTTTCCTGATTTACCTGGTGCCGATGCTGCTGACCGACCTGGGCAGCACTAAATCCGAAATAGGCCGCTATGCAATGATCTACGGCTTTGCCGCATTGCTGCTGTCACCGCTGTTTGCCAGATTTACCGACCGCCACCGCGCCCATACCGCCATGGTGGCCGCAGGCGGCATGCTGACCGGCGCAGGCTTGCTGCCGGTACTGCTGTCTGCACAGCCTGCCATGGTGCTGCTTGGCATTGCCTGCCTCGGCATAGGCCAGGCCATGAGCATCTCCGCGCAACTGGTGCTGGTCGCCAGGCTGACGCGCAAGGAAGCGCAGGCCAGCGGCCCGACTACGGTGCTTGGCATCTTCCGTCTGATAGAACGGCTTGGCGCTGCTGCCGGGCCTGCGCTTGCCGCCGCGCTGGTCGCCGCGCAGGGGGCAAAAATGGCGATGGCGATACTCGGCATTTTCGGGCTGGTATCGGCCGGCCTGTTCGCGCTGCTGTTCGCCATCGCCGGCAACGGCGCCGACGCAGATGCGGAGCAACTGCAAAAACAGCAAACACTGCCGGATGCAGACGAACTACAGAGGGATGCACAATGAGTGTGACACGCCGCCAACTGCTGCAGGCAGGACTCGCGTCGGCGCTGCTGCCGGAACTGGGCGCCAGCTCCGCCCTGGCCGCGCCGGCCATCCCAGCCGTCGGCATGCGGGACAAGCCTGCACGCCCCTACCGTATCTACATGATGCTGTATCGCGGCGAAACCGAAGTGGAAAAAGGTTTTCGTAGTTATCTGGCCAGCCGCAATATCCCGGTGGAACTGATCGTCAGGGATGTGGCACAGGACATGTCGAGAGTGCCCGCGCTGATCGCCGAAGCCCGCGCACTGCACGTAGATCTGGTGTACACGTGGGGCACACCGGTCACGCTGGCGGTGGCAGGCACGAGGCGCGGCGTTGACGCCGCCAAAAATATTGCCGATATTCCGCTGGTATTCACCATGGTGGCCTCGCCGGAAACGTCGGGCCTGGTCGACGTGCGGCACTCTTCCGGCCGCAACATTACCGGCGCCAGCCATGTCGTGCCGCTGGACCAGCAACTGGGCGCAATACGCGCCTACCGCCCCCTGAAAAAGCTGGCGGTGATTTATAATCCGGCAGAACCCAACTCGCGCCTGAACGTGGAAGAATTGCGCGCAGCGTCGGTGCGTGGCCGTTTTCCGCTGTTTGAGCAGCCGGTACCGCTGGATGATAAGGGCCAGGCCATCGTTGCGGCATTGCCGCACCTGGTGGAAAACCTGGCGCAGCGAGATCCGCAACTGTTGTACCTGGGGCCGGACAGCTTCATCGGCGCCAATTGCGGCGTGATCACGGAAACAGCGTTGAAGTTCCGGCTGCCCTGTTTTTCCGCGACCGAAATTGCACTACGCAACGGCAAGGCGCTGTTTGGCCTGGTGTCCAGATATGAAGCAGTGGGCCGGCTGACGGCACGTATGGCAGAACAGATACTGGTGAAAAAAATGCGCCCGCAAGATATCCCGATTGAAACCCTGGCCCGCTTCTCGTATCTGGTGAATATGTCGATTGCCGCCAGCCTCGATGTCTATCCGCCGCTGAAGGTCATCAACTATGCGGAGATGATCTGATGGCGGACATAACGATGGATAACACGAAAGCTGACCATACTGCCCCCCATTTCAGTTGGCGCATGCTGCACACGCATGAGGCGCCGGCTGCGCACCGCATCCATCTGGCCGCCATTGCCGATCAGGCCTTTGGCCTGGTACGCCCTGATGAATTGCCGCATTTTATCGCCCATACCGGTGACGCCGGCGCCATCGTCGGCTGCTTTACAGACCTGGATGGAGCCGAACAAATGCTCGCCTATGGCGTGCTCGGCATGAATTCTTCTACCACATCGCACATGGCCGAACTGCTATGTATTGCCCCTGCAGACAAACCTCGCTTTGCAATACTGGACGGTGTAGCCGCTCTGCCGGGCTGGCGCGGCCATGGCCTGCACCGCGCGTCCATCCAGGCAAGGCTGGACCACGCAGGTACGGTGGGACGCAGCCTGATAGGCGCGACCGTATCCCCGGAAAATATCGCCAGCCTGCGCGGGCTGCTGGAATCCGGCTTCCGGGTGACGAACTTTGCGATGCTGTACGGCGGCCTCGCGCGCCTGGTATTGAAAAAGGATTTAAACGACACCGCGCCGGGCTGGTCGCTGGAGCAAAAAATAGACACTACCGACAGGGCAGCAAACCAGGCTGCACTGGCCATAGGACAGACCGCTTATGCGTGCTCCCAAATGGGCAGCAGCGTCGGCGGCCACAGCGAAAGATGGCAGCTGCATTACGGCTACCTCGTTTAAGACAAAACCGCGGCAAACGGACTCAGCCGCCCTCTTTATCGGCACCCTCTTTATCCGCGCCGGCATCGTCGCCGCGGTGCCCGGTCTTCCTACGCTGCTGCTCCCTGTCCCTTTGCCTCAGCACGTCTATCATTACATTGAAGGTCCGCGCCAGGCGGCCTAGTTCATCGTTGGACGTGACGGCGATATTCGCCCTCTCGTAATCGCCGTCCTTCAATGCGTGTGCAGCCACCGTCAGCCGCTCTATAGGCCGTACGAGCGTGCGCGCAAACCACACAGCCAGCAACAAAAATACCAGCCCCACCAGAAGCACGCGGTATAAGACATTGATAAACAGGCGGTCCAGCGGTTTCTCGAATGATTCCTGGGTTTCGCTCATGCCCACCACCCAATTATGCCCCTTGACGGGCGCGTAGCCAGCTATTTCATGGGTGTGGGATATGCTGGAGTCATAACTGACATTGCCGGCCGCCTTTGCCCCAGCCATCGCCTTGGCCAGTTCAGGCATATCCAGGCTCTGTATGCTGTCGCGGCGGAAGCGCTGATCGGCAACGATTTGCTGTAATTTGTCCTTGGGCAGAGGCGTCAGGCTACGGTACATCACTTTGCTGTCAGGATGGTAGATCAGCACGCCATCGCCATCGATCAAAAATGGCACCAGATTGGCACGGCGTATGTCGGTCAGGATGCTGATAATGCTGTCCCCCTTGATACGCAGCACAACTGCGCCGATCGCCTTGCCGCCGGCGTCAATCACCGGGTTGGAATAATAGACTCCCGCCCCGCCAGCCGTGGAACCGACTATCATGCCGGTCATGTATTTTCGCCCCTCCATCGCCTCCTTGAAGTATTGGCGGAACCTGAAATTTTTTCCGGTGACGCCGGCATCATTGGACACCAGTGCGTTGCCTTCCTTATCCAGGACGATCAGCGGATGCACGTCGGGATTGGATCCGGCAAGGCTTGCCAGCTTGCGGTCGAGGGAAGCTTTGCCGGCCTCCGTGGGATGCTCCAGGAAATCGACAAAATCCTGGTCGCTTCCCAGATAGTCGGCCAAATTGCTACTGTCCTTGATCAGCTGCGACAGGCGCCCCGCCGAACTTTTTGCATGCTGCTCCAGGTCTCGCAGTTCACTGGCGGAAACTGTTTCCAGCGTGGCGTTCAGGTTGTAATACGCGGCGATCAGCATCGGCAGCAGGGCTGCCAGCGACATCGCCAGCGTCACCTTGACGACGATAGGCCATGAAGCCGGCCGCGCGACCGCCCTGCCGAAGCGCAGCAACCATGACTTCAGCAGCTTCGGTGATTCCAGCAGCGTGCGCCAGCTCTCGCCGACCAGGCTTTCGTTGTCGCCGGAACGCAAGGCATCCCGCCAGCTGAGGCTGCCGGCATGCGCGGCAAACAGCGCTTGCCGGAACGCCGCCAGATCCTGTGGCCGGTCTTTGGCGTCGATGTTCAACGCCCAGTCTATCGCCCGCAAAAATTCCGCACTGTAGCGGCCATTGCCCGCCTGCACCGCCGGCGTCATGCCGTCTTCTATACGGCGCTCTGGCGCAGCCATAGGTTTGGCGCCGGTGATCATCCAGTATAGCGTCGCGCCCAGTGCATAGATATCGGTCGCGGCCCCCTGGTCGGCGCCTTCGTACTGCTCGCAGGGCGCATAGCCGGGTGTCACCACATTGGCCATCTTGCCGCGCTCGCCGCTGGCCTGCCGCGCGGCGCCAAAATCAAGCAGTACGAGACTGCCGTCTTCATGCCGCACGTAGATATTGTCGGGTTTGATGTCCCGGTGCAAATAGCCGGCATCGTGCACTACCGCCAGCCCTTCCAGCAGCGGCTGCAACAGCAATAGCAAATCCGCTTCCTGCATGTTTTTTTGGCGCGGCCACCACTCCTTCAGCGGTTTGCCGCGCTCGTATTCCAGCACCATATAGGCGGTGCGGTGCGCCTCAAAAAAGCGCGCCACGCGGACAATGTTCGGATGGCGGAAAGTCGCCAGCGTGCGCGCCTCCACCAAAAAGCTTTCCAGCCCCTGCTGGTAAAACTCCCGGTCTTCCGGCCAGCGCGGCGTAACCGATTTGTCTGTTGCGCGGTAGGCAAAATCTCCGGGCAAATACTCCTTGATCGCAACCTTGACGTTCAGGTGAATATCGGTTGCCAGGTAGGTGATGCCGAAACCGCCGCGCCCGAGCACACTGTCGATACGATATTCCAGCAGATGAAAACCCAGCGGCAAGGCCAGCATGTCGGTACCTGCCGCGGCCGGAGCGCCCGCAGTCAGGATGTCATCCACCCCGGCAGCGACCGGCGCGAGCAGATGGGAAATGCCGGACGTGCTTGTTGAAGTTTCGG
>JAYSKH010000234.1:0-9785 GCA_043726505.1 Undibacterium sp. | reverse complement strand
TTGCTGCGTTACAGAAAATGGATCAGAAACAGGTGTGTCTGAGCGCAGCGAGTTTCGCCTGTTTCCCATTTTTTGTAATGCAGCAAAATGTGATGGCGCATAGCGCCATCACCCGAAGGGCAAGTCTGCGGTCGCCTTCTTTTTGCTTACTTTTTCTTGGCGAAGCAAGAAAAAGTGAGTAGCAGTCGGGCTACCCCCGACCAGCAATCTGAAATTCTAGGTAACCGTAGCCACGTTAGATAAGCTGCCAAACTCCCAAGCCTAGCAACTCTCTTACCTGAACTTCAAGGTGTAACCCATGTGCCTGAATTAATGTGTTGCCCATGTAGGTGATTGATACAGCGCCAGCACTGGCCAGCAATCATCAAATACCCGCGAGCAAGGTTGAAAAAAGTGCCTAAGCTACAGCTTTTTCTGCTCCGCAATCCACTTATCCATCTTAATCTCCAGCAAAGCCAACGGCAACGTCCCATCACTCAAGATCGCATCATTAAAACTACTCAGCTTGAACTTGGCACCAAGGGCCGCCGTAGCCCGCTGGCGCAACTCCATAATTTTCAGCGAGCCTATCTTGTAGCCCAAAGCCTGCCCTGGCCATGCCATATAACGCTCGGTGGCGTTACGGGCGTCGGCTTCGTTGTAGCCGAGCGTGGCGCGCAGGTACTGGATGGTTTGCTCGCGGGTCCAGCCCTTGGCGTGCAGGCCGGTATCGACGACCAGGCGTGATGCGCGCAGCAGTTCGTCTGTCAAATGGCCTACATAGGCATTCGGGTCTTCATACAGGCCCATCTCGCGGCCCAGGGTTTCTGCATACAGCGCCCAGCCTTCGGTGAAGGCGTTGTTGCCGCCGAATTTGCGGAACTTGGGAATATCCATTTCCTGCATCAGCGCCAGGTGGAAGTGATGGCCTGGCTGGCCTTCGTGCAGGAACAGCGTAGTCATTTCGGTGGTTGCGTACTGTTTGGGGTCGTTGATGACGGCCCAGAAAATGCCGGGGCGAGAGCCGTCGGCGGCAGGCGGTGAATAATGGTCAGAGGCGGTATCGCGGCTGATCTCAGGTTCTGGCCTGATGTCCAGCGGTGTTTTGGGAATGCGGCTGAACAGGCTGGGCAGCTTGGTTTTGATGTTGGCGTTCAGTGCCTTATACGCGTCCAGGATCTCGGCTTCGGTGCTGAAGGGTTTGTATTTGGCTTGTTCCGCCATCCAGCCGGGCAAGCCCGCCGGATCGCCGGTATAGCCTAGCTGCGGGCCCAGCTTGGCAAATTCTGCCTGTATGCGCGCTACCTCGCGCAAGCCTATCGCATGGATTTCTTCGGGTTCCAGCGTGGTCGTTGTCTGGTTTTGCACGCAGGCCTTGTACCAGGCTGCGCCGCCGGGCAAGGCGTCCAGGCCGGAGGTCGGACGGCTGGCGGCTAGGTAGTCGGTTTCCACGAACTGGTCCAGCTTGCGCAACGAAGGAATGAGTTTATCGCGGATAGCATCGCGGTAAGCCGCTGTCAGCCTGGCCTTGTCGGCTTCAGGGAAGTCGGCAGGCATGTTCTTGATGGGCTGGTAATACGGGTGTTCTTCTGCCGTCGCCGTGACCAGTTTTTGAAACTGCGGTATCGCAGATGTTACCAGCGCCCGCGGCAGCACGATGCCGCGCTGCATGCCTTCTCGCATGTTCAGCATGGCCTGGTCCGTCCAGACGGGCAGCTGATTCAGACGATGCAGAAAAATATCGTATTGGGCGACCGTTTGCAGCGGCTGCGAACTCTGGCCACCGGCCAGGTTGGCCAGCGTGACTGGTACGCTATCCATTTGCGTGATCGGTAGCAGATAATCGCTGAAATGCTCCATCTTCAGCGCAGTATGGATTTCATAATCGAGAATGTCGTAGCTGACGGTATCGACGTGGTTCAGCGCCTGGCGCGGTATCGCTTTCAGTTTGCGGGCCACCTGCTGATACAGCGCGATCTGTTTGACGCGGACTTTAGGTGCGATCGTCATCGACAACTGGTCGTCGAAGCGGTTGTCGCCATTGAAGGTCGCGCCAAACGGGTCCAGCCTTGCCTGCTGTTCGTAGTAATAATCGGCCAGCGCGTTCATTTGCTTACCGGCCTGCGAATTCGCCTTCGTTGCGAGTGCGGTAGGATGCTGGCTCTCTGCAGCGTGGCTTGCCGGAACCAGCGCCAATAATAGCGCGGAACTTAGTATGCTCAAAGGCAGCGCGAATGCGCGGGATTTCAAAGCGTGCTTCATGAATTGCTTCCTTGGTAAGGATTGCGGGAATGGCGACCGGGTTGGATAAAACTCGGCCGCTAAAGTTCAATGCATCGATGTAGTTTTGGCTTCGCCTTGGTTCTTTTTGCGGCCGGTAAGCGTAACACTGGCAATCAGACTGGGTGCCACCAGGAGTTTAAGGACAAGTACGGTGGGCATGGCAAAGAAAAATGGTAGGGCAGCGGCGCCCTGCGTCAAAAAAATGTCGGAAAATGCGTGTGATCCGGCTAGACCGCTATCTGATACTGGTGAGGTCATCCTGCGAAAATGGCCACAGGATGGCCTGCGCGACGATGACCCGGCTGCCATCGAAGGTTACGGAGGGAGAGCCGTACAGCTGGTAGCCAAGTGCAAGGGCTTCGCTGACGCGATGGCAAAAAGCGGCGTCGTCTGGGCCTGTCAGCAGGCGATAGCGTGGCAATGCGTTGGGCGGAGTGTGGCTGGACATGGAGTGGCGTTTAAAATCGGGTAAAGCCGGTATTTTGCCTGATACCGGCGCCCGCTTCCAGCAATGATTGAGCCTAGCTGTTTATAGAGCGCCCAAGCTTGCCGCGCAATATCAGTAGCGCCAGCCCGCCTGCGATCAAACCCCAGAACGCGGAGCCTATGCCCAGTAGCGAAACACCGGAAGCCGTCACCAGGAAGGTGATCAGCGCAGGTTCACGGTCACGCTCGGCAGTCAGCGCCAGCACCAGGCCGTTGCCTATCGTGCCGAGCAAGGCCAGTCCGGCTATGGCCAGTACCAGCTCGCGTGGGAAGGCGGCAAACACGGCGGCGACTGTGGCGCCGAACAAGCCGACCAGCAGATAGAAAAAACCGGCTGACATGGCCGCCACATAGCGTTTGGATGGGTCTTCATGCGCTTCGCGCCCCAGGCAGATGGCGGCGGTAATCGCTGCAAGGTTGATCGCAAAAGCGCCAAAAGGCGCCAGCAGCAGCGTAGTCAGACCGGTCCAGCCCACCAGCGGCGAAACAGGCGCTTCAAAACCGGACGCGCGTATTGTGGCGACACCCGGCAGGTTTTGCGAAGCCATGGTCACGATAAACAGCGGCAGCGCAACACCGATAAATGCATGCAGTGAAAATGCGGGCATCGTGAATACGGGTTTGGCAAATTCCAGCGTAACCGTATTCAACTGCAGCAAGCCCATGCCGGCGGCAACGGCAATGCCTGCCCCTAATGCGCCTATCACCGCATAGCGCGGTTTTAGCCTTCGCATCAGCAGGTAGACGAGCAGCATTGCCAGCACCATGTTGAACTGCGTCTTCAATGCGACGAATGCATCCAGCCCAAAGCGCAGCAGGATGCCGGCCAGCATGCCGGACGCTATTGCCATCGGTATACGGTTCATGATTTTTTCAAACCAGCCGGTGAAGCCGCAGATGGTGATCAGCGCAGCGGAAATCAGAAAGGCGCCTATTGCCTCAGGCATGCTGACGCCTGCGGTGCTCGTGATCAGTAGTGCCGCTCCCGGCGTCGACCATGCGGTGGCTACCGGAATGCGGTAGCGCAGCGACAGGCCTATGCACGTCAACCCCATGCCCAGACCCAGCGACCACATCCACGAGCCGGCCTGTGCCGTGGTTGCGCCCAGCGCGCTGGCTGCCTGGAAGACGATGGCGGCAGAACTCGTAAAACCTACCAGTACGGTAACGAAGCCGGCAATCACGGCGGAGATGGAAAAATCTTTTAAATAGGACATAGACGGGTACGGGGCTCTTGCCCCGTGTTGCAGAAGTGCAGAAGGAAGAATGGGTTACGGTAGGTGCTGGACAATTATGCCGGTGCCGCGCAGTTGACCATCCACGGAACGCCGAATTGGTCGGTCAACATGCCGAAGCGCGTAGCCCAGAAGGTTTGCTGCAAGGGCATTTTGATAATGGCATTGTCTGACAAGGCGGTGAAAAGACGTTCTGCCTCTGCAATGTCGACGGCTCCCAGTGACAGCGAGAAACCTTTTAACTCTTCGTCGGCGCCGCCCATACCGTCCGAGGCCTGCAGGATTTTGCCGTCTATGCTGATGCTGGCGTGCATGACCTTATCCAGCCAGTGCGGCGGACATTGTGCTTCCATCGGCGAGCCACGGAACTTGAACACGGCTTCGATTTTCCCGCCCAGGCGCTGTTCATAGAAGTTAAGTGCTTCTTCGCAGCGGCCGTTGAAATTGAGGTAGGCATTGAGTTGCATGGTGTCTCCCTGAGTGATATCTGATCTGGCGATGATGTATCTCTATATAGCCACTACAAACACGGCCGCGGCTGTGGGAATGATAACATTTCCGGCTGATGGCCCCCCCTATTCAGTCACGGCTACAGGAAATCATCCTTGTAGCCGTGGCTTGCCAGCGTTTGCTGGATAAATTTCTTCCATGCTGCATCCGGCACCCATACGCCGGTCAGTTTTGTCGCGGCTTCCTGCACGGGTATTTTTTCGACGATGACGCGGTACAGGAAGACGAACGAAGAACCGCGGAAATTGGCCTGACAATGCACGAGTACGTTTTTCCCCTCAGCGGCTTTCAGCATGCCGCTGAACAATTCAAAGTCTTCCGCTCTGGGTTTTTCGAAGCTGACCGGAATATTGACATAGGCCAGGCCCTGCTTGCCGATCAGCGCACCCTCGTTTTCCAGTGAACCCCAGCTCTCCGGCGGCGCCAGATTGATGACCACGTCATATTTCAGTTGCGCTGCCTGCTCCAGATATTTGCGCGAGGGCTGGGCGGCTGAACTGAGGCCGGTACGCCACGCGACAAAATTGTCTGGCTGTTTGATAGCGGCGGCATTGGTATTTTGCGCCTGCGCGGCGGGATTGCCGAACAGCAGGCAGCTTGCCATGCCTGCCAGTAAAAATAGGGTCCTGATCATGAATGTCTCCTGTGGGTTGCCTAGTGTAAAGGATCTTTGGCGTCTGCGGCAGAGATGAAAACCCCTTAAGTAATCGCAGGGATCGCCGTTATTTGTGTGGTGGCGATGTGATTCGCCTATTTGAGACAGTTTGTTGAAAAAAGTTTCACGAGGTTGAGGCAGGTACGCTGCTGGCCGAAGGAAACAAGGCAAAGGCATAGGATGAAAATCGCTACTTCAGACATTGTTCTGGGCGCCAGCCATGGCGCAACGCAGACACACAGCGTCAACGAGAATTTACATGCGTGGATAGACGGCAGGCATGCCGATGCAACACAGCCGAAGAGCCGGTCGGATACAGGTAACACTACACGAGACAAGGCTTCCAGCCGAGTACAGTTATCGGACCGCGCGCGTGCTGCTATCAGCAACGACGGCAAGAGTAGCGCGGATAACGCCAAGGCGACAGCACCTGCTGCAACGTCTGAGACGCAGGCGATGAATGGTACGCAGGCGATGGGAGGTATGCAGGCTACGGATGGGATGCAGGCAACCGATGAGGCTTCAGGCAAGGACCCGGTGGTTACGCTGATCCAGCAAATTCTGGAATATTTTCTGGGCAAGAAAATTAACCTGTTTGATCCTACTGCGCTGGATAATGCCATCAAGAAAAGCCAGCAGGACGGGCCACCGGTACAGCAAAAACCGAAAGCCGGATGGGGGCTAGAATATGATAAGACCACCACCAGTACCGAGACCGAGCAGTCTCCTTTCCAGGCTAGCGGCGTCATACAGACGGCAGATGGCAAGGAAATCAAATTTGATCTGTCGGTTGAGCTGCAGCGCAGCTATTCGACGACGGACAAAATCAGTGTGCGCGCCGGTGATGCCAAGCCGATAGATCCGCTGGTCATCAATTTTGCGGGCAGTTCGCTGAGCCTGTCGCCGCAAAAATTTTCATTCGACCTGAATGCAGACGGCAAGGCGGATAACATTTCTTTTGTGCAGGGCGGCGGCTTCCTGGCGCTGGATAAAAATGGCGATGGCAAGATCAATGACGGTAGTGAATTATTCGGGCCGGCCACGGGCAATGGCTTCAAGGAGTTGCAGGCGCTGGACAGCGACGGCAATGGCTGGATAGATGAGAATGATCCGGCATTCCAGAATCTGCAGATATGGACCAAAGACAGCAGCGGCGCGGACAAATTGACTTCGCTGAAAGATGCTGGGGTAGGCGCCTTATATCTGGACAGTGCGGGCACCTCTTTCCAGTTCAAGGATGCGCAGAATAATACGCAGGGACAGCTGCGTTCTTCCGGTGTCTGGCTTTCTGACGATGGACAGGCAGGAGCCTTGCAGCAGATAGATTTGACGGTATAGCGCAGGAGTTTCAGTATGCGTCCTGGAATGCAAAAGACGGCCGAGGCCGTCTTTTTTTACACCGGGTTTTTTGCCGATTATTTTGCAGCAGCTGCTTTTACGTCTGCATTGCCTTTAGCCGCAGTAGCATCAGTTTCTGCTTTGGCTTTTGCCTTGTCGGCGTTTGCTTCCACTTTGGCTTTCGCTACTTTTGTATTGGCCTTGATATCGGCTTTTTCCGCTTTTTCATCAGCTTTGGCGGCTGTCTTGTCTGCCTTGGCTTCTGTTTTTGCTTTGTCGTCGCTGTCCGCGCCGATTACTTTAGCGCCGGCTTCCGCTTTGGCTTGTGCCGCTTTGCGATGCGCCTTGTCTTTCGACTTTGCTGCCTTCATTTCAGTTTTTTCGACTTTGTCGTCGGCTTTCATATCAGTCTTGGCTTCTGATGCAACCGCCTTGTTGGTCGATTTGTCGGCCTTGGTTTCTGCTTTAACGACGGCAGGAGTAGCTGCCGGCGCGGCTGTTGCAGGAGCAGGAGTCTGGGCAAACGCAGCAGTGGCAAACAGGCTTGCGATCAGAGCAGTCAATAATTTATTCATTTTTATATCCTTTTAAAATTTTTGGAAAAAACACTCATTAACAAGAACAGGAGGCTTTGCGTTTTACGCAGTTTTTTGCGTAGTGCCTGTGCTTGCCTGTGCTTATATAACGGTGGTCTTACAAGTGCGGTTGACGATGAATCCGTGGTGCAGGCCATTTGTTTCAATTGCTTACATTCCGGTATTTCAACGCTGATTGCGACAGATCGTTTTGCAGCGGGATCTTTTTTCTTATTGCGAGGCCAGTATATGTACCCGCACGGAAATTATCGGTGCGCTGGCGTACCTAAGGGATTCTGCGATAAATTTTGCAGAGGGATAGAAGAGTGCTTCCACTGGTGTAGTGAAAAAAATTTGCAGGCGAGAGAGGTAGAGCGGACGGTTCGCCGCGACTGCGGCGAACCTGGTTTTCGGATTCGTAGCTATTACGGTGTCTTCCAGTGCTCCGCCTTCCAGCGTAGCGCGGCGTAGATGCGCTTCCTTGGGCTGGGATGATCAAAGAATAAAAATTCTTCCACCGGACCGGGATCGGATTTACGGTATTCCGTCAATTTCAGTTCGGCTTCGGCAAAGCCGTCCGGTTCCTGCGAGGTGTTGATGCCAAAGATGTCGGCCTCGGCCTCTTCAGTCCTGATGATGGTGTTCATCACCGGCGTCATCACAAACATATAGACCGAAAACAGTGCGATGAACAAGGGCAGGCTGGCAGGGTCGGACTCGTCGCGGATGCCAAAGCGGCTGCCCCATTTTCGTATGCTCCACCGCATGCTCCGTTGCAGGAAGACGAAGCCCAGCACCAGGATAAGGCCGAAGTCCAGCAACATATGATAAATATGGCTCAGCACATAGTGGCCCAGCTCATGGCCCATCACGCCTTTGATTTCCGCTGGCGACGCGCGCTTTAGCAGGTTGTCATTCAGGCGTACCGAGGCGCTGCCGAAGATGCCGCTGACATTGGCGCTGACGCGGTTGCTCTGCTTGGAGGCGTCGAACTCATACACATTGTCGGCCGGCACGCCGTTGGCACGTGCCATCGATAATATCGGCCCCTTGATGCTTTCATCGGCCAGCGGCTTGTAGGTGTTGAACAGCGGATCAATGTACACAGGCCCTATCAACAGCATGATACACAGGAAGCCCACGCCCAAGCCGGCGCCCCATATCCACCATGTCTTTGGCAATTTACGGATGACTGCGTAGATTGCCAGCAGCACCAGCGAGCCGCCTGCCACGTTGACTGCCAGCGCAATACTCAGGTCACCCAACCATGGCCCCAGGCTCTGGTTAGCCAGGCCGTACAGATGTTCGCGATAAAAGCCCTGGTAGATATCCAGCGGCGATGTGAGTGCTGCGCTAAGCAAGATAAAGCTCGCAAAAATCATCAGCGAGGTCAGCCATCTCCATTTACCAGGCTGCTCACGTCGGTCACGCAAACGCGTCAGTACGCGTGATGTCAACAGCGCCCAGCAGGCAGCCAGACCGGCGGCGAGCGACAATACCTGCATCCAGTAGCCCCCCTCAAAATAAGCGTCCGAGCGCGCCTTGGCAGCCGGTGAGATGCGTGCCATGTAGGCGTTGGTCGCCGCAACCGGGTCGCGCGGCAGCGCCGCCCTCCATGAATCAGGAACCGGTGTTATTTCCGCCGTGGCGCGGGACGCGGAGTTTTGCGAGACAGGTGCGGACATGCCGATGATGGCGGCGAGGATCAGGCATGCCGCTGGAAATAGCCAGAACAATTTTTTGAACAAGGCAACTCTCCCTTAGAGATAGATATCGTTTATTTTTATCAGACACTACCGATGCAAGCTGTCAGCAGGTCTAGTCATCGATTCTAATTCGATAATAAATAAATGCGGGAGAAATTCAGACGAAGCGCGGAAATCCGGGGGTGAAGTGGAAATTTGAGGTGCTATTCCAGAAAGGGGTACGCTGCGCCGATAGTAAGGGGAGGGGGCGCAGCGCGGGCGTAAGCTTTAACCCAGCGTGGCGATGACCGGCGCATGGTCGGAAGGCTGTTCCCACTTGCGCGGCACGCGGTCGATGACGCAGGCAGTACAGTTGGCTGCCAGCGGCGCCGATAGCAGGATGTGGTCTATCCTGACGCCCTTGTTCAGCCGGAAGCCGAGCTGGCGATAATCCCACCAGCTGAAGGATTTATCTGCCTGCTCGAACATGCGGAACGAGTCCGTCAGGCCCAGGTCGATCAGCTTTTGCAATGCTGCACGCTCTGCCGGCGATACCAGGTTCATGCCCTCCCAAGCCGCCGGGTCATGCACGTCGCGGTCTTCCGGCGCGATGTTGTAGTCGCCCAGCAGTGCCAGCTGCGGATGCACGGCCATCTCCTGCTGTATCCAGTCGTGCAGCGCGGCCAGCCATTTCAGTTTGTACTGATATTTGTCCGATTCCAGCGACTGGCCGTTCGGCACGTAGGCGCAGACAATGCGCATGCCCTGTATCGTCGCCGAAATGATGCGCTGGTGGTCGTCTTCAAACAGCGGGTTGTTCTTGACGACGGCATCGATCGGGTAACGCGACAGGATGGCTACGCCGTTGTAGGTCTTTTGCCCGGTGTAGACGACCTGGTAGCCTGCGGCCTGGATCTCGGCAGCCGGAAATTTGTCGTCGGTCAGCTTGGTTTCCTGGACGCACAGCACGTCCACCGGGTTATCGCCCAGCCATTGCAGTACCTGCGGCAGGCGAACCTTCAGGGAGTTGACGTTCCAG
>JAYSKH010000233.1:0-2940 GCA_043726505.1 Undibacterium sp. | reverse complement strand
GTCTGCAATTTCCTTGCCTATGCCCAAACGGAAGATCGCAGTTGCTTTGTCGGCACGGATCATTTGCTGCGCGAGCATCAGGTAACTCAGATTTGCGTCGCGAATCTCAGCCATCATGTCGTTCTGTGTCATTTTCCTACTCCCGAAACTGTTATCCTGGCGCTGATTTCGTTGCCAGTGAGATACATTGTGGGACTTAGAAAAACGTCGGTGTATAGGTAGGACTCGGTATTTTTTTACAGGAAAAACGGAATAGGCTCGTAGGAAAATTCCCTACAAGCTATATATTGGCATCTGCGTTAAAAAAATTCACACAGAAAATAAATTTTTTGACGAATTCTCTTAATGTTTGCCTCAAAAGAAAATTCTGAACTAAATCAATGAGTTAAAGAATAAATCCATCCGAATCTCTTCTCCCTCAAATACATTAACGGCAGCAAATTGAAGAACTTTAGGGTAAATCGAAAAATATTTTTATTCTTTTTACCTGTCATTTATAACGGTGCCGCAGACCAAGAACTTGAGGGTCCAAATGAAAAATTTATTTAAATATGTGTCGAAACTGTAACTGCTGTTGCATTTGTGCTGTTCAAATATAATCAAAAGAGCAATAAAACCCCGACTTTCTCTGACAAACCGCCCTGTTCGCTTAAAGCGAGGAAACAAAAAGAGCACAAAAATATCTCCACACAGGGAAATGTAAGCGCTATACCTTGGCAAAATACAAAAAGACAACAGGACAAAAAAAGAGGGCGAACCAAAGTTCGCCCTCTTTTGCAAATACACTGCCACGGCTATCGCCGCGCGCCTCAACTCGCGGCGATAGCCACCTCCATGCGCCAGATCGTTTTGCCCTTGGATTCCTTATCCAGGCCATTCAGCAGCAGATTATGCGCTTCGACGTCAG
This sequence comes from Undibacterium sp., assembly GCA_043726505.1. Classification (GTDB taxonomy): domain Bacteria; phylum Pseudomonadota; class Gammaproteobacteria; order Burkholderiales; family Burkholderiaceae_D; genus Undibacterium. The sequence continues at coordinate 2,033 of JAYSKH010000233.1, read as the reverse complement.
CATCGGAGGCAGCCAGCACCAGCACATCGGGCAATGGCATGTCGAGCGCAACATCGTTGTCCTGCTCGCCACCGTCGTCAACCTGCATTTCCATTGTCAGACTGTTCTGCCCCCTGGACATTGCCAGGAACACGTCTGCCAGCAATTCCGCATCCAGCAAGGCCCCGTGCAGCTTCCTGTGGGCATTCGAGATGCCGTAGCGGCTGCACAATGCGTCCAGCGAGTTTTTCTTGCCGGGATGTAGCTCCTTGGCTTGCACCAGTGTGTCGACGACGGTACCGACATGGCGGGTAAATTCCGGCAGCTCCAGCAACGCAAATTCTGCATTCAAAAAAGCGACGTCAAATGGTGCGTTGTGAATGACGATTTCCGCGCCAGCGACGTAGTCACGTAGCTCATTGATGATTTCAGCGAATTTAGGTTTATCGCGGAGAAATTCGGTTGTCAATCCGTGAACCGCCAGCGCGCCCTCTTCCGAGTCGCGCTCGGGATTGATATAGCGATGAAAGTTGTTTCCAGTCAGCTTGCGGTTGACCAGCTCCACGCAGCCGATTTCAATAATCCTGTCGCCCGATCTTGGGTTCAGGCCTGTGGTTTCGGTATCGAGAACAATTTGTCGCGTCATTTGGTGTAGTCCGGAAGTCTGCGGCGCTAAGGCGCCTTTAATACTAATCAATTAATAAGGTCGATGGTAGGGCTGATTCATACAGCCACCACGCAGCCATCATGCAGCCATCTTGCAGCCGCCATGCCGCCCGCGCATTCGCGCCGGCATTAGCCTGGATCGGCTTCCCAGCGCAGTTGTATCGCATCTGCAGATTCCACGCAGCGCTCCGCATGCAGGCCCACGCCGGCAGCGAACAGAAGATCATTGGCTGCCACCACAAAAGGCAGGCGCAGGCGCTGCCAGAACGGGATGCGCAAGGTCTGATAATGGCTTTTGATATCGCGGCTAGGCCGGTTTGGCCCCAGCCGCAAGCGCTCACCTCCTTCGCGGAGGCGCAAGCTAAGGTTTTGTTGCTTCAACCAGCCGCTATCCAGCCCAAAGTCCGCGCGTTCAAAATACAGCTTGCCGCCAAATGCGGGGAAATGCAATGCGTCCTCCCCTTTCCACTGAAACTGCATGGGCGCCGGTGGCAAGGCATCCGCGGGCAGATGGCGCGATGCATAGATGCTGTTTTCGTAGCGGTGTATACCCATGCCGTCATGCGTGACCGTGATCCTGGCATCGTCGCGAGCGGCAAATAATTGCTTGCGCATCTCTGCCAGCCTGGCCGTGGTCGGCATGCGCACGCCCATGCCGGACAGCCAGAAACGCAGCAGGTTATCGATACGGTCATCGCTAAAGCCTTGCATCCTGTCTATATCCAGGCCACCATCGGCATCGCATGCTTGCACATCTTGCTGCGCCAGCTCCAGCAGCATGCGGTGCGCGGATTGCGCGTGACGGGCACTCCTGGCAATACGCTCTGTGAAACCGGGAGAAATGGAGGCCAGAATCGGCATCACCTGCAAACGCAGTGCATTGCGCGCATATTTGCTGTCCGCGTTGGACTCATCCTCAACAAAGGAAATATGCCGCTCCGCGGCATAGTCCTGCAAGGCCTGCCTGCTTTGCTCCAGCAGCGGCCGTGCAATAGTAACCGCCCCGGCGCCGAGCAATTGCGGCGCCTTGTTATAAAGGTCCATGCCGGACAAGCCCGCCACGCCGGAACCGCGCAGCAACTGCAACAGCAGCGTTTCCGCCTGGTCGTCCTGATGATGCGCCGTCAGTAGCAGCGGCACTCCATGGATGCTGCACATGTCGCCCAGCGCGCGGTAGCGCCCGCTGCGGGCCGACGCTTCCAGCCCTTCGCCGGAAGCGGAGTCTACCTGGATAAGTGCGGAATCAAACGGCACACCGGCCTGCATCGACTGCGCCTTGCAATGCAGCAGCCAGTCACCAGCATTGGGGCTGATGCCATGGTGTACGTGGAAGGCGAACAGGTCTATGCCGCGGCTGGTGCAAAATTCGCGCGCAAGCTGCAGCAGCA
>JAYSKH010000232.1:0-16317 GCA_043726505.1 Undibacterium sp. | reverse complement strand
TGCGTTTTGCCAGCGACGGCATGTCTGAGGCTGAATTCCTGTCGCAGGTGGCCATGCGTACCGGCTGTGGCATCTTGCTGGACGTGAACAACCTGTACGTTAACCAGTGCAACCACGGCGAGGATGCTGCACAGGCTTTGCTGCAACTGGCGGCTTTGCCGGCCGGAACGGTGGGCGAGATCCATCTGGCAGGGCATCTGCGCGCGGATAACTGCGTCATCGATAACCATGGCAGCAGGGTCGATGCCAGTGTGTGGGATTTGTATCAGCAGGCTTGCCGCTTGCTGGGAACCGACATTCCGGCGCTGATCGAATGGGATACCGATATACCTGAGCTGGATGTGTTGCTGGGTGAGGCCAGGCTGGCGGAAGAGTGCCGGCGTGGCGTCAGGGAGGAAGGCCATGCAGCCAATGCAGCTTAGGGGCAGTGTGCAGCAGATGCAGCAGCGTTTTGCCGACGGTTTGCTGGATATCAGCCAGGCAGGCAGCAACCTGGCCTTGTTCAGCGGCGATGCTGCATTGGCGGAAGACCGGCTGGCGCTGTATCGCGGTAATTTGAATGCGATCTGGAGTCAGGCGCTGGCTAATGCCTTCCCAGTCATCAGGCAACTGGTGGGGGAGGAGTTTTTTGAGCAGATCGCCAGGGAATATGGGCATTTGTATCCGTCGCAGCACGGCGACCTGAATCATTTCGGCGCTCATTTCGCCGATTTTCTCGCTCATGCCGAGTCGGTTGCGGACTATCCGTACTTTACGGATGTTGCAAGGCTGGAATGGCTGGCCCACCGCGCCTATTACGCAGAAGACGCGCGGGTAATAGGATTGGCGGACCTTGCTGCCGCGGCAGTGCATGGCGTGGAGCAGTTGCGTTTGCTGCTGCATCCAGCCTGTTATTTGTACCAGTCTGCATGGGCAGCGGCGGACGTTTGGCACGCGCATCAGCCGGGCAGTGAATTGTCCTACCCCGAACAATTGCAGCGCGATACCTATGCAGTTGTCAGCCGGCCGGAATGGCAGGCAAGGGTAATGATGACGGGTAAAGCCGCGCATAGTGTATTACAGGCCTTGATGAAGGGCAGTTTGCTGGGCGAAGCGCTGGAACTCGCCTTGCAGGAAGATGCGCAGTTTGATATTGCTCATGAACTGGGTCTCTGGTTCGAAGCCGGAATATTCAGCCAGGCCGTGGCCGTGGCGCCGGTGCAGGATACGCAGTAAGGCAGTAAAAATGTTCAGTTTGCCATGGTCTTCAGTATGGCAGGCCAGCCAAGCAACATAATCATAAAATCAACAGGGAATAACATGAACGGACTCTTGCGTTTGCACGGGCTTAGCACCCGCTTTGACGGCGTTTTGCAATTATGGGGCGGATCACTGCTGGCACTGGCCTTGCGCCTGTTTGTAGGCTGGCAATTTTTCAAGGCCGGTATGGTCAAGATAGGAGACTGGAACGGTACGCTGTCGCTGTTCCGAGAGGAATATACAGTGCCGTTGCTGCCGCCTGATCTGGCGGCTGTCATGGGCGCCAGCGGCGAGCTGGTATTTCCGGTGCTGCTGTTCGTGGGTCTGTTTTCACGGCCTGCGGCGCTGGGTTTGTTCTTTGTCAACGCGATGGCGGTGATTTCTTATCCGCAGTTGTGGAAATTTGAATGCCCTGCGGCCATCAACGACCACATGTACTGGGGTTTGCTGCTGCTGGTGCTGATGGCCTTCGGCCCTGGCAAGTTGTCGCTGGATAACTGGATTGCGAAACTGCGCAGCAAATAGAAAGATAGATTTAGATAAGCGCCGGCAGATGAACAAAACTATCCGCTGTCACCGTTCCCAGCGCCCGTTGCTCCCAGCGACGGGCGTTTTGCATTCCAGCACGGAATTCCGGTCACCCGCTGCTTTTTCCCCATCCGTCGCTGCATTTTTTGTTCTGACCGCCGATTTATGCAGTTCGTCGCATACAGGTCGCCAGCCTGCATTGTTTATCTTACAGTGCCACCATCCGCAAATAGATGATGAAGTCTGCTCCGGTTTGGAGAACTTCTTGGCAAACATGCGGTCTCAACCTCGCAGCTTGCGGGAATATAAAGACCATTGAAAACACGGGTGGCGAAAATGATAAAAATCTCACTTGGCAATTGATTTATCCAGCATTTCAAAGCAGGATACGCCGCAAGCGTACTAAGCTGTAATAGCCGGCCATTCAGGCGTCGAACGCGCTGATCAGTGCCCTGATGCAGTACGGCAAACACCCACTATAAAAGTAAAATCATGAAGACAGACAGCGTACAGTTAGCCCCTCCTTCCCGCCGTCGCTGGCGCGCTCCCGTCATTGGCCTGGTGGCCATTGGTATTGCCGGAGGAGGCTGGATGATGTATTCAAAAAACACTTCCGCACAGGCACAGACACCGGACAAGGCGGCAGCAAAAAAAGAAGTGGTCTTTGAGCTGGCGCCGGCGGACGTGACGCAGATCAAGCTGCGCGAAGTTGCCGTCAACCTGCCGATCTCCGGTTCGCTGACGCCGGTCAGCCAGGCGACCATCCGTTCCAAGGTCGCGGCTGAAGTACTGGAAACGCTGGTGCAGGAAGGCATGCCTGTCCGCAAGGGCCAGGTGATCGCGCGTTTTGACGGCGCCGACCTGCGCGCGCGCCTGACTACGCAAGAGGCAATGGTGGACGAAGCCAAGGCTAAGCTGTCGCTGGCAGAAAAAAACCGCCAGAACAACGAAACCTTGTTGAAGCAAAAATATATTTCACAAAACGCCTTTGATACGATGCACAACGGCGTGGAACTGGCGCAAGCCAGCCTGAAGTCTGCATTGTCGCAGCGTGAGGTCGCGCAAATTGCGGTGGCCGATACACTGATCAAGGCGCCGGTGGACGGCATCGTCAGCAAGCGTAGCGTGCAGGCAGGTGAAAAGGTATCGCCGGACAGCGCGTTGTTTACCATCGTCAACCTGTCGAAGCTGATCCTGGAGGCGCAGGTTCCTTCCAGCGAAATCCCCCGCATCAGGATAGGCCAGACTGTCAGCTTCAATGTGGATGGCTTCAACAACCGCGGTTTTAGCGGCAAGGTTGCGCGCGTCAATCCGGCGGCAGAAGCCGGCTCGCGCTCGATGCTTGTATACATCGAAGTCAATAATGCGGACGGCGCGCTGAAGGGCGGCATGTTTGCCAAAGGTAACCTGACACTGGAGAAAACCGGTGCCTTCCCCGTCATACCGTTGAGTGCGATGCGCACGCACAACGGCAAGGATATCGTTTATAAGGTCGTCAATAACCAGATTGAGCAGCAGCCAGTGCGGCTGGGTTTGCGCAATGAAGATGAGGGTATCGTGCAGGTGCTGGAAGGCTTGCAGGCTGGCGCCCAAGTCATCTCCGCCAAGCTGGATGAGCTCAAGCCCGGCAGCAAGGTCACCATGCCCAAGCTGCCTTCGGCAGCTGCAATTGCCGGCTCCGCCTCTCCCGTAGTTCCCGCGCCTTCAACCAAGGGTTAAGCCATGTGGATCACTAAAATCAGCATACAGAATCCGGTCTTTGCCACCATGCTGATGGTGGCGCTGGTCGTGCTGGGCCTGTTTTCCTACCGCGGCCTGGGGTTGGAGCAGATGCCGGACGTGCAATCGCCGGGCGTGTGGATGGAAGTTGCCTATCCGGGTGCTTCACCGGAAATCGTTGAAAACGATCTGACCAAGCCGCTGGAACAGGTATTGAATACCATCAGCGGCGTCAAGCGCATCCTGGCCAGTTCGTACGAAGGCCGGGTCGGTATCTGGACCGAATTTGAATTGACCGTCAGCCCCGACAAGGCGATCCAGGAAGTGCGCGACAAGGTAGCGCAAATACGTACGGCGTTTCCAAAAGAGGCCAAGGAGCCGTTGATCGTCAAGGGTGGCAGCGATGGCAATGAACAGCCTGTGGTGCAGCTATCGATCAGCTCCACCAGCCGCAGCCTGCGCGAACTGTCGACGCTGACAGACCAGATCATCAGCAAAAAATTGCAAGGGGTGCAGGGTGTGGGTCGTGTCGACGTGCGCGGCGCTGTCGTGCGCCAGGTGCAGGTGTCGCTGAATCCGGACCGTATGTCGGCCAACAATGTCGGCGTTAACGAAGTGCTAGCGGCCATCCAGGCCACCAACCAGAATATGCCTGCTGGCCTGATTACCCAGGGCTCCAAGGACCAGCTGGTGCGGCTGGAAGGCAAGATTTCCGACCCGCGCGGCTTTAACAAGATCATCGTCGCCCGCCATGCCGGCGCGCCGATTTACCTGGAGCAGGTTGCCGACGTGTCGGACGGCGAGCGTGAAGAAACTTCTATCTCCCGCGTCAATGGACGGCGTGCCATCGGCGTTGCTATCACCAAGATCCAAGATGCCAATATCGTCAAGGTCGGCGACGGCATCATGGCAGCGATTGATGACCTGAGGAGCCGTCTGCCCAAGGACGTGAACATGGTCGTCAATTACAACAATGCCGACAACGTCAAGAAATCCCTGGCGGGCGTTAAGGAAACTATTCTGGAGGGCGCAGGCCTGACGGTGCTGATCGTTTTCCTGTTCCTGCATTCATGGCGCAGCACAATCATCACTGGCCTGACGCTGCCGATTTCTGTGATCGCCACTTTCATCGCGCTGAAGGCTTTCGGCTTTACGCTGAACTTCCTGACGCTGATGGCGTTGTCGCTGTGCATAGGCTTGTTGATTGACGATGCGATCGTGGTCAGGGAAAACATCGTGCGGCATCTGGGCATGCGCAAGGACCACAGGCGCGCGGCGGAAGACGGCACCAATGAGATAGGCCTGGCGGTCATGGCGACGACCTTTGCGATTGTTGCCGTGTTTGTGCCCGTGGCTTTCATGGATGGCATGATAGGGCGCTTCTTCTTCCAGTTTGGTGTAACCGTGACCGTTGCGGTACTGGTGTCGTTGTTTGTCAGCTTTACGCTGGACCCGATGCTGTCCTCAGTTTGGCATGACCCGGTGGAAAATCGCTTCAAGCGGCTGCCGTGGCTGAAGAAAATGATGGACGGCATGGAGCATGGGCTGGACAAGGTTCATGTGCTGTACGGACGTATGCTGGAAGGCGTGCTGGCATGGAAAAAGACGACGCTGCTGGTAGCCCTGGCGCTGTTCATCGGCAGCTTTTTCCTGCTGCCGATGATAGGCACGGAGTTCACTCCCGATACCGACGACAGCCAGATTTCGCTGAACCTGAAAACACCGGTCGGCTCCAGCCTGATCTACACGGACGGCAAAGCGCACCAGGTGGAAGAATCGCTGAAAGGCATGCCTGAAATCGTGTCTATTAACACCAGTATAGGCATAGACGGCGAGCGTAATACCGCACAGGTAGCGTTGAAGCTGACCGACCCGCGTGTGACGCACCGCAAGTCGCAGAAAGAGCTGGAAATGGTCATACGCCAGCGCTTGAAGAATATACCGGGCATAGAACTGGGCGTAGGGTTCAACAAGCCGATCTATGTGGCTATCCTCGGACCTGAAGCCGACAAGCTGCAGGAAGTGGTGGACAGGATCATCTTGAAGATGAGCCACATCAAGGGCATCGCCGATCTGGAAAGCAGCCTGACCGGCGCCAATCCTACCGTGCTGGTCAAGGTCAACAACGAGCTGGCAAATGACCTCGGCCTGTCGGTGCAGCAGATAGGTGCGGCGCTGCGTCCCTTCGTGGCCGGCGATACGCTGGGCCAGTGGCTGGCGCCGGACGGGCAGAATTATGAAATCAATGTGCAGCTGCCAAAATCCGGCCGCCAGAAGATATCTGATCTGGGCGAACTATCGCTCGCCAGTGACAAGCTGGATGCGACCGGCAAGCCCATCATGGTGCCGATGCGGCAGGTTGTGCAGTTCATTCCCGGCACCAGCCCTCGTGTGATCAAGCGACAGGATCTGGAGCGGCGCGCAGCAATCTACGCCAACGTGGAAGGCCGCCCGGCCGGCGACGTCGGCGGTGACGTGCAGAACCTGGTCAAGACGATAGAACTGCCGCCCGGCTACCGCTTCGACATCGGTGGCCAGACCAAGGATATGCAGGATTCCTTCAGTTCCGCGATGGCAGCGCTGGGGATTGCGGTGATCTTCATCTACCTGATCCTGGCGTCGCAGTTCGGCAGTTTCCTGCAGCCGCTGGCGATCATGACCTCGCTGCCGTTTTCGCTGATAGGTGTATTGCTGGCCCTGCTGATCACGCACAGCACGCTGAATATCTTCTCCATCATCGGCTTCATCATGCTGATGGGCCTGGTGACCAAGAATGCGATTTTGCTGGTGGACTTCATCAACCAGTCGCAGAAGAAGGGTATGTCGCAGCATGATGCGATCATGGCCGCGGGACAGGTACGCTTGCGCCCCATTCTGATGACCACGCTGGCGATGATTTTCGGCATGCTGCCGATGGCGATAGGCTTGAGCGACGGCGCCGAATCGCAGGCCCCGATGGGCCGGGCGGTGATAGGCGGCATCATCACGTCGACGATGCTGACTCTGCTCGTGGTGCCGATTGCCTATTCCTATATGGATAAGCTGGGCCTGTGGGGCAAGAAATACTTCGGCGGCAAAACCCATGTTGCGCCGGTGGCGCCTCCCGGTTCTACCGCACCGCATGCGGAGGCTGATGCTGCTTGACGAAAAACAACAGATCGGTAAGAATCGCAGCCCGTTTGGTCGTTCTGCCAGCTTGCCATAAAGATGCAGGAAAAATTCTGCAAGGAAAGGCCAGGGCGCGCATGTAGTTGATTTGAATTAAAATTTCATATAAATGATATGTTTGCCCACCCTGAAACGCACTACCGGCTCAGCCCGTAGTGCGTTGTTTTTTTCAGAAGGTTTACTCTAGAATTGTATGGAATTGTATTTTTCACTATGCGCCATATTACTCAAATGACATACTAATGGATAAGTTTTAGAACGACCGTTCCATTACTTGCATAAAATCTATTCTTAGGAGACAAAAGATGCGTCAATACACCCTTGCGCTGGGCCTGCTCTCAGCTGCCGTTTTGACCGCCTGCGGCGGCGGGGACGGTACTCCCGGCCCAACACTGGACACCACGCTGGCACGCGGCTCGCTCGTTGCGAACCCGCCTAATCTGGTGCCTATCCCGCAAGCTGACGGCACTGCTGTCACCAAACTTGATCCAGTCGTATTCAAGGCCATGCTGGAAGCCGGCCAGCCAGGCATCACCCAGGTTACCGGTGTGCCGAAATGCTCGATCACCACTTATTACATGAAGTACGGCACCGTTGGCGGCGCCAATGAAGCTACCGATGCAACCGGCGCCATCATGGTGCCGTCCGGTACTGATCCTGCCTGCGCGGGCCCACGCCCTGTCGTACTGTACGCGCATGGCACTACGGTTGAGAAATCCTTCAACATGGCCAACCTGCGCGACAACGCTGAATCCACACTGGTTGCTGCGATGTATGCCGCGCAGGGTTTCATCGTCGTAGCGCCGAACTATGCCGGCTATGATGTTTCCTCGCTGCCATACACACCTTATCTGAACGCTGAGCAGTCTGCCAACGACATGGTCGATTCGCTGCGCGCAGCGCGCAAGGCGTTTGCCGCTATCGGCGCTTCCGATTCCGGCAAACTGGTGATCGCAGGCTACTCGCAAGGCGGCCACGTCGCAATGGCGACACAGCGCGCAATGCAGACTACCTACGCCAGCGAATTTAAAGTAACAGCGCTGGCCGGCATGTCCGGTCCATATGCGCTGGGTTTGCTGGGCGATGCAGTCTTCGCCGGCAGCCCGAATGCAGGCGGCACGGTATTCATTCCGCTGATCACAACCAGCTGGCAGAAATCCTACGGCGGCCTGTATTCCTCGCCTAGCGATATCTACGAAGCCAAATATGCAACCGGCATAGAAACACTGATGCCAGGCCCGCTGACGCTGACCGGCCTGTTCACATCGGGTAAATTGCCGCAGACAGCATTGTTCGCAAAAGATTCGCTGCCAGGTCCTTCTTCACCTGCATTCGCCGCTTTCTTCGGCGATGGCAATCTGGTCAAAACAAGCTTCCGTAATGCGTATCTGGCGGACATGGTGGCTAATCCTTGCGGTACCAATCCAGCTGATCCGCTGAACTGCACTCCGGCCAGCCCGTTCCGTAAAAATGGCCTGAAAAACGACCTGCGCAACTACGTGCCTAATGTGCCTGTAATGCTGTGCGGTGGTAATGGTGATCCTACCGTGTTCTTTGTCAGCACCCAGGCAACAGCTGGTTATTTCACAGCCAAGGGCCTTCCTGCAGCTGCATTGACCGTGCTGGACGTGGATTCTGCACCAACCAGCGCTACTGATCCGTTTGCCGCTGCCAAAGTAGGTTTTGCACAGGCCAAGGCCGGTGTCGTTGCTGCTGCAACTGCTGCGGGCGCTAACCCTGCTGTTGCTGTTGCCGGCGCTTATCACGGCACACTGGTACCACCGTTCTGCAATGCTGCGGCGCGTGGATTCTTCCAACAAGTTCTGGCGCACTAAGGCGAGGATAAAAGATCATGAAAAAAACACAAATCGCTATCGCTTCCGTGCTGGCTCTGGCTTCCCTGTCAGCATTGGCGGATGAAAATTTCCCCAATACCGTCCGCATCGGCTACGCGCATATTGCCGTTCACTCCGACGCGCCGAGCCTGTCCAGCAATGGCCCTGATTTCCTGACGCCACAACCGGCAGGTCTGAAGGTGGAAAATGCCAATACTGTCTACATCGGCTATACACGCAGGCTGACGGCCAACGTGGATATTGATCTGGCGCTGGGCATTCCGCCTGAGCACGACAACCGCGGTACCGGCACGCTGGCGCCATTCGGCGTCATCGCCAAGGTCAAGCAACGCGCACCGACCGCATTCGTCAACTATTACTTCGGTGATGAAGCGAATGCTTTCCGTCCTTTCGTCGGTCTGGGTTTGAACTACACCCAGTTTTACGATGCACGTTCTACACCTTCCGGCGATATAGCCGCAGGCGGCCCGACCAAAATCAAGCTGCAGGATTCTACGGGCTGGGCAGCGCAGATTGGTGCCAAGTATAACGTGACCAACCGCTGGTTCCTGCTGGGCTCCATCGCAACAGCAGACGTCAAGTCCCAGCTGACGGCCACTACAGGTAGCATAGAACGCAAGACCGTCATCAACTTCAGCCCTGTCGTGTTCACGATGACGGCTGGATATAGTTTCTAAAGTCTTTTTTTAAAAACCTGTTGAGGTAGTCTTGAAACAGTATTGACCTTATGTTGATGCTGTAAATAAAAAAGGGATCCGGAGTTTGCTCGGGATCCCTTTTTTTTATTAAGTGTGATGCCACTCGCATCGCATGCCTACCTGCCCAGCAAGCCTTTCAGCTTGTCCTGCAGCTTGTCTTTCAACTGCTGCTTTTTCTCTTCCAGCACGGGTTTCGCGTTTTCGGCGATTGCTGACTTCAGCGCGTCTGCAGCAATGGCGCTCCATTGTATGTTGTAACCCAGTCCTGTCAGCGGGCCGCTGATGTGTACGGGCACCGTGATGTTTTTCAGCTGCGCCAGTTCCGCACCGCCCTGTCCGGCGGCTGTATTGACGACGATGACATTGGCTGTGTAGTCCAGGCTGCTGTTGACGAGGTTCAGTGTGCCGCTGCCGCCTGCGCGCAGGAAAGGGAATTTGAGCGACAGGTCGCTGCTTTTTCCTACTCCGTCCTGGAAGTGGATGGATGCAGACAGTGATGAAAAATCGGTTTTCTCCGTTGAACTGGCTGCCTGCTGCTGGTCGGATCTGGCCGTTATCCTGTTTTTAAAATCGCGCAGCGATTTTGCCAGGTTGATGCCCTTGACCGCGCCGTCATGCAGTTCGGCGCCGATGTCGCCGTCCAGCGCCCGTTTCATTGCGCTGGTCGTGGCGCCAGCGGTGTTTAGGTTTAATGTCAGTTTGCCGCGTCCTTCCAGGACATCGTGATCCAGCGCGTCCTTCAGCAGCGGATTGACGCTGATATCCGTCAGCGTGGTGCGCAGCGCAAAGCGATTATTATTATTGGCATCGATACTGGCGCTGCCGGCAAGCGTGCCCTGATACAGTTTGGCAGACAGCGGCGCCATTTCCAGCTTTCCCTGACTGGCCTTGAGCGGCAGTGATACGTCGCTGAGCTTGATTTTCTTTATCTGCAACTGGCCTATCTGCACGTTGCCATTCAACTGCAGTGTTTTCAGTGCAGACAGGTCCAGCGGCTTATCTGCTGCTACTGATGCGGGCGTTGTCGCTGGCGGGCCCTTGGACGCATTCTGCGGTGCCGAGGCAGCCATGTACCGGTCCAGGTTCAGTCTATCGATTGCCAGTTCAAACTGGATGCCGGCGCGGCCGTATTGCGATGCGGCGAAACTGGTGTTGGCCGTGCTGTCATCAAAGCGGGTGCGCAGGCTGCCGGTCAAAGCCTGTTTTTTGATATCCGCATCGAGCTTGCCGGTGATTACCATAGACAGCGCTTTCTGCGGCATGTCCGGGTCTTCCACTTTCAGGCTGGCATTGATGTCCGGCAGGCTGAAGTACTGTTGCTCAGGCTGGGCGCGTACCTGGCTTTCCATTTTGCCCGAGATCGTTCGTGTACCTTCCTTTTGGCTCACGCTCAGCGCCAGGTTTTTGATCGCCAGTTCGTGGTAGCTTCCGGTGATGCCGCTCAGCTGATAAGCCACGTCCAGGCTGCGGCCTCCGCTCAGCGTAAAATTGCCTTTGACCGTTTCGCCCGCAGCGCTGCTCTGGTCCATGGCCAGACTAGGCGCTTCCAGATTCAGCTCGGCCTTGTCCAGGCCCAATGGGGCTTTGGCTGTCAGCGCCAGGCCGGCCACTTTCAATGCCGGTGTCTTGCCGTTGTAGCTCAGGTCGTCTGCCTTGGCGACGATGTCGAAGCTTTTGTCGGCATTATTGTCCAGGCTGCCTTTTGCAAACAGGTCTAGGTTCGTGAGTTCTATCGTACCAGCCTGCAGATCAAACAGCAGGCCGGTTTGCGCGGTAATTTTTCCCTGCAGCGCCGGCTGCCGGAAATCCAGTTCGGTGGAAAATTTGAGTTCGGTCGCCAGCTTGTCGGTGATCCTGCCGCTGCTGAAATCCAGCTTGTTCAGGCTACCGGACAAATGTTTGGCTTTATCCGTGAAATGAATGCTGGCCCCGGTCAGCGCAATGCCCTTGATGTCGAATGTCATTGCATCGCCGGCGGCTTCATCCTTGTGCAGCAGATCGTCTGCATTACCGGCTACTGCGTCGTCTTCGGCATGGCGTTCCAGCGTCAGATCAAGGCCGTCTATCGTAATACTGTCCAGCACGATTTCTTTTTGCAGCAGCGGCAGCAACGCCAGTGAGATGTGCGCGGATTTCAGCGTGGCGAAGCCGGTGCTGCTGTTTTGCGCCGACAGGCTGGTCTTGCCCAAATCTACGCCCAAGCTGGGAAAAAGACTGAGTTTGATGTCACCTTCTATGTTGAGCGTGCGCTGCTTTTTGTCCTTGACCAGCTGGACGATACTGCTCTTGAACTGGTTCGCATCGAAACCGAATGCCAGATAGGCGAGCACTGCGCTAAACAGCAGCGCAAGCAGCAGTAAAGAGATACCTATGATCTTGACGAGCTTGTTCATGGCGCGGACCGGGTAGCGGAAAGCCGGGCCTGCAGCGGCGTGCAGGAGTCAATGCTGCTTACTCTAGCACAAGCGGGTGCAGGGCCGGCTGAAACTCTTGTAAGCTGCCCTGCAAAGATGTTTCAGGTTGCTACGCGGTTGCGGCCCGCTTCCTTGGCGCGGTAGAGCGCCGCGTCGGCAGCGGCGATCAGGCCCTTGCCATCCTGTCCGTCGGCCAGCGTAGCCAGGCCAAACGATGCAGTGATATGCGGCAGCGGTGTTTGCATGTCGGCAAACACGCGCGTCTTGCGCAGGCGGGAACACAGCCTTTCAGCCACTGCGAGTGCTGGCTGTTGTGCCGTATTGGGAAGAATGACCATCATTTCTTCGCCGCCGTAGCGGGCGGCAAAATCACTGGGGCGCAGGCCTGCATTCAGTACCTTGGCGGCGCTTTGCAGCGCATCATCGCCCAGCAGATGGCCATGCTCGTCATTGAAACGCTTGAAATGGTCGAGATCGACCATGATGATACTGATCGGCGTAGAGGTGGCGTGTGCGCTGTCGATCAGGCTAGGCAGCTGGTTGTTGAGCCAGGCTCGGTTATGCAGGCCGGTCAGCCCGTCTATCATCGACATCTGGCGATAAAATTCGCCTACCTTCTGGCGGTTGCGGATCTGTGCATTGGCTGCACGGATGCGGAAAGACAGCAATTGCAGCAGATTGCGGGCTACGCCGTTGGATTCGTCGATGAGACGCCACATGGTTTCGGCTTCGATAACCAGCAGTTCGCTGTCGAGTATTGCGGCGATGGTGGCCGAGTGGATTTCTTCATCGAGCACCGAAATTTCGCCGACACACTCGCCCGGCAGGTACTGGGTGATCGCATTTTCGATCAGGTTGGTGTTTTCCAGCCCGAGGTCCAGCTTGGTAATGCCCAGCGCGCCTTGCAGCACGATATACAGCCGGGCGCCCGAGCTATGGACATCCAGCACAATCTGGCCTGCCTTGACGTTGACGACTTCGCATTTGCTGAGAATCTTGCTGATGAGTTCAAGGTTGTCGGCCGAGACGTCCCGGAATAAATGAATATCGCTGAGTTTGTAGTTGGTGTTGCCAAAGTGCATCAAGTGTTCCAAAATCGCCTCTTCCACTACAAAAAATGATTGCCGCCTCTCACTTGATTACTATAGCGAAAGCCCGGCCTGCTGCACAGGGGCTTTGCGGCATCATGTATTTATTTATGTTGGATTTGACAATACTTAACACGCCCGGGCCTGCTTTTACAGCACGATCTGGTTCAGCGCGTCAAAACGCATTTCGGTTTCGTGGAAAATTGCATGGTAGTCGGCTTCTCCCAGCGCGACAATATTCCACGCCGCTTCCGACACGATGGGCACGAGATCGTCCTCCAGCCCGGCCAGATCCAGCGCATGCACGATGGCGTCTGCAATATGAACGATGGCAGCAATAGGATTCAGGCCCTCGCCGTCCGGTTCGGCATAACCGCGGATGGCATCCTGGATAGCTTCCGAAAAATTCCAGTGTACGGCCAGCGCCTGGCCGGCCTGCACATGGTCGACACCTAATACATTGCGTTCGGCCTGCAGCAAATGGCAATCATGCTGTTTGCGATAGCTGATGACTTCTTCGTACTGGTCCGGGAAACGGGTGACGAGCACCAGCCGGCCTATCGCATGCAGCAGGCCGGCAGTAAATGCAAAGTCGTGCTTCATGTGCAGCGTGCGTGAAATCAGCTCTGCACAAACGGCCGTGGCGATGTTCTGCTGCCAGAAAGCCTTGAAATCAAAGCCCTTGCAGCGCGATACGGGAAAACTGGTCGTCAGTATCGTCATACGTATCAGGTTCTTGACGTTTTTCACGCCCAGCATGGCAACCGCCTGCTGTAGCGTGACCACCTTGGAGTTGGAACCAAAATACGAAGAATTGGCGAGGCGCAGCGTCTTTGCCGCCAGCGACTGGTCCATCGACACTTTTTCGGCAATCTTGTCCAGGCTGAGGTCGTCGTCATCCAGATTGTTCAGCATTTCCTGCGCCACGGCAGGCAAGGTCGGCAGATCGCGGATCTGCGCAATCACTTCGTCCAGCGAGATCTGGTGTTGCTGGTCGGCGGGCGGCAAACTCATTCTGCCTCCGCGCGGCGGTAATTACGCACATAGTCATGCAGGATGCTGGTGGGCGCATTGTAGGGCCCCTGGCGAAATAATACTTCCAGCCGGTCGGCTTTCTGGTGGTAATCGACGATCTGTTCCTGCTCCGACAGGCTTTCCTGCGCGATGGACAGCTGCGGGATAGCATGCTGGCTGATGGATTTCAGCATGCCGGCCGTTAGCGTGGTACCCGCCGGCAGCAGCGTATGGCCCTGCTTGTCCAGCAAGTCGTCAGCCAGGGTCATGCCAGGGCTGACTTTTGAAATTGGCAAATAACGATGCCGGTTTATCATGATGGTCCCGAATAACGTGTATATATACACTGTATAAACAACAGTGCAATAAGAACAGTCTAATAAAGGTTTGCCATGATTGTACGGCTTTTTCCGTTTTGGACCGTATAGACATGTTGCTTAATGTTACCTTTATCAACATTATCAGAAGTTTGGACTGTTTTCGGCCTGAAAGGGTGCGTTTTCCCGCTGACGCAGCGCAAAGGCGCCGTTAGAGTAGGGCCAAGCAGGCGCTGCCTACTCCACCTTTCTACTATCTTTATCAGTAACCAACCAAGGCGCAGACCGCAAAATATGATTTCCGTCCCGCAAGTCTTCCATACGCGCCCCCGGCTGATCTTTACCTTTCTGGCTGGTATTGCCATTGTCTTTATTACGCCGGCCGACTGGGGCTGGGTGTCGCGTGCGCTGCTGGGCTGGAATGCAGCGGTCTGGTCGTATATCGGGCTGGTCGGCTGGCTGATGAGCTGCGCCAACCATCAAAGCGTACGCGAAATCGCAGAGCGCGAAGATGAGAGCGCCTATGCGGTGCTGGGCATATTGTCCACCGCGGCGACCATCAGCCTGTTGGCCATCATCTACGAACTGGCGCAGCTGAAAGGGCAGCCTGCAGACGTGCGTGTGCTGAAGTATGTATTTACCGGCATTACGGTCCTCGGTTCCTGGTGCCTGCTGGGCGTGATTTTCACGCTGCATTATGCGCTGCTGTATTACCAGTCGGACGATACGTGCCGGCCGCTGCGTTTTCCGGATGACGAAAGCCAGCCTGACTACTGGGACTTCCTGTACTTTGCCTTTACGATCGCCGTCGCCGTGCAAACCTCCGATATCGCCGTGACTTCGCGTGAAATGCGCAAGACCGTGCTGGCGCAGTCGGTGCTGGGCTTTCTGTTCAATACCGCGATACTGGGATTCTCCATCAATATCGCGGCGGGCCTGATTGCCTGACAGCGGCGCCGTTTCCAGTGCCGAGTATGACGGGAATATATAGGCCGCGCTGCAAAATTCATACGGTCACGTTGCCGTTTCATGTTACAAAGCTAGCTGCTTTGATCATCTTTCTGCGGCGACATGGTACTCAATTACATCTGGACGGCATTCTTCCTCGTTGGTTTTGTGGCCGCGCTCGGGCAGTGGATCTTCCTTGGCGATGTCGAAGTATTCAAACGCATCGTTGACGGCACTTTCGATTCTGCGCGCATCGGCGTCATGGAAATCGCGCTGCCACTGGCCGGCGTGATGACGCTGTGGCTTGGCATCATGAACATCGGTGAAAAAGCCGGCGCCATCAACCTGCTTGCCAAAATCATTGCACCATTTTTTTCCAGGATTTTCCCCGGCGTACCCAAGGACCATCCGGCCACCGGCCATATGGTGATGAATTTTTCCGCCAACCTGCTGGGGCTTGACAACGCCGCGACGCCGTTCGGCCTGAAGGCTATGGAAAGCCTGCAAAGCCTGAACCCGAACAAGGAAGAGGCGACCGACGCGCAGATCATGTTCCTGGTGCTGCATACTTCCGGCCTGACGTTGATCCCGCTGGCGATCATTGCACAAAGGGCAGTACTGGGCGCGCGCGACCCTTCGGACGTGTTCATCCCCTGCATGATCGCGACGTATGTAGCGACTTTTGTCGGTCTCGTGGCGGTCGCCATCAAGCAGCGTATCAATCTGCTCAATGGCGTGGTGCTGGGCTGGCTGGGTGGCATCACTGCCTTCATTGTCGGCCTGGTCTGGTACCTGAGCGAGTACATGAGCCGCGCCGAGATAGAAGTGTTTTCCAAGGTCAGCAGCAACCTGATCCTGTTCTCCATCATCGTGGCCTTCATCACCGGCGCCATGCGCAAGAAGGTCAATGTGTACGAAGCCTTTATTGAAGGCGCCAAGGGCGGCATCCAGACTTCGCTGACGATCATTCCCTATCTGGTGGGCATGCTGGTCGCCATCGGCGTGTTGCGCAATTCCGGCGTGCTGGGTTTTATCGTATCCGGCTTCAACTGGGTGTTTACACACATGGGCATCAATACCGACTTCACGCCGGCGCTGCCGACTGCGCTGATGAAACCGCTGAGTGGCAGCGGCGCCAAGGCGATGATGGTGGATACGATGAAATCCTATGGTGTCGATTCCTTCGTCGGCCGGCTGGCTTGTATTTTCCAGGGTTCTGCCGATACGACCTTCTACATCGTTGCCTTGTATTTCGGCTCGGTGGGTATCAAGAAAACACGCTATGCGATTTCCTTCGGCCTACTGGCAGATTTTGCTGGCGTTGTGGC
>JAYSKH010000231.1:0-1064 GCA_043726505.1 Undibacterium sp. | reverse complement strand
TGCCTGGGCCATTCGCCGCAATGCATACAGGATGCGCTGGCCAAGCAGTCAAAAACGCTGATCAATCCCTCCCCTGCTTTCTACAATGCGCCGGCTATCGAACTGGCGACAATGCTGACAGCCAATTCCTGCTTTGACCGCGTGTTCTTCGCCAACAGTGGCGCGGAAGCCAATGAAGGCGCGATCAAGCTCGCCCGCAAATGGGGCCAGAAGAACAAGAACGGCGCGTTCGAAATCATCACCTTTGACCACGGCTTCCATGGCCGCACGCTGGCAACGATGTCGGCCTCCGGCAAACCGGGCTGGGACACGATCTTTGCGCCGCAGGTTTCCGGCTTCCCGAAAGCAGACCTGAACGACATCGCCTCGGTAGAAAAGCTGATCACCGACAAAACCGTCGGCGTGATGCTGGAGCCTGTGCAGGGCGAAGGCGGCGTATTGCCGGCCAGCGCCGAGTTCATGCAGGCGCTGCGTGAACTGACGAAGAAACACAACATCCTGCTGATCGTGGATGAAGTGCAGTCCGGCATGGGCCGCACCGGCAAGCTGTTCGCGTACGAAAACTCCAATATCGAACCAGACATCATGACGCTGGCCAAAGGCATAGGCGGCGGCGTGCCGCTGGCAGCCCTGCTGTGCAAGGAAGAAGTAGCGTGCTTCGTACCCGGCGACCAGGGCGGTACCTACAACGGCAACCCGCTGACAACAGCCGTCGGCATCGCCGTGCTGAAAGCATTGCTGGAAGAAGGCTTCATGGCTTCCGTGCGTGAGAAATCGGAGTACCTGAGCAAGGCGCTGCTGAAACTGTCTGAACAATATGGCCTGCAAGGCGAACGCGGCGAAGGCCTGCTGCGCGCACTGAAGCTCGGTTCCGACATCGGCCCGCAGATCGTTGAGATCGCGCGCAATATGGAGCCGGTAGGCCTGCTGCTGAATTCGCCACGCCCCGACCTGCTGCGCTTTATGCCGGCACTGAACGTCAGCATCGCTGAACTGGATCAGATGATAGAGATGCTGAGCCAGGTATTGCAGCAAGTGAAGAAATAAGCTTTTCCCCTCTGCGG
>JAYSKH010000230.1:0-4369 GCA_043726505.1 Undibacterium sp. | reverse complement strand
GGAAGAAACAGGCGCGGCACCAGCATCAGCGCAGTAACGAGCCACCACGCCGCAAGCAAGGCTAACACGGTGGTAATCGTCAGCGCCGAGTCGGGGATGCGAAAAACAGAGCGTCTTAGTTTTATAGGTTCTACAATGTCTGCTGCTGCCGCTTCCGCTTTGGCGCCACGGGACAAAACCTCTACCGAATAAAAAATAGCGTTCAGTTCACTCATGCAACCACCTCCTCATACTGCAACAAGCTGGAGAGGATTTCTTCTCGCAGCGCCACAAAATGCGGGTCGGATTTGATACTGCGAGCAGATTCGCCTTCAACAAAACGCTGTGAAAAATCCAGCTGGCGTATAGTCTCCACCCGCCCCGGCCGGGCTCGCAGCAACACCAGATCGGTCGCCAGGAACAGAGCCTCTTCCACGCTGTGCGTAATCATGAATAGTCCTTTGCCGGAGGCTTTCCAGATGCGCAGCAGATGTTGCTGCATACGCTCGCGCGTCAGCGTATCCAATGCGCCCAAGGGTTCATCCAGCAGCAAGAACCGCGGATCTACCGCCAGTGCGCGCGCCAACCCCACCCGCTGGCGCATGCCGCCGGATATCTTCCAGATTGGATAATCCGCGTACTGCTCCAGACCCGTCAGGGCCAGGTACTCCCTGCCCTTCGTTTCCCGTTCAAGCTTGGGAATGCCTGCCAGCCGCAAGCCAAAGCTGACATTTTCCAGCACACTTTGCCACGGCAGCAATGCATCATCCTGGAAGACAACGCCACGCTCCGCGCCTGGCCCGGTAATGGGTTTTCCGTCAATCAACACAGCGCCAGACGACGGAGCAACGAAGCCGGCAATAACATTCAGCAGCGTCGTCTTGCCGCAGCCGGATTCGCCGATGACCACGGTGAAGCGACCATCCAGTAAATCCAGCGACAGATCACGCAATACCTGCACAGTCTTACCGCGACGACCATCGCTACCGCCATCGCCGAATTGCACTCCTACCGATTGCAGACGTATCATCTTTAAGCCTCAATACCTTGATGCAGCATAAATACTCTATTGCGCTGCCTGCCGCACAAACTGTGTATTAACGAAAGGCCGGTAATCCGCCAGCACGCGATCGGCTTTCTTTTGTTCCTTGAGGAATTTAGAAGTATCGTCTATCGCCTTGGCGGTACCGCCGGCCAGCAACCTGCCTGAAGCCTGCTCATCCAGTGTAGGGAACAGGCTGCCCTTCAGCAGCTCGGGAATATCCGTTTTGCTGGCGCCGGTCAGGCGAGCGATCTTTTCCGCCTGTGCAGAGTCGGCTGTCCATGCCTTGCCGTTCTTGCGATATTCGCTATATGCTTTGCCAGTAACGCGCACAAAGGTAGTCAAAAAATCGGGATTTTTTTGTGCGAAGTCCTTGCGCACTATCCATGCATCAAAGGTAGGCGCGCCCCACTTTGCGACTTCCGACGAATCCGTCAGTACCTTGCCGGTTTCCTTGGTTTTCCCCAGTGCGGGGTCCCACACATAGGCGCCATCGATATCGCCACGCTGCCATGCGGCCGCTATTTCCGAGGGGCGCAGGTTCACAATCGTGACGCTCTTGGGATCAATCTTCCAGTGCTTCAGCGCAGCGAGCAAACTGTAGTGAGTGGTAGAAACAAAGGGCACGGCAATTTTCTTGCCGACCAGATCCTGCGCCTTGCTGATGCCGCTACCGTTGCGCACCACCAGCGCCTCTGCCTGGCCGATTTCTGCTGCAATAAAAATCGTCTCTATCGGCAATTCCTTGCTGGCGGCAGCGGCCAGCGGGCTGCTGCCCACATAGCCTATCTGTATATCGCCAGAAGCAACTGCGGTAATCACTTCTCCGCCGCTCTCGAATTTTTTCCAGTTGATTTTCCAGCCGCTGGCTTTTTCATATTCGCCATCGGCCTGCGCTATCTTTGACGGCTCAACCACGGTCTGATACGCAATGTTGACTTCTTTGTCTGCGGCTCGTGCGGCCTGGGCAGCCGTCATCACGGACAGTGCAATCGCAAGTGTAGAAAGTTTTTTAAAATAATTGGTTTTCATGATGTCCTTTATATTCCCCGTTGAGCAAATTGGCATTCGACAATGCGCATTTGAAGCTGCTGTACAGCACGCCGTTTTTCTTGGTGGCTGTTTATTGGAATTTAAAGAACTTCCCTACGTTTACAAACGAATGTTTTCAACTATGTATATGTGATCGATCCGGCAGCGCAATCCGGCCCACCTGAAACGGCAAACCTCCACACCGGTGAAAAAAAGCCTGGCGCAATCCCTGGCCGCCAGCGGCTAAGGTCTGAGCCAGATGTCCGATGCTGGCGTTAAAAGAGCGAAGGAAGACAGCTTAGGCAGCCAATCTTAGGCAGCCAATTTCACCGGAAAATGAAAAATGAGTAAATAACGGGAGTATTACTCTGGCAACAATACATTGTAGCCATCAGATATCATTGGCACCGCGAACCAACACCTGCTTGCAGCTTTTACAAAACGCGACATTCAGCGGGCAGGCTCAACCGTTATAATGCCGCACCATGAACTTACTAAAAACATTAGCCACAATTAGTGGCATGACGATGCTGTCGCGTATTACTGGCCTGTTCCGCGATGTACTGATCGCCAGCGCCTTTGGCGCCACCGGCCATACCGATGCCTACAATATCGCCTTCCGCATTCCCAACCTGCTGAGGCGTCTGTTTGCCGAGGGCGCCTTTGCCCAGGCCTTCGTTCCCATCCTGGCGGAATACAAGTCGCAGCAAGGTCTGGACGCCACCAAAAGCCTGGTCGACCATGTCGCCACGCTGCTGATCTGGGCGCTGGTCGCCACCTGCGTGATCGGTGTAGTCGCCGCGCCGGCGGTGGTGTACATGGTTGCAACCGGCTTCCACTCCAAGCCGCAGATTTTTGACCTGGCCGTCGTCATGACACGCATCATGTTTCCGTATATAGGTTTCATGTCGCTGGTGGCATTAGCCGGCGGCATTCTCAATACCTGGCGTGAATTCAAGATACCGGCATTTACACCGGTGCTGCTCAATTTGTCATCCATTGCAGGCTCGCTGCTGCTGGCCCCGCTGCTGAAAGAGCCTATTTACGCGCTGGCGATTGCCGTCTTTGTCGGCGGCGTGCTGCAGCTGGCAATCCAGATCCCGGCGCTGGTCAAGATAGGCATGATGCCGGCCATGAACCTGAACCCGATGCCGGCACTGCGCGATGCGGGCGTGCGCCGTGTTCTGATCAATATGGGACCGGCGATCTTCGCCGTTTCTGCGTCCCAGATCAGCATTCTGATCAACACCAACCTGGCCTCCCGGCTGCCGGAAGGCAGTATCTCCTGGCTGGGTTATGCAGACAGGCTGATGGAGTTCCCTACCGCGCTGCTGGGCGTGGCACTGGGCACCATCCTGCTGCCGAGCCTGTCCAAGGCCAATGCCGATGGCGATGCGGTTGAGTATTCTGCGTTGCTGGACTGGGGCCTGCGGCTGACCTTTTTGCTGGCGCTGCCTTCTGCCGTGGGGCTCGCTACGCTGTCTGAACCGCTGACCGCGTCGCTGTTCCACTATCACCAGTTCAGCGCCGAAGCGGTGCATGAAACAGCAAAAGCGCTGATCGCCTACGGCGCCGGCCTGATAGGGCTCATCGTCGTCAAGATACTGGCACCGGGCTTTTACGCCAAGCAGGACATCAAGACTCCAGTCAAGATCGCTGTCGGCGTCATGCTGGCCACACAGCTGATGAACTATATGTTCGTACCCAGCCTGCAGCATGCGGGCCTGGCGCTATCGGTAGGGCTCGGCGCCTGCATCAATGCCAGCTTCCTGTATGTCGGCCTGCAAAGGAAGGGCATCTACACGCCGCAAAAAGGCTGGCTGCTGTTTCTGGTCAAGCTGGCAGCTGCCTTGTTTGTGATGGCCGGCGTCGCGCTGTCCGTCTCCGGGCATTTCGACTGGATCGCCATGCAGGCAACCCCGGTCAAACGCCTGCTGGCCCTGGCGCTAGTGCTGGCGAGCTGCGGCGTTGCGTATTTTGGCGCACTGCTGATCATGGGTTTCAGGCCTAGGGATTTCCGCAAGGTGGCGCGGGTTTAAACAAGTATCTAAAAGCGAACCAGAAATAAAAACAGGCAGGGAATTTACATTCCCTGCCTGTTTTTTTGCGTCAAACCAAAGGCTTAGTTCTTGCCTTCGATCTGCTCCCATTTTTCCAGCGCTTCCAGCAATTGCTCATCAAGCTGCGCAAAACGCTCGTTCAGCTTCTTGGCTTCGTCGGCACCCTTCTTGTACAGATCGGGATCGTTCAGGCGCTCGGTGATGGATTTTTGCTCCGTTTCCAGTTGGGCGATCAGCTTTGGCAATTCGTCCAGCT
>JAYSKH010000229.1:0-13508 GCA_043726505.1 Undibacterium sp. | reverse complement strand
TGCATTTCTGCCACGGCGCCTGTATTGCCTGGTTCAGTGCTGCCAGTGCCGGACAGTTGCCTCGCCCATTCCACCAAGGTACGCAAGGCTTCCGAACTGGTGACTATCCAGTCGTTTTGCTGTTTGAGCATAGCGGATAATTGATTCCGGCGTACGGCGGTGAATTCCGGCGCCTGTCGCCGGTAGGCTGCGATCTGTGTAACGGCAATGCCTTCTGCCCGCAACGCATCCGCCAGCAGTTCGCGCCCGGTTTCTCCGCGCACGATCAGCACTTTTCCCGCTTTCAAGGCTTGCAGGTCCAGCACCGCCAGCAAGGTTTCGGAATCGGTTTTTTGGGTATCCACGGGGCTCAGTATCCTTGCATTGGCATCCGTCACGCCATGCGCCGCCAGCGCTGCGCGGCTGCCCTCGCCCATTACGCCTATGCTGACTCCGGCTGGCCATGCGGACAGATAAGAAAAAGCAGCGTCAATGGCGTTGGGGCTGACAAAAGCGACCAGAGTATAGGAGGAGAGATCCGCCAGCACGGCCCGTAGCTCCCCAGCTTCGTCTAGCGGAAGAATTTCCAGCATCGGAAAAACAATGGGGCTGCGGCCGATGGCGCTTACCCGTTCCGCCAGGCCTTGCGCCTGGGCTGCCGGGCGCGTGATGACTACCGTGACTACCGCGCCTTTTGTTTCACCGGCACAGTCAGCTGGTGCATGGGCGTTATTTACTGGGCTGGTCATTCACCGGAGTCGGCAATTTCTGCCTTGCATACTTGCAAAATTGACTCGGCGCCCTGCTCCGACAGTGCCGCTGCAACGCGTGCTCCCAGCTCATGTGGCGCGCCGGCTGCGCCGTGAACTTCTGCCCTGGCAATGCGGGCGCCATCCGGCGTGGCGACCATTGCCCGCAAATGCATGTGTCCGTTCTCTATTGACGCAAAGGCAGCAAGCGGGATCTGGCAACTACCGCCAAAAGCCTTGGAAACCGTGCGTTCAGCTGTTACTGCATTGGCTGTTTCTACGTGATTCAACGGCGCCAGCCATTCCAGCAATTCCGGGCGTCCGGATGGAATCTCAATCGCCATCGCGCCCTGCCCTGCGGCCGGCAGGCTGTCTTCCGGGTCCAGGCAGGCGCGGATCCGTTGTGGAAGGCCAAGCCGTTTCAGGCCGGCAGCAGCAAGGATGATGGCCGCATATTCGCCCTGGTCCAGCTTCCTCAGCCGGGTATCCAGGTTGCCTCGCAATGGACGTATCACCAGTTTCGGGTAACGAGCGGCGATCAGCGCCTGCCTGCGCAGGCTGCTGGTGCCGACCACGGCGCCATCGGGCAACTGGTCCAGGCTGGCATAGTCGTTGGATACAAACGCGTCGCGCGGATCTTCCCTCTCCAGCACTGCGGCCAGATCAAATCCTTCCGGCAGATCCATAGGAACGTCTTTCAGCGAATGCACGGCAAGATCGGCGCGGCCTTCTGCCATTGCTATTTCCAGCTCCTTGACGAACAGGCCCTTGCCTCCCACTTTCGACAGCGCCTTATCCAGTATCTGGTCGCCGCGCGTGGTCATCCCCAGGATTTCTATCGTGCAATCGGGGTAAAGCGCCGCGAGCTTGTCACGGACATGTTCAGCCTGCCACATGGCAAGTCGGCTTTCACGGGAGGCGATAATGAGTTTGCTTGGAGCGGATACTTTCAAAACTGTCTCTCTGCTATGTATGTGTCAGGATGTGCCGAAAGGCCCGTCAAGAAATTCCGGGCCGCGATTACAGGGCAAATGGCGATTTTATCATGTGTGACAGCCAGCCATGAAGCAGTTGGACGGTAAGGTGGACGGCAAGTAAGGCTATAAAGGTGGGCGCAATGGGCATTCCGGCATTCACCTTGACAACGGAGCAAGCAAAAAGGCATGATGGAGGCATGAATTCCGCGACCAAGAGGCAAGCTGGGCAATAAACTCCCAGCTTTGCCATGCCTCAATGGCGCCCGGGATAGGCCGGAGCGGCAAACGAATCGCGATTTCTCCAGATTTCACTGCATGTCAATGCCGCTCTCTGCGGCATTTTTTATGCGCGAAGACCGGCTGTCAGGGATGGGTAAATCAGCAGATATAAGCAAAAAGTCAGCAAAGAATATTGAACACCGCAGCAAGTAGCATTATAGGAAAAGACATGAGTGAGCAAAACACGCAAGCAAGCGCCGAAACGAACCGCGCCGCCAGTAGCGTTCCCAGCGACAAAAACCACCTGATATTGACTGGCGACCGCCCGACCGGCCCGCTGCACTTGGGCCACTATGTGGGCAGCTTGCGCAACCGCGTCAAATATCAAAGCCAGTACAAGCAGTTCATCATGCTGGCCGATGCGCAGGCGCTGACAGACAATATGGATGACCCGGCCAAAGTGCATAATAATGTGCTGGAAGTGGCATTGGATTACCTGGCGGTGGGCATTGATCCTGCGCAGTCGACCATTTTCATCCAGTCGCAAATCCCTGAACTGACGGAACTGACGTTCTACTACCTTAACCTGGTGACGGTGGCGCGCCTGGAGCGCAACCCCACCATCAAGCAGGAAATCCTGCTGCGCAATTTTGAGCGCGATATCCCGGCAGGTTTCCTTACTTACCCGGTCAGCCAGGCTGCCGACATCACGGCTTTCAAGGCCAGCCTGGTGCCAGTAGGTGAAGACCAGATCCCGATGATAGAACAGACCAACGAAATCGTGCGCCGCTTCAACCGGCTGGCAAAACGCGACATTCTGGTGGAAGCACAGGCGCTGGTGCCCGAAATCGGCCGCCTGGTCGGCATAGACGGCAAGGCCAAGATGAGCAAGTCGCTGGGCAATACGATCAACCTGGGCGCTACCTCAGCTGAAATCAAGGCTGCAGTCAAGATGATCTATACCGACCCGCTGCACCTGCGCGTGGAAGACCCCGGCCATCTGGAAGGCAATGTGGCTTTTATCTATCTGGATGCTTTTGATACCGACAAAGACGGCCTGCAGGAAATGAAGGACCACTATGTCCGCGGCGGCCTGGGTGACGGCACCGTCAAGAAACGCCTGGAAGGCATCTTGCAGGATATGCTGACGCCGATACGCGAGCGTCGCCAGGAATACGAAAAAGACCGCGGCCAGGTATTGCAGATGCTGAAACAAGGCACCGAAAGAGCCCGCGAAATTGCAGCCAAAACAACCGATGAAGTCAAGGCGGCAATTGGCCTGAAGCACTTCTAAACAGTCTGGCTCAGCGCCGCAGTACACTAATTGAAAGAAATCCATGCGGACATTCCCGTTCGTGTTACCTGTACTGCAAACGGCGCGGCTGGAATTGCGTGCCATTGTCCCCGGCGACCTTGATGCATTGTTTGCCATCTTCAGTGACGCGCAGACCATGCGCTACTGGTCGCGCGGTCCTTATACGTCGCCGCAAGAACTGCAGACTTATTTTGAAAAAACACAGCAGGCATTTGACGACCGTTCGCAACTGCGCTGGGGGCTCGTGAGCCGTGGAGATGGCAGGCTGATTGGCGTATGCAGCATGTACAGCATTGATGCCAACAACCAGCGCGCCGATATCGGCTACATACTGAACCGCGATGCCTGGGGCCACGGATATATGCAGGAAGCATTGACCGCAGTGCTTGGCTACGGATTCGAAGTGCTGAGCCTGCGCCGCGTTGAGGCAGACATAGACCCCCGGAATAGCGCCTCGGTGGCTTCGCTGGATAAACTGGGCTTCCAGCGCGAAGGCCTGCTCAAAGAGCGCTGGCTGGTCAACGGCGAAGTATCTGATTCGCTGCTGATGGGCTTGCTGCGCTCTTCCTGGCCGCCGCGCCGGGCGTAGGCGGCAGCAACCGGGCATGGTGCATCTTTGCTGCCTGCTCATTGCATCGTCCCCAGATTGTCCGTGTATGATGCAAAAAATCATTCATCTCCGGTAGTCTTCCAATACGCATGACACAGCTGTCTCTCTCCTCTGCCCGCGCCCTCCACCTTGCAGCACAAGGCCTGTTGAATCCTCCGCGCGGCAAAGCCGCCAAGGAGCATGTGCTCGCCAGCATACGGAACATGTCGGCGCTGCAGATCGATACCATTAACGTCGTCGCACGTAGCCCTTATCTCGTGCTGTGGAGCCGTATTGGTGCGTACCCGCATGAATGGCTGGATGAGTTGCTGGCGGAAGGGAAAATTTTCGAATACTGGGCGCATGAAGCCTGCTTCCTGCCCATTGAAGACTATGGGTTGTACCGGCACCAAATGATCTCGCCCCAGGGACTGGGCTGGAAGTACAACCATAAATGGCTGGCCGGCAATGCCGATTCAATAGACCAGATACGCCTGCACATCCAACAAAACGGCCCGGTCCGCTCCGCCGATTTTGAGCGCAAGGATGGCAAAAGCGGCGGCTGGTGGGAATGGAAGCCGGAAAAACGTTCGCTGGAGGTCTTGTTCACCACTGGCGAACTGATGGTGGCGCGGCGGCATAATTTTCAGCGCGTATATGACCTGCGTGAACGGGTCCATACGGCCTGGAAAGACAAGCGCGACCTGCGCCCTCAACTGGACGGACAACGGGCGCAGGTACTAAAAGCCGTGCGCGCACTGGGTATCGCCAAGGCCGGCTGGATAGCGGATTATTTTCGCATGGGCAAACTCTCGTCAGAGATCCATCCCGCCACGCTGGCCGAGCAAGGCTTGCTGCTGACAAGCAACGTCGATGGCTGGGAGCAGCCAGCCTATGTGCATCCCGATCATGCAAGCCTGCTGGAGCAGGCGCAGCAAGGACGCCTGAAAGCAACTGCAACGCGCATCCTGTCCCCTTTTGATCCTGTAGTGTGGGACAGGAAGCGTGCGATTGAACTATTCGGCTTCGACTACAAGCTGGAATGTTATACACCGGAAGCCAAAAGGCGCTACGGTTATTTCACGCTGCCCATCCTGCGCCGTGGTGCGCTGGTCGGCCGCCTGGATGCAAAAGCCCATCGCAAGGATGAGATTTTTGAAATCAAAAACCTGCACCTGGAACCGGATGTTCGTGTCAGCCAGGCGCTGGCGGACGATATCGCCGGCGCACTGCGCAGCTTTGCCGCCTGGCACGGCACTCCGCAGATAAAACTGATTCGCAGCTCATCCGCTGAACTCAAGAAAATGATGGTTTTAGCATGAATGCGAACTTGCCCGCTACTTCCAACGTCGAAGGTGCTCCCTATATATTGCTGGTGGAAGATGAAGCCGCCATTGCGGATACCGTCATCTACGCCCTCTCCAGCGAAGGTTTTTCCGCCGGCCACTGCAGCCTTGGGCGCGATGCGCTAGCCTCTCTGCAGCGCCGGGCTCCAGATCTGATCCTGCTGGATATGGGCCTGCCGGACACCAATGGTTTTGATTTATACCGGCAACTGCGCGAGCATACCGACGCGCCCATCATCTTCCTGACAGCACGCAATCATGAAATAGACAGGGTCGCAGGTCTGGAGATGGGCGCGGACGATTACATCGTCAAGCCATTTTCTCCGCGAGAACTGACTGCGCGGGTACGCGTGGTGCTGCGCCGTACCGTCAGACAGGGAAACGTCCAGGCTCATGCAGCGGAGGTGGGGCAGACTGGCTTTGCCGGAAAGACTTTGGGCGTATTCGAACTAGATACCTCCAGCATGCGCATCAGCTGTGCCGGCAAAGCACTGGATCTGACCCGTTACGAGTACCTGCTGCTGAAAGCGATGCTGGAACGGCCGCAAGCGATCCTGTCGCGGACGCAGCTGATGGAAAAAGTCTGGCAGGACGCACTGGACAGCGCTGACCGCACGGTCGATACCCATATCAAGACTTTAAGAGCCAAGCTGCGCACTGCCGCACCGGAGCTTGATCCCATCCGCACGCACCGCGGACTCGGCTACTCCATCACGCCATGAGCTCGGTATGAAACTCGGCCTGCGCGTCTTTCTTGGTTATTTCCTGATCGTGGGTCTCGCGGCCCTGGTGGTGCAGCAGGTATTCCTGAAAGAAGTAAAACCGGCCGTCAGGCAGGCAATGGAAGCAACGCTGGTTGATACCGCCAACATCCTGGCGGAACTGGCAGTGAACGATATGAAAAACGGCCATATCGCCAATGGCGAATTTGCCGCCCGCATCCGCGAATATAGCCAGCGCAATATCAATGCCAAAATCTGGGGCCTGAATAAAAGCCGGCTCGATTACCGGGTGTACGTTACCGATAAAAATGGCATCGTGGTTTTCGATTCCGCCGGCGAAGCCGTGGGCAAGGACTACTCCCGGTGGAACAATGTATATGAAACATTGAGAGGACAATACGGCGCCCGTTCCACGCGAGAAAATGCTGCGGATGAATCCAGTGCTGTCATGCACGTTGCCGCGGCAATCATGGATGGAAAGCAGCTGCTGGGCGTGCTGACAGTGGCCAAGCCAAACAACAGCCTGCAGCCGGCATTGAACAAGAGCGCGCGCATTATCCTGAACTGGAGTGCCGGACTGATCATTGTTTCGCTGCTGATAGGGGGCTCAATGACATGGTGGGTGAGCAATACCCTCAGCCGCTTGCAAAACTACGCGCGAGCAGTGACGGCAGGTGAGCGTGCCGAGCCGCCGACGCGAGGGCCGCAAGAAATCGTCGAGCTGGGACGCCGCCTGGAGGGTATGCGACAGCAGCTGGAAGGAAAACAATATGTAGAAAATACCATGCACGCGCTCACGCATGAATTGAAGAGCCCCCTGGCCGCCATCCGCGGCGCAGCCGAACTGCTGACCGATGAAAGAAAAGAGAGCGTGCCGGCAGAAATGCAGCAACGCTTCCTGAACAATATCCGGGAGCAGACACAACGTCTGTCCCAGTTAGTGGAAAAAATGCTGGCACTGGCTGCACTGGAAAATCGCCAGGCGCTGGAAAATCCGGAAGCAGTTGATATGCGGGCATTGCTGCAAGAAGTGATGATGCTGGTGCAGGCAACGTCTGAAGACGCGCACGTAGAACTAAATTTGGAGGCCGATAAGGAGTCGCAATTTTTTATTCGCGGCGACAAGCTACTGCTGAAACAGGCTTGCGTGAATCTGCTGGATAATGCCGTCTCATTTTCTGCTGCAGGAACCCGTATCAGCACAACATTAAGCATATCGCACGGGCTGCTGAATATCTGCGTCCGTGATCAGGGGGCCGGCATCCCGGAATATGCATTGCCCAGAATCTTTGAGCGTTTCTATTCCCTGCCCCGCCCCGATGGAAAGGCAAAGAGCACAGGACTCGGTCTTTGCTTCGTGCGCGAAATTGCGCATCTGCACAAAGGCCAGATCATTCTAAGCAATGCCGAAGGCGGCGGCGTAACCGCTTTGCTGGAATTGCCGCTGCTTCCGTCTTAAACTTTCTTACCCTTCCCCCTCAGCCGGCTTCACACTCGCTTCACACAAGCGGTCAATGCCTTCATCTTGTTAACACCGCAGCAATCTACAGTGCATTCTTCAAGTCAAATGGAGAAAGCCATGAATCGTGCATTTTGGGGAAAAATACTATTGGTAGGCCTGATGACGTTTGCGATCTTGTTTCCACTGGAAATGATACGCGGAGTCATCAATGAACGGGTCGCTCACCGGCAGGAAGCTATTGCCAACATCGCCGCCAGCTATGCGGGAGAACAATCCATTGCAGGGCCGGTAATGATTATTCCTTACGTGGACATTGAGCAGATCAAGGAAGTTGATCCGCTCAACAATAAGGAAACCGTGCGCACCAACAGCACCAAGGGTATTACCTATCTGTTCCCCAAGGAACTGCTGATAGATGGGAAACTGGAACCCCAGACGCGCTACCGCGGCCTGCATGAAGTACGGGTCTATGAATGGCAAGGAAATATCAGCGCGAGCTTTGACGATACCTTGCCGGTCAAACAGGGCCGCACCTACGGTGCACCTGTGCTGGGTGTGGAGATCAAGGACGTTCGCGGCCTGGCTGGCTCTCCCCGGCTTTCATTGGACAAACAAGCCCTGGATATCAAAAACGGTTCTGGCCTGGCTGGCTCCGACGGCATTCATGCCGTACTCGGGCCGGTTCCCGCCAATAATAAAGTGAGCGGCCAGGTTAGTCTGCAACTGAACCTCGCTGGAACCGAAAGTTTTTCACTGGTGCCCCTCGGAGATAACAACAAATTCACGATGAATTCCCGCTGGCCACACCCGCAATTTGCCGGTGCATTTTTACCTCGCAGCCGTAGTGTCACCGCCAAAGGATTTGAGGCAAGCTGGGAGATATCCGCATTGGCGGCGAATACACAACGCCAGTATGTGAACAGCAATAATACGCCCACGCCCGGTGTCGTCGACACGAATTTAAATCATGGCCATCTTGATGCCCTGAGCGTCAATCTCGTAGAACCGATCAATATCTATAGCCAGACGGATCGGGCCAGCAAATACGGGCTGTTGTTCGTCTTGCTTACTTTCGTTGGCTTCTTCATGTTTGAACTGATCAAGCGGCTGGCGATCCATCCGGTGCAGTACATGCTGGTAGGCCTGGGACTGACCATCTTTTTCCTGCTTCTGCTCAGTCTGTCCGAGCACATTCCATTTTTATATGCGTACCTGGTTGCCAGCGGGGCCTGCATTGGACTACTGGCTTTTTATCTCAGCCATGTGCTGCGCAGCAAGATGAGGGGGATAGGATTTGGGGCGATGCTGACAGCCTTGTATGCGGCGTTATATGGGCTGCTGGCATCCGAAGACAATGCGCTGGTGCTCGGCTCCTTGCTGCTGTTTGCGATTCTGGCCGCCATCATGGTAGTGACACGCAAAATCGACTGGTACCAGGTCAGCAGCGTACGAGGTAATCTGTCCACGAAACCGGCGTCCGGCCCGGGAAGCTAGACGCAGTTTGCCGGCCGCTGACTAATACAGCGGTCCGGCATTGCCCGGAAAAGCCGGATCAAGCGCTTACTGCTCCAGCTTTGCCAATACCGGAGCATCTGCTTTCCAGCCGCCGCCCAGTGAACGCGCGACAGCGGCAGCTGCCAGCAAGCGTTGCGTGTGAATTTGCACTGCTGCGCGGTCTGCCGCCAATGAACTTCTTTGCGCATCGGTGACTTCCAGGAAGTTGGACAGGCCGCGTTCATAGCGGAAACGGGCAACCGTATAAGCGCGCGCAGCCGCGACCTGAGCTTGCTGCTGTACCTGTTCCTGTTGCTGTCTTTCTGCTGTGTCCGACAGCGCATCCTCTACTTCACGTAATGCTGTCAGCAACTTGCCTTCATGGTTTGCCACTGCTTCGTCATACCGCGCACGGGCCAGGTCCAGGCCGGACTTATTGCGGCCGCCGTCAAAGATTGGCAGCGACAAGGCCAGCGGCCCGATGCTGAACTGGCGCGAACCGGCTTCACCCAGATGGCGCAGGTTCTCCGATGCGTAGCCGAAATCGCCGGTCAGATGTATCGACGGATAGAATGCCGCTTCCGCGACGCCGATCTGCGCGTTGGCAGAGCGCAGCAGTGCTACGCTTTGCTGCAGGTCTGGCCTCTGGGCCAACAGGCTGGCCGGCAGGCCTGCCTGTACTGCAGGCGCATCAGGCAGATCCGTTGCAACTGCCAGCGGTAATGCGTCTTCCGGTGTCCTGCCTGTCAGCACAGCCAGGCTGTGTTCCAGCAGGTTGGACTGGCGCTGGGTTTCATGCAGATCTGCTTCCGCGTTGGCGGTTTCCACTTTGGCTCGCGCCACATCGAGTTCATTGGTGAAGCCGTTATCAAATCGCGCCTGCACCAGTTGCTGGGTTTCTCGCCGGCTGGCTAACGCGTCCTGCAAAATATGCAGTTCGCCCTGCAAGCCGCGCCATTGCCAGTAAGTAGTGGCGACCTGCGAACTCAGCAGCAGCAGGACGCCGTCCCTGTCGTAAGTGGAAGCCAGCGCCTGTGCGTCAGCCGATTCCACTGCACGGTGCAGTTTGCCCCACAGATCCAGTTCGTACGACAAGCCCATACCTGCCTGATACTGGTTGCCGCTGATGGACTGGCCGCCGAACGCTAGTCCCTGTGAGGTTTGTGCCGAGGTACGCGAATTGGAAATGCCGGCGCTTGCGTTTAATTGCGGCGCCCGGTTGGCGCGTGCACTGCCTGATTGCGCTTCGGCCTGCAGCAAGCGCGCCGCGGCAGCCTTGACGTTGCTATTGTCACGCAAGGCCGCATCTTCCAGCAGATTCAGACCAGGATCGCGATAGATTTCCCACCAGCGCTGCGGGAGTTGCGCCTGCTCCAGCGACGGAGAAGAATTTGACTGGACGCGTTTAAAAGCAACTGGCATTGGCGCCGGCGGCGTTTGGAAATCAGGTCCGACTGCGGCGCATCCCGCAGTAACAGCGGCAATGGCGGACAACATGCCTGTAATGACGATGCGTTTTAACATGGAAACTACCTTAATAAAAATTCTATTCAGAAAAGGCCGGGCAGCCAGGGTAAATGCGATCAGATCAAACATCAATGCCCTCCCGGTGCACCGGTCTGTGTAATGACCCGGTCAAACATCCAAACCAGCGGTATGCAGCCTATCAGCAGGATGCCCATGATCCAGAAACAGTCGTTGAATGCCATGACGGTGGCGTCACGCGTGATCAGGTTATTGATCATCTGTGTTGCCTGCTGCCCGGCGGTGGAAGGCTCTATGCCGCTATTAATGAAGTTTTGCGTCAGCTGATCCAGCCTGACCTGTGTTGCCAGCGAATAGGCGGACGCCGATTCGCCTATGCGCTGCCAGTGGAACTGCATACGTTGCGTCAGCATGGTGGCCAGCATGGCAATGCCGATGGAACCACCCAGGTTGCGCGACATATTAAACAGGCCGGAGGCAGAGCCGACATCACGCGGCGCCACGCCCTGCATGACGAAATTCTGCAAGGTCAGCATCAGGAAGGGCTGGCCCAGCGCGCGTACGACTTGCGGCAAGATCAACTGGTCGTAACCGACGGAGGCATCCATATAGGCATTGATCAGGCAGGAAATGCCGAACAGGCCAAGTCCGAACGAAGCCAGGATGCGGTTATCAACCTTGCTGGTCAGCCTGGCGGCGATAGGCGTCACCAGCAGTTGCGGCAGGCCCATCAGCATGATGACTTCACCTATCTGCATGGGGCTGTAGCCGGCAATCTGTGCCAGGTATAAAGGCAATACAAAGGTGGAACCATATAGGCCCATGCCGGTAACCAAGGCCATGACGGTGGCGATACGGAAACTGCCCTTGCTGTACAGCCGCAGATTGACGAAGGAATTCTGCCGCAACAGGCTGGAAACCACCCAGCCCACCAGGCCAAAGATGGCAGCCCCGGCGCTGATCAGGATATAGCTGGAATCGAACCAGTCCTTGGAGTTGCCTTCTTCCAGCATCACCGTCAGCGCACCGAGGCCGACTGCCATGCAGGCGATGCCTACCCAGTCGGCATCGCGAAACAGTTGCAGCTGCTTGCCTTCATCGCTGAGGCCATAGGCAATACCGGACAGCATCAGCAAACCAGGAACCAGGTTGACGTAAAAAATGGATGGCCAGCCGTAGATTTCGCTCAGATAGCCGCCGACTGTGGGGCCCAGCGATGGCGCCAGCGTCGCTGTCAGGCCGAACAGCGCCATGCCGATAGTACGCTTGGACTGCGGCAGCCGTGTCAATACCAGCGTCATCGCCATCGGGATCAGCGCACCGCCGCTGAAACCCTGCACCATGCGAAACGCAATCATGCTGTTCAGGTTCCAGGCGTTGCCGCACAGGGCAGACGCCGTCAGGAAGATTGCCGTGGTGCCCAGCAAATAAGTGCGCATGCCAAAAGCACGGCTCAGCAGTCCGGTCAGCGGAATGACGATGATCTCAGCGATCAGGTAGGCCGTGGATATCCACGAGCCCTCCTCCTGCGTAGCCGACAGGCTGCCCAGGATGTCTTTCAACGAAGAATTGGTAATCTGGATGTCCAGGATGGCCATGAAGGCCCCCAGCATTCCTGCGCCCAAGGCAATCCAGCTACGCGTGCTCATCTCTGTAGGAGGCGCGGGCGGCATGAACTGCGTAGGCCGTGCCGGTGCAGCAGGTAACTGCGCGGCGGCGGAATTAGCGCTCATGTAGGCTCCTAGCGGGCGGCTACGGCTGCTTCAGGCTTGCTTGCCGCAGCAGTTTTCTGTGGCTGCCCGGGTTGATCCAGTTCAACTTCCACAACCACCGACATGCCCGGCGCGAGACGGTCATGAAAGCTGCGCAGGTCATCCGCTGCCAACAGAATCTTGACCGGAATGCGCTGCACGATCTTGGTAAAGTTGCCGGTCGCATTATCCGCCGGCAGCAACGCAAACTGTGCGCCGGAAGCAGGCGCAATACTGTCTACTCGGCCGTGGAGCACGTGATCCGGCAGAGCGTCGACGCGAATATCCGCGCGCTGCCCGGTCTGCAAGCCATGCAGTTGTGTTTCCTTGAAGTTGGCGGTCACCCAGACCTGGTCTTCCACCAGCGCCAGCAGTTGCTGCCCTGCTTGCACCCGCGCGCCAACCTCCAGCGAGCGTTTTCCCACGCGGCCCGATACAGGCGCCACAATACGGTTGTAGGCCATCTGCTGCTGCGCGTCTTTCAATTGGGTCTCCAGCACCTTGACCTGGGCGCGCGCGACTTCGTGCGCGGTTGCCACGGCACTAGCCTGCGCGTTTGCCGCGCCAACCGAGCTGCGCTTGGCGGCGACATCCGCCTGGGCGCCGGTCAACCCTGCATTCACTGCATCCACTTCTGCCTTGGACACTGCTTTCATCTGCGCGTTATACAGCTGCGAATAGCGGTCGGCATCCTGTCTGGCCTTCAAGGCTTGCGCATCTGCCTGGGCTAGTTGTGCAACCGCCGTGCTGGCTTGCGCCTTGGCCTGTGCAATCTGTGCATCTGCCTGAAGCACTTGCTGCTGCACCGACACGATCTGTGCCTGTATCTGTTCTATGCGTAACTGCTGGTCGGTAGGATCGAGTTCCGCCAGCACATCGCCTGAGTGTACTACCTGGTTGTCGTCCACCAATACCTTGGTGACAACACCGGCAACCCGGGCGGAAACAGGATGCACGTGGCCAGTCAGGTA
This sequence comes from Undibacterium sp., assembly GCA_043726505.1. Lineage (GTDB taxonomy): Bacteria > Pseudomonadota > Gammaproteobacteria > Burkholderiales > Burkholderiaceae_D > Undibacterium. Next base: position 449 of record JAYSKH010000229.1, on the reverse strand, counting down.
AGCATTGTCCGTTTCAACCAGATGGTTGCTGCGCCACCAGATGCGTCCGCCGGCAGCCACGGCGACCAGCAAGATGACACCGGCAATGATCAGTACGCGGCGCTTTGGTGCAGGCTTGACGGCCATCTGAGCGGCCATCTGAGCGGCCGGCGGCGGATTGAGTGGCGTGACCGGCGCGATGGCAGCCTGGTCATGGGTATTTGGTGGAGTGGCCATGGTGTGATCCTGAGAAATCAAAACGATAAATGAAACGAAGCATGTTCATTATTGGCTTTCAACTTGTTAAAGTCAAGAAATGAAACGATTTCATTTCATTAAATTGAGATATACTGCGACAAATGCATCAGGCAGGAGATTTTTAATGGATGACTTGATAACTAAATCCGGCGACGCGGCCGAAAATGGCGCCAAGGTGAAAAAAACAGCCCAACCCAAGACCAGGGCTCATG
>JAYSKH010000228.1:0-1663 GCA_043726505.1 Undibacterium sp. | reverse complement strand
TTTTTCTTCGTGATATCGGAAAACAGCGCCACCAGCCGGAAGGCCTTGCCGTCCTCGTTGAACACGGTGTTGAAGCGCAGCGACACCAGATAATGTTCGCCGTCCTTGTGGCGGTGCCAGATTTCGCCTTCCCACTGGCCGCTGTGATAAATGGCGTGGCGTATGCGGTTGAGCATGCGCGGTTTTTTGCCGTCGGCCGTCAACTCATAAGCCTGGCGGCCGACGACTTCCTCCTCCAGATAGCCGCTGATGCGGGAAAACGCCGGATTGACGGACAGGATGATGCCGCTGGTATCGGTGACCATCATGCCTTCGGAGCTGTTCTGGTACATCAGCGCCGCCAGCTTCATCGATTCTTCGCCCTGCTTGCGCAGCGTGATGTCTTCTATCATCAAAAACAGGCCGTCCACCTCGCCTTGCGCGTCGCGGTCGGGAATATAGGTGACGCCTTCGATGCGCTCGCCGCTTGTTTGCGGCACCTTGCGCTCGAAATACACGCTTTCGCCGGCCATGGAACGTTGCAAATGCGCGCGCGACTGTTCATAGCCGGCCGGGCCGATGATTTCGGCCACGGTCTTGCCGGCGGCATTGTCCAGTCCGTAGGTGGAGTTGAACAGGCGGTTGGCGAAGCGGTAGCGCTCATCCTTGCAGACATAGGCGATCAGGACCGGCAGATTGTCGGTGACCAGGCGCAGCCGCTGTTCGCTGACGCGCAGTTTGACTTCCATTTCGCGGCTGGTCGCGTAGAGCTGGCGATAGCGCAGTTCGCGCTCCTCCAGTCTGGCGTAGGCGCGCAAGGCGAAATGGCAGGCTGCCAACAACAGCAGCAACAGCAATCCCAGCCCTGCGCCTTGCACGCCTTCGAAATAGGCGGCGTGCATTTGCGAGGCGACCACGCCGATGGCCAGCACCAGCAAGCCGAAAGCGCCGCTCAGCAAGCGGCGGCGAAACTGGATGTACGCGGAGGAGTGCGGTAGTCGGGAAGAAAAAGCCGGTGGCGAGCTGCTCATCGCGAAGTGTCCGGCACAGCCGTCGTCATTGCGCCCGAAGCTGGCGTGATACGGCGGATAACACCACGGTGGTTGCTCAGTCTGAACAAAATGGCTCCGGCAGTCGGCTTGCGCGCGTTGACCGGTTCAGTATAGATGAACTGTGATATCAAAGAAATACCATTTGCTCATTCACCTCGGCAATTGCTGTGGCCTGTGGTTTTGCCGTTGCAGTGGGGCTTGGGGTGGCGCTTGGTTTTGTGTTTGCTCTGGTTTACTCTACAAGGATAGATTAAAGAATAGTAGTAGTTGTTAACGCAGACACTTTTCTGTGGATAAGTGCTCATTTTGAATTAGAATCAAGCCCTTGCAGATTGAATAAGCGGGTTTGAAAGCCGTGTATGAGCGCGTAACTGTTTCTGGACAAGAAAACAGGGTCCAAAAAATTTTTCGTTTACTCACATTCCGTGCCTGTGGATATCCATAGAGTTATACACAGGCTAAAACGCGTGTTTTAATACTTTTTGGATATGTTTCACCACGCCCGCTTACCCGGTTAGTGCAGAAAAAATCGCTATTGTCACGTCCATGGAGGAGCCGTCTTTGGAATCAGCTGGGCAATACGACTACATCATCATCGGCGCGGGCACGGCCGGTTGCGTGCTGGCCAACCG
>JAYSKH010000227.1:0-7756 GCA_043726505.1 Undibacterium sp. | reverse complement strand
TCGTCGATGACGCCATCGTGGTGGTGGAAAACGTCGAGCGCAATATCGACGACGATACCGATTGCCAGCACCAGGCCGAACAGCGTCAGGGTATTGATTGAAAAGCCCAGGCCGAGCATGACTGCGAAGGTGCCGACAATGGAGACCGGCACGGCCAGCAGCGGGATCAGCGAAGCGCGCCAGGTTTGCAGGAACACGATCACAACCAGCACAACAAGGGCAATCGCTTCCAGCAGAGTTTCCACTACAGCATGGATACTAGAGCGTACAAATTGCGTAGGATCGTAGACGATGCGGTATTCGACCGAGCTGGGGAAATCAGCCGACAGTTCTTTCATTGCCGCACGCACCTGGTCGGACACGTCCAGCGCGTTCGCGCCGGGAGCCTGGAAGATAGGAATAGCAACCGCAGGTTTATTGTCCAGCAGCGAGCGTAGGCCATATTCAGAAGCGGCCAGCTCAATGCGGGCGACGTCAGACAGATGGGTAACGGCGCCATCAGCTGAAGTCTTCAAGATGATGCCGGCAAATTCTGCTTCGCTTTTCAGGCGGCCTTGCGCATTCACGTTGAACTGCAAAGGCGTGTCTGGCAGGTTTGGAGAGGCGCCGATGACGCCGGCTGCAACCTGTACGTTCTGTTCACGAATGGCATTGACGACGTCAGATGCTGTCAAACCGCGCTGCGATACTTTTTGCGGATCCAGCCACACGCGCATTGCGTAATCGCCGGAACCGAACAGGCCGACCTCGCCCACACCTTTGATACGGGCCAGACGGTCTTTCACGTTCAGCACCGCGTAGTTGCGCAGGTAGGTCATGTCATAGCGGTTGTCCGGCGAAATCAGATGGACAACCATCGTCAACGCTGGAGAGCTTTTCAGCGTGGTGACACCCAGGCGCTGTACGTCAGGCGGCAGGCGCGGCAAAGCTTGCGCTACGCGGTTCTGCACTAGCTGCTGTGCCTTGTCGGGATCGACGCCAAGTTTGAAGTTGACAGTCACCGTCAGGTTACCGTCACTATTTGCTTGTGATTGCATGTACAGCATGTTTTCCACGCCGTTGATGGATTCCTCCAGCGGCGAAGCAACTGTTTCAGCAATCACCTTTGGATTGGCGCCCGGATACTGCGCACGCACCACCACGGATGGCGGAACCACTTCGGGATATTCCGAAATGGGCAACTGGAACATGGACAAGCCACCTGCCAGCAAAATAAGCACCGATAGCACCCCGGCAAAAATGGGGCGATCGATGAAGAACTTTGAAATATTCATAATAATTCTCGTTGTCTATGTGTCTTAAGACTTATTGGCAGCAACGGTCTTGCTTGTGCTGGGGCCGGCACTGGGGATGACGGCAACCTTGGCCATGGGGACGACGTTAGGGGTAATCGTGTCGCCTGGGCGAGTGCGTTGCAGGCCGTTGACGACGATGCGTTCACCGGCTTTCAGGCCGCCTTCAACGATCAGCAGATCATCCTGTTTGGCGCCGAGCTGTACTTCGCGGTAGGCCGTGTGGTTTTCCTTGTCCACGGTCAGTACGAAACGCTTGCTTTGGTCTGTGCCTATCGCTTTTTCGTCGATCAGCAGCGCGTCATGCGGTGCGCCGCCGCCGAGGCGGATGCGTGCATACAGGCCAGGCAGCAGCAGACCGTCCTGGTTATCGAACACGGCGCGTACGCGGATTGTGCCGGATGAAGTATCGATGCGGTTATCGATCGATGTCACTTTACCCTGGCGTGAATAACCGTCTTCGTTGGCCAGACCCAGGAATACCGGCACCTGTGTGTTTTTGGCTTGAGCAGGATTCACGTATTTAAGGAAACTCTGTTCATCCACGTCAAACGACGCATAGACCTGGGATACCGAAACCAGCGTGCTCAATGGTGGGGAATTGGCGCCTACGGCGATAACGTTGCCGACGGTGACTTCTGCGCGTGAAATGCGTCCTGCTACCGGTGCGATGATCTGCGTGTATTCCAGGTTCAGCTTGGCGGCTTTCAATGCGGCTTGCGCAGCCAGCACGTTGGCGGCGGCTTCGCGTGACGCATTCTGCTTCTCTTCATAGTCACGGCGGGCGATGGCGTTGTCGGTCAGCAGCCGTTCGCCGCGGGCGACGTCGGAAGCGGTATATGCTGCGCGCGCTTCGGCAGCAGCCAGCTGGGCCTGCACCCTTGCTACTTCAGCGGCATAAGGCCGTGGATCGATCGTAAACAGCGGATCGCCTTTTTTAACCAGCGCGCCATCCTTGAAATGCACTGCCGTCAGCGTACCGCCGACGAGTGGGCGAATTTCTACACGGTCAACGGCTTCCAGTTTGCCGGAATAGCTTTGCCAGTCAACGATCTTGCGGCTAACGACTTCTGCCACGTCCACCGTGGTGGCCGGCGGAGCTGCTTTGGTGTCTGGATTGCCGGCATGCACGCGGATGGCGCCGACGGTGCCAGCGGCAACGATAGCAACGACGATGGCAGCACTGACGGCGATGGACAGGCGGCTGCGGGTAAGTGGAGAGTTAGACATGGTGGTCCTTGTAAATGTTTTTAAGGGTATTCAAAAAGTTTTAAAAAATTTCAAAGCGATTTGTTCCGGATTTTGTAATAGGGGCATAGTAGTAACTCTCCAATCTCAATAAACTTCGGTTTTTGCTTTTGAATCTGATGACTTCTGATTATTGACGTCTGATTCACGTTTCGCTTATTCGTCTCTAGCCTCATCCTCAGCGGCGGATGGTGGGGCTTTTTTCATTGAATGGGGTTTTGCATCAAGGCGGCGGCGCAGGAAGTCGGCGACTTCGGTCAGTGCCGGTGCATGCTCGCGCAACGATGCGTGCTTGACGCCGGCGAAGCGGGCTACCTGGGTCGGCACGCCGACGGTAATCAGCGCTGCAGCATATTTTTCTGCTTCTATATGCAGCACGTCATGTTCGGCCGTTGCGATGAAGGCCGGCGGCAAACCACCGAGCCGGCGCGATTCCAGCGGCGCTGCGTACGGATGCAGGCGTTGCAGCGACCTCGGCAGGTATTGGCGGTAGCATTCCGCGCATTCCTGCGGCGTCATATCGGAATCCAGGCTTTTGGCGTCGCCCAGCCGGGTCATGCTGGGATCAAGCATCGGCCCTATCAGCGCCTGCGCAAGTATCGGTGTGGCATTGCGGTCGCGGGCGATCAGCGTCAAGCAGGTTGCCAGATTGCCGCCTGCATCATCGCCAGCAACCGCCAGGCGACCAGCATCGGCATTGAGGGTGGCGGCATTTTTACCTATCCAGACCATTGCCGCATAGGCATCCTCGGGCGCAGCCGGAAAAGGCTTGGCCGGCGCCAGCGCATAAGCAACCGACAACACCAGGGCGTTACTATTTCTTGCGATAAACTGGCCTGGAATGTCTGCGTCGTCCAGCGAGCCGCTGATAAAGCCGCCGCCGTGGAAATACAGCACCACCGGCAGTACGGCAGTACCCTGCGGCCGGTACAGGCGCACTGGGATAGAGCCTACGGGTCCCGGAATGAGAAAATTGTCGACAAGCAAGGGCGCTTCAAGCTCGCTGGTCGTCTTTTTCTTTGTTTTTTTTGCAATTGCCGTTGTTGCGTCCATCATGTCGTCGCGGATAACCGCTCCATTGATTTGAGAATGGGACGAATAGTAGGTCCGACACGTTTTCGGATAAACATCTATAATTCAACAAGACTATTCGGCCTGGCCGACTAATCCAGCGCCGAATTCCATTTATACTTCGGTCAGTTGAAAATGCGCGTGCTTGCATGCGGCATTTGTTTTTCGTAATCCGTATCCGATATTTGTCCTCAGGGAGCCAGTGATGGATCGCTTTCAAGCAATGCAGGTGTTCACCCGTGTAGTGGATTCCAATAGCTTTACCCGTGCCGCCGACAGCCTTGGCCTGCCGCGTACGACGGTGACCACGACCATCCAGAGCCTGGAAAGCCTGCTGCAGGTACGCCTGCTGAACCGCACCACGCGTCGCCTGAGCCTGACGCCGGATGGCGCCGCTTATTACGAACGCTGCGTGCGCATCCTGGCGGACATAGACGAAACCGAGTCTTCTTTCCAGAACGTGGCGCGCGGGCCCAAGGGCCGGCTGCGTATCGACGTGCCGGCTTCCATAGGCCGGATGATCTTGCTGCCGCAGATCTGCGAGTTTTATGAGCGTTTCCCCGACATCGAACTTGTCATGGGCATGGGCGACCGCATGGTCGACATGGTGCAGGAGGCGGTGGACTGCGTGATCCGCGTCGGCGAACTGCAAGATTCCAGCATGGTGGCGCGCCGTATCGGCACTTTCCAGAGCATCACCTGTGCTGCGCCGGATTACCTGGATCAGCATGGCGAGCCGCAGACGATTGACGATTTGCAGAATCATCAGGCTGTGCATTATTTTTCCAGCCGCACAGGTCGCAACCTGGACTGGGATTTCATCGTGGACGGCGAAACTGTCGACGTGAAGGTCAACGGCAAGATATCCGTCAACGACTCCGAAGCGTATATCTCCTGTGCAGTCAAGGGTTTCGGCCTGATCCAGGCGCCCCGCTTCATGCTGATGCCGCACCTGCAGTCAGGCGCCTTGCGTGAAGTGTTGCCGCAATGGACACCTGCCCCGATGCCTATCTCCGTGGTGTATCTGGCGAACCGCCATCTGTCGCCCAAGGTGCGGGCCTTTGTGGATTGGGTTGCGGAGCTGTTCCCACGCTGCCCATTGTTCAGCGGCCGCGATGCGGAAATTCTGCTGGACGGCAGCAATAGCGAATGCACGTTTGCAGGCAAGCCGGAACAGCGCCAAGTACACAATACGCTGCGCGCGGTCATCGAGCAGCAGAATATTGCCGAAAGCGTGTTTTAGGTCCAATTTTTGCTAAAATCCGGCGTATCCGAAACATAAACAAGCGCATGGGCAGTGATGCCCCTGCGCTTGTATTATTTTTGTGTTTCGTTTGTGTTTCGTTTGTGCTCCGGTTATGCTCCGTTTGGGCTTTTTGTTGGTTGTGTGATTACACAAAATAACAAAGAATTCACGCCTGCCGCCAGCTACGGGTGCTAACATGAGTGATTTCTCGCAGCCCCCTGTTCTATGCCCCATACTTGGTCCACCGAAGATCAGAGCAACACTCATAACGACGCTGGCAAGGCTGGCATTTCTCCTGCTATTCACCCCGCTATTCACCCCAATATATTGTACGGCCCCCAACGGCCCGACCTGATCCATCAGGAAGTCCTTGCGGATTTGCTGGAGGCTACTGTCTGCAGGTCGCCCGATGCCATTGCGCTGATGTCCGGCGGTGAGCAGCTTAGCTACCGCGAGCTTGATGCGCGGGCTTCGCTGGCCGCATCCCATCTGATCGCCGCTGGCGTGCGTCCCGGACATATCATCGGTTTGTGGCTGCCGCGCGGCATGGACCTGCTTGTGATGCAGGCCGGCATTGCCAAGACCGGTGCGGCCTGGCTGCCCTTTGATGCAGATACGCCTGTAGACCGCGTGGCGGTCTGCCTGGAAGATGCGCAGGCTTACGGCATCGTCAGCTGCGCAGTGTTTGCACCTTCACTGGCCGTGCTGGCGACTCGGGCATGGACTGCGGAAGTGCTGGCTGAACCACATGAAGCTGCTGTAAATGGTACACAAACGCTGCATCGCCGCGCGGAAGTGCTGCCCAGTCATCCGGCCTACGTCATCTATACTTCCGGTTCCACTGGCAAGCCCAAGGGTATTGCGATCACCCAGGGCAGTATCTGCCATTTTCTGCGCAGCGAAAATGCCGTGCTTGGCGTGCGCAGTACGGACCGGGTTTATCAAGGGTTTTCCGTCGCCTTCGACATGTCTTTCGAAGAAATCTGGATCAGCTATCTGGTCGGCGCGACTTTATGGATAGCGCCGAAAGAAGTCGCCGTCGACCCGGATGCGCTGCCCCGCGCTCTGGTGGAACAGCAGATCAGCGTATTGCACGCCGTGCCCACGCTGCTGGCTTTGTTCAATCAGGATGTTGCCAGCTTGCGTATCATCAATCTGGGCGGGGAAATGTGCCCGGAGGCGCTGGTGGCGCGCTGGGCCCGGCCCGGACGCCAGGTGTTCAATACCTATGGCCCTACCGAAGCAACCGTGTCAGCCAGCTTGGCTGAACTGCATGCGAACGAGCCCGTTACTATCGGTACTCCTCTGCCCAATTATGGCTTGCTGGTGATTGACGCTGCAGTTGAAAACGGCCTGCGCTTGTTGCCGCGCGGTGAAATTGGCGAGCTGTGCATTACCGGCCCCGGCATCGCTGCCGGCTATCTGGGCCGGCCGGAGCTGACGGCAGAAAAATTTCTTGCCAATCCCTGGAGCACGCAGCAGATAGACCAGCGGCTATACCGCACCGGCGATCTGGCGCGCATTGATGAAGACGGCCAGGTATTGTGCCTTGGCCGCGCCGATGACCAGGTGAAAATCCGTGGCTTCCGCGTGGAGCTTGGTGAAATAGAGGCCGTACTGGCCAAGCAGCCGGGCGTTGGCACCGTTGCAGTGATACTGCGGCAGGAACAGGGCATAGACCAGCTGATCGCTTTTATCGTGCCAGACAGCGCCGACGGCATTTCTACGCCTGCATTGCGCGCTGCACTGGCGGCCGCCCTGCCGCCCTACATGGTGCCGGCCCGTTACGAAAGCCTGGACGAAATGCCGCGGCTGACTTCTGGCAAGATAGACCGCAAGCTGTTGAAAGAAAAAGTGCTGGCGCCATCAGCCGGTTTGGCGGAATCAGATCTGCCGGAAACGCCAGCCGAAGAAGTGCTGTTTGCCGCGCTCGGCAAACTGTTTCCCGGCCAGGCTATCCGCAGGGACGCCGATTTTTTTGCCGACCTCGGCGGCCATTCACTGTTTGCCGCACGGCTGGTATCGTCGTTGCGGACGGACGCGCGTTTTGCCTATTTCAAGATCAGCGACATTTACCAGGACCGTAGCATAGGCCGCATCGCTGAAGTATTGATGGAAACGCAGGTGCTGACGGCCGATGCCAGCGCCGAATGGGCGCCGCCATCGGGCCTGAAGCGCTGGGTATGCGGTGCGGCGCAGGCTTTTGCCATTCCGTGGCTGGTGGCGATGCGCATGGTGCAGTGGCTGGCGCCTTTCTTTGCTTATCACTTCTTTACCGGCGATCCGGATGACTCCATCGTTCGCGCATCCTTGCTGTCGGTCGGCGTATTCATTGTGCTGACGCTGGTGGAGTTCGGCATCGCAATCGCCTGTAAATGGTTGATTGTGGGCCGGCTGAAACCGGGACGTTATCCTCTGTGGGGGCTGACCTATTTCCGCTGGTGGTTTGTCGACCGGCTGATCGAAGCGGCGCCAACCTATATGCTGAGTGGTTCTTCGCTGTATGCGTGGTGGCTGCGCGCTCTGGGCGCCAAAATCGGCAATGACGTGATCGTGGGATCGATGACCTTACGCGCCGCTGACCTGCTGACGATAGGCAACGGTGTCAGCATAGGCAATGCCTGCAATTTTGAAAACGCGCGAGTGGAACGCGGCGAACTGATCATCGGCAGGATCACGCTTGGAAACGATGCTTATGTAGGATCCTATTCGGTGCTGGAGGGCGATGTGTCGATCGGCGATGCCGGCCATCTGGATGGCCAGTCTGCATTAAGCCAGGGACAGTCTGTGCCTGCAGGCCGCATGTGGCGCGGATCGCCGGCGCGCGATGTCGGCGCTTTTGATCCTGCGTCGAATCCGCCGCGCCCGGCCGTCAGCAACTTGCGTTATGCGACGGAAG
>JAYSKH010000226.1:0-15283 GCA_043726505.1 Undibacterium sp. | reverse complement strand
TGTCACACCTATGCTCGCTGTATTCTGGTGCAGTACGTCACCCAGTTCGTAGGTTTGTTGCAACACCCCCAATATCTTGCCGATAATTTTTTCGGTACGGGCTACGGCCTCCTTTTCATTGCCGCCGAGCCCGGCGAGCACTACGACAAATTCGTCACCGCCAAGCCTCGCCACTGTATCGCCTTCGCGCACGCAGGCTGCCAGCCGCTGAGCGACCTGCCTCAACAGCAGATCGCCTATGTCGTGGCCATGGGTGTCGTTGAGCATCTTGAAGTCATCCAGGTCAATGAAGGTCAACGCGCCGAAACTGCTGTTGCGGTGGGACGCCGCCATCGCCTGCCTGAGTCTGTCCATCAGCAAGGTGCGATTGGGCAGGCCGGTCAGCTGGTCAAAAAATGCCAGTTCCTGGATGCGGTTTTCCGCTTTCTTTTGGTCGGAAATATCAAATTGCGTACGCACGTAATGCGTAACCGTATTAGCGTTGTTCCTGACCGAGGAAATCGTCAGCCATTGAGGATAGGCTTCGCCGTTCTTGCGCCGGTTCCACGTTTCTCCCTGCCAGCTTCCGGTGCTGCGTATCGTGTCCCATTTTGCACGGTAATACGTAGCATCGGCATAACGATCCGAGTGGAACATGTCCGGCGTCTTGCCCACGACGTCTTCCGCCGTATAACCTGTCATCGCGGTAAACGCCTTATTGACCCGCAGGATGACGTTGTCGGCGTCGGTGACGACCATGCCCTCCTGCGTTTCAAACGCAGCGGCGGCAATGCGCAGATCAGCGTCGGCCTGCATGCGCTCGGAAATATCTTCAGAGAAAATAACGATGCCCTCAGGCACAGGCTGGATGATGACGCGGAACCAGCCTTTGCGGCCATCGGGGTAAGTAAATTCAAACTGCCCGCGCTGCATGATGCGCTGATCCATGCAGTCCCTCTCCATGCAAAATATCTCGGTCTCGGCAAAGCCCGGCCAGCAGTCCGTGACTATACGGCCCAGCAACTGCGCGGTAGGCACGCCGTTCTGCTTTTGCGCCGCCTCGTTGATGTAAATATAGCGCCAGTCGAAGCCGACGATCTGGCAGCCTTCCAGCATGGAATCAAGCATGCTGCGGAAACTGGCGTCGCTGCGGTGCAAAGCCTGCACCGCCTCTTCGCGTTCCGCCATGGTTTGCTCCAACTGGTCGCGCTCGCGCAGAATAATACCCTGCTGATCTCGTACATGCGCCTGCAGGCGGTTGAAGTTGACCAGTAACAGCCGGATTTCACTGCTGCCGGCCACTGGCAGCGCCTTGAGCGCAGCCTCGCCAGCGTCCGGCATACCGATCTGCGCAGCGGCGTATTCCAGCGGCGCCAGCTTGCGTCTCACCAGCAGCCATAGCAGCAGGCCGCCTAACACTGACACCGCCAAAGCGCCTCCATAAATGCGCCTGGCTACGCCGCGCAGCGGAACAAAAGCCTCCGCCGTAGGCAGATAGGCAATCACCAGCCAGTTCACCGACGTGGTGCGGCTGGCGGTGCTGAGTATCTCCAGACCGGTCGAGTCAACCACCACGCCGGACCCCATATAGCCTTGCAGGCGGCGGTCAAATAAGGAATTTTTACCCTTGACAGGCACCGGCTGCAACGCGCGGGCGGCATCGGTACTAGTGACGATCAGCCCCTCTTTCAGTGAAACCACATGGAAGCCGCCGGTCGCGCCGTTGCGCACTTCGCCGGCAAAATAAAACGGGCTGCCGGCATCAATCAATTCTGAGCCGCATAAAGCGCCGACAATGGCGCCGTCCTGATCCAGTATAGGTACTGCCACAACCAGAACGGGCAGTTTGGCAAAACGGCCGACGACAGGCATGACGACAGGCTTACCTGTGACCATGAGTTCCTTAAAATACGGCGAGTTGGCGTAGCTGGTACCGATAAAGCCGCGCTCGGGCGCTTCCGCTACCCTGACTCCATCTTTGGAAATGACATATATGTCGCGGCTGAAGATCTGTTTGGCCACCGGCTTATCATCCAGATAGGCGGACAGCATTTTCGGATCGTCGCGCAGCATGCCGCCAGCACGGTCGGCAATCACCTGCAGCGCCTTTATCCTCTGGCCCAGTTCCCGGTCTATCGTGCGCGCCACGTAGCTAGCAGCGGTGCTTTGCTCCTCTGCCACTACCTGTTCAAAATCCTTGCGCAAACCCTCGACGACAAACCAGGACAAAACACTGGTGCCGAGCACAAAGATCAGCGTGCTGAATAACGCGAGCTCAATTTTCAACGGCCGGCCAGCGTTTCCCCCGTTTGCCTGTTGTTCCATGGCCTCTCCCCTTTGTCCGCATGGCAAGTCGTGCGGCAAGTCTTGTTTTATTTATTGGAATTTATTGGAATTTATTGGAATTCTGCCTGCGGCCCGCAGGTGTAAGCGACCGCCTTACCCAACGCACTGTTCCGGCCCGCTGCAAGCGGCTACCGGATACCCGAATACAATATGCAGCGTTTTTTTTCAGCTAGTGTTGCACAGGCAAAGCCGCGCTACCATTGTTATTTTTGAATGTTATTAAAAACATACAATGTGCTACTGATTCTGCGCTGATATTGTGATAGAGCCACACTCCGCGGCGGTCGAACCGGGCAAAAAAAAGGAGGAAATCAGCGGCCGGCAGCGCCTAGCGCTGGCCAAGCGAAGAAGCCAGCAGCTTCTGGAATGCTTGCGGCTCTTCCACCATGGGCACATGGCCAGAGCCGGGGATGACACTGAGCTGCGCGCCGGGGATCAGCGCACGCAGATGCTCCGCCTGTGCCATCGGGGTAATCGTATCTTGCTGCCCCCAGATCAGCTGCACTGGAAAGCGGATGGCCCGATACGATTCCAGCCTGTCGCTCTGCCATGTGCCGCGCGCGGCCAGCAGTTCCGGCAGCCACAGCGCAACAGCCTGATAGGTGCCGGACAGCGACAAAGGCTTCTGGTAGGTTTCCACCCACTCCGGCGTCACCTTTTCTTTTTCAGACACAAAAGATTTCATCAGCGTGCTGGTAAAGGCAGGGTTGGTCAGCAATGCGGCACTCAGCGTTTGCGCCAGCCATTGATGGCGCAACGCCGACTGCAGGCCTGTGTCCGCGCCATCAGTCTGCGGGCTGTCCAGCCCCAGCGCAGCGCATACCAGAATCAGCTTGTCCACCCGCTGCGGCTCACGCAGCAGCGCTTCCATCAACGGTGCAGAGCCTATGGAATGAGACACAAATACCGCCTTGCGGATGCCCATGCTGTCCAGTGCCGCCAAAATGCGCTGTGCCTGCATGCCCTTGTCGTATTTGCCGGAAGCCGGCGGCACCGAATAACCAAAAGGCGGCAGGTCGATAGCGATTGCATGGTAACCCTGCTGCGCCGCCAGTTTCATCGACGCGCGCCAGATTTCGCTCCAGGCGCCGGTGCCGTGAATAAACACGACCGCAGGCGCATCCCGGGCTCCCATGCTTTGCACGAATACGCGGGAATCGCCGGCATCCACATAGACACCACTTTCCGGTCTGGCCTGCAGCCGGTCTTCGCTCTGGTAAGCCATGCTGTAAATCGATGCAAAGGCAAGCAGTACCGATATCAGCAATAAAACCGTTACCAGCAAGGCAGCGATGACGCGGCCAGGTCTCCGGAACAAAGGGGACAAAGAGGACAAAGATTGCTTGGAATTCTTGGGCATGGGCAGGAGGGTTCTTCAGGGAATGCATGTTGGCAAACTGCATTAGAACACTATCGCGCAGATTGCTGTGAAGATCCGTTCAGACTGACCGTCCAATGTGCAAAAATCGATCAAATATATTTTCGCCGGGCAGGTATTTTTCATCATTCACCGATGACCGCCCGGCGCTGTATTGCAATGGATAAAGCCGCTTACAATTTAGCCCTCAACGGGTGGCTGGCCTTTTACCGAGTTGCGGTATTTGGCTCGCGCGGCTGCCTGTCTGACGGCCTCGTTGGCGACGTTGGTTTTCCTGATCTCTTTTCTTTCCTGCTTGCCCCGGTGCTGCGCAACATGTTTGTTTCCTATGCGGCTGGTCATGGACTTGCTCCTTTAAAGTAAATGATTTGGTTCAGATTTAGCTTAGATTTGGCTCAGGTGCAGCTCAGTACGGGCTACGCCCGAAACCTCATGCTAGCCGAAAAACAATACTGCCGCCGGATTATCGTAGGACATGGCTGCAGCAAAACGTAGGAAAAAAAGCAGAGCATCGTTAGTGGCTTGGGCCGCCGATTTAAATCGCTTATGATTCTCACATAGCGCGGGCTCGGAAAATAGTCTGGGGAATGACACAGGGCAAGTGCCGGCTTAGAAAACAGGTTCTGGGAAACGTATCCATCGATAACAAGTAAAGGCAATCTCAGATGTTTTCCATCAAACGCAATCAGCATGAGCAAACGCAAGCTTCTGAAGGATGCGTGCAGTGCCGGCAGCGTGACGAGCTGGGTTTTAATTTTGAGTTTGCCTACCAGCCCATCGTTGATCTGCAGCACCATACTATCTACGCGCATGAAGCACTGGTACGCGGGCCGAATGGAGAACCGTCAGGCACCGTGCTGTCACATCTGACAGATGCCAACCTGTACCGCTTTGACCAGGCTTGCCGCATCAAGGCCATCCAGGGAGCCGCCAGCTTGGGAATAAAAGAGCGCCTGTCGATCAACTTTATGCCCAATGCCGTGTACCGGCCGGAGACTTGCATCCGCAGCACGCTGAACGCTGCCAGAGAAATGAATTTCCCCACTGAAAAAATTATCTTTGAAGTCAATGAATGTGAACAGATTGAAGACCGCCCTCACCTGGTGGCCATCTTTCACGAATACAAGCGGCTGGGTTTCCATACGGCGATAGATGATTTCGGCGCGGGTTATGCAGGCCTGAGCCTGCTGTCGGAATTTCAGCCACACGTCATCAAGGTGGATATGCAGCTGGTGCGCGGCATAGGAGGCAACGAAGCAAAACAGAGCATCGTCAAAGGTATCATCGCTATGTGCAATGAACTTGGTGTGGCGGTATTGGCGGAAGGCATAGAAACGGCAGAGGAACGCGATTTCCTGTTTGGTGCCGGCGTCAGCCTGATGCAGGGCTATCTGTTTTGCAAACCGGCCTTCCGGGCGATAGGCGTCGTGGAGGCGTCGTCATGGATCTGAAGCCCTGCGGATAATTCACCCCAATGCAGCCCAAAAGCAACCTACACGAGCATCTTTGCGATCAGGATCTTGCGCAATGTACGCGCGTCCTGCAGTGCATCTTCTTCAAATAAATACACCCGTTGGCACTCATGTCTGATCTCCCGTTCGCCAGGATCTCTGGAGTGCTTTTCAAATACCATACCTTTATAGTCGCCGCCCTGCGTTGGCATCACGGCAATGCGGAATGAGGTTTTTTCGGTAGAAAGGATTTCGTCTTGCATGCTCTTCTCCTTTATTTTTTCCTTGGCGGAAAAATAAAGGTTAGCATGGCAAGCAAGGTCGGCGTATCTCAAGGTATCCAACCAATATGTAGGCATATGCCTTACAGGGATTGCGATCCTGCAACATCAAGATACTATTTAGAGTATCGATACAGTGGCTTAATTTACCTCTTCCAGCCGGTAACCGTAACTGTAGACAGGGCTCAGGCGGTAGCCGTTTTCCGGACGCAATTCCAGCTTGGCGCGTATTCTGGAAATATGCGTATCCAGCGTGCGAGACGGCACTTCGCCTTCGCGGGCCCAGATTGCCTCCATGATATAAGCGCGCGACAGCGCACGGTCCAGGTTGCGGAAAAACAGCAAGGTCAGGTCATATTCTTTCTGTGTCATTTCCACTGGCACGCCGTTGACGCTGATCTTTCCAGAGCCCGATTCAAAACGGTAAATGCCAAACTCCGTACGCTCCGCAATGGCGGTGCGCGGATAGGCGCGCCGCATCAGGGCTTGCACGCGCGCAACCAGCTCATGCGAGCGCATAGGCTTGATCATATAGTCGTCCGCCCCTGCTACCAGGTTGGCAACGACATCTTCTTCGGCGGAGCGGTTGGTCAGCACCAGAATGGGCAGGGTAGGAGAAAGTTTTTCCCTCACCCATTTCAATATCTCCCCTCCGCTCAGATCCGGCACTTGCAGGTCCAGCACCAGCAGGTCATAACTCTCCCGCTTCAAGGAGGTCAGCATGTCCTGCCCGCGCAAGAAGGGATGTGCGGTATGGCCGGCATTGCTCAGGATGCTGCAGGCCAGTTCGAGGATGCTGCTGTCGTCGTCCAGTACGGCAATTCTCATGATTTACTCAAGGATTTATGCAGAAAGTCTTATTATCGGGGCACCGGCGATCATGTGCAACAAGGCAATTATTGTTTTAACAATGTCTTACTAAAAGTTGTTTTTGACATAAAACCGGCGGGCACCGCAATCAACGCACGTGCTGCCGAGCCAGCCACTCCCTGGGGCTGGCGCCGGTCTTGCGCCGGAACGCGCGCGCCAGCGCAGACGGGCTTTCATAACCGACCTGCGCGGCAATGACAGAGATCGCATGGCCCTCGCGCAGCCGCTTTTGCACAAGGCTGATGCGCCAGCCCGCCAGATAATCTGCCGGCGTATTGCCGACGACCTGCTTGAAGTGTGCCGCAAAACCCGCACGCGACATGTTTGCCGCGCCGGCCAGTTCTTCCACGCTGAAAGAATGCTGGGGCCGCGTATGCATCAGATCCAGCACCCGTGCAATCCGCGGGTCTGCCAGGCCGGCCAGGATGCCCTTGCCCAGATTATCTGTTTTCAGTATATGCCGCAGCAGCTGGATGATCAGCAGCTCAAACAGGCGGTCAGTCGCCGCGATCTTGCCGTATTCATCGCCGAACGCTTCCTGGAACAGCCAGCTGAGCGTATTGCCTAGCGCGGGCAGCTCTGCCAGCGGCAGAACCATATGCTCAGGCAGCGCCGCCGCCAGCGGATTGCCGAAGCCGCCGTCAAAGTGCAGCGATGCGCACACCAGCTCGGCCTGATCCTCCTGGCTTGCCACCACCCTGTGGTGATAAGGGCCAGGGAAAAAGATCAGCGCAGGTTCGGCAATCTCCATCTCCAGCCCGTTTTTTAATATCAGCCGGATGCGCCCCGCGCGCAGCAAGTGAATATGTCCATATGGCAGGCCCTCATCAAAATTGGCGATGCCGCAGTGGCCGCCGCTATGAAAAGTACCCGCGTGCACGCCGAACTGCACCAGCAGCGTCGATGCATGATCCATACATAAACTCCCTAAGCCCCCAAAACTCTCAAAACCACCAAAGACCCACAGCGCAATTTAGACGATTGGTTGCATATTATGGAGGATATGCATCCGAAACGGCAATGAAACTGATTATCATTTAAACTCCAGCGTCTAAACCCTCATCCACTTTGCGCATCAAGGCGGGCCCATGCAAACCCAGTGTCCCCTGCTGACGATACCGCTTGTTTATATTTCATGATCATAGGCGCCATTTCATGACAACTGAAGCCCTTGTTGCACCGTCCAGAGCACGTTCGCGCTGGATGCAGTTTGCCGCCGTCACCGGCCCCGGCATCGTTGTCATGCTGGCCGATACCGACGCCGGCAGCGTCATCACTGCAGCGCAGAGCGGCGCCCAGTGGGGCTACCGCCTGCTGCTGTTGCAATTGGTACTTGTGCCCGTGCTGTTCATCGTGCAGGAGCTGACGATACGGCTGGGCATTGTATCCGGCAAAGGCCATGGAGAACTGATACAGCAGCACTTTGGCCGCGCCTGGGCGTTGGTGTCGGTGGGCACCTTGCTGCTGGCCTGCATAGGCGCCTTGCTGAGCGAATTGAGCGGGCTGGCAGGCGTAGGCGCCCTCTTTGGCGTGCCCAAGCTGGCGACAATGGCCGTCGTGGTCGGCGGGCTGCTGGCCATGGTGTATTCCGGCTCTTACCACTCGGTGGAGCGTGTTGCGCTTGGCATAGGGCTGTTTGAGCTGATCTTTCTGGTGGTTGCCTGGCATGCCCACCCTGCGCCTGCTGCCATGCTGTCGGGCGCGCTGGCGATTCCGTGGACAGACCATGGCTACCTGTATCTGGTGGCCGCCAACATCGGCGCCGTCATCATGCCGTGGATGGTGTTTTACCAGCAGTCTGCCGTAGTAGAAAAAAAGCTGACGCTGGGCGACTTGCGCGCGGCGCGCTGGGATACCGCATTCGGAGCGCTGGTAACGCAACTGATCATGGCGGCGGTGCTGGTCACTACCGCAGCGACGCTGGGCGCCAATGTTTCCAGTAGTTCCGGCATTAGCGGCAGCACAGGCGCAGAACTCAACACTGTGGAACAGATTGCGCAGGCAATTACCCCACTGCTCGGCGCAGGCATAGGCAAGCTGCTGTTTGCCCTTGGCATGACGGGTGCGGCGCTGGTTGCCACGATAGTCGTCACGCTGACCGCCGCACGCAGCGTAGGCGAACTGCTGGGCGCCAAACATTCGCTGGCGCACTCGCCGCGTGAAGCCCCCTGGTTCTATGGCACCTACACGGCATCGCTGGTGCTGGGAGCGTTGCTCGTCGTATCCGGCGTCAATCTGGTGAGCCTGAGCGTGGGCGTGCAGGTGATGAATGCCTTGTTATTGCCCGTCGTGCTCGGTTTTCTTTACCTGCTGGCGCGCCGGCTGCCAGAGGCACACAGGCTCAAAGGCAGCTACGCCGCCGTGGTTGCGATCATCATCCTGGTTTCCGCCGGCTTTGGCGTTTATTCTGCGCTGTCCGGCATTATTGCGCCGTAGCGCATGTTGAGATCACTCGTAAAGTAAACATTCACCACCGGTCACCGACCAAACAATAACTCCACCACTCACAACGGAAGCGCCATGACTACTACCGCGATGGATACCCCCGCCAGCAAGCAGTACTTCGAATATCTGCCGGTTGCTTTTTTCGGCTCCGTCATGGGCCTTTCCGGGCTCAGCGTTGCATGGAAATATGCGCACACGCTGTTTGGCTTGCCGCTATGGGTGTCATCCATGATCGGTGCGCTGGCTGTGCTTTCATTTCTGGCGCTCGCCTTTGCGTATACAGGCAAACTGCTGACAGCAAGCGCTGCAGTGCGTAATGAATTCAACCACCCCATCAGCGGCAACCTGTTCGGCACCTTTTTTATCAGCCTGCTGTTGCTGCCGATTGTATTGGCCGATGTGAACCTGGAACTCGCGCGCGGCATGTGGATCATCGGCGCAGTGTCCATGACAGTCTTTGCATGGTGGACCGTGAACCGCTGGATGGGCCGCCAGCAGCAGCTTGAGCATGCCACGCCGGCCTGGATAGTGCCCGTGGTAGGCATGCTGGACGTGCCGCTGGCATTGCCGTCGCTGGATATGCCGGGCCTGCATGATGTGATGATATTTGCGCTGGCAGTCGGCCTCTTTTTTGCGGTGCCGCTGTTCACGCTGATCTTTTCCCGGCTACTGTTCCAGGCCCCTATTCCCGATGCGATGCAGCCTTCGCTGCTGATTCTGGTCGCCCCTTTTGCGGTCGGCTTTTCTGCCTATATTGCCACCACGGGCCACGTGGACCTGTTTGCGGAAGCGCTGTTTTTCCTGACGCTGTTCATACTGGCAGTGCTGCTCACGCGGCTGCGCAGCCTGGCGCACTGCTGCCCGTTCCGCGTGTCGTGGTGGGCAGTCAGCTTTCCGCTGGCGGCATCATCAGCGGCTGCGATGAAATTCCTCGCATTTGAACGCAATATGGCAACAGAAAGCATCGCCGTAGCCTTACTCGTGTTTGCTACGGCAGTCATCGCGGGCCTGTTCGCGCGGACGCTGTTCGGCATCTTTCGCGGCGAACTTAGGGCGCTGAGTACATGAGTGCATGAGCGCATGAGCGCATGAGTGCCCCAGGCGCATGCTCACATAGTGAATCTATACAAACTTTATTTACGGAACTTATTTCCCAAACGCCCTCTAAAGGAAGGGCTCCATCATGAAACGACTATTGTTGATCTTATTATTTTTGGGAGCGCCCATGTTAGCCCAGGCAAAAGACGAAGGAATCGTGAACCAGCAAAGCAGGTTCACTGTGGAAGAAACCATGCAGCGCCTGGAAGCCGCCGCCAGATCCAAAGGCATGTTGATTTTTGCATCCATCAATTTTGCGGGCGACGCCCGCAAGGCCGGGCTGGACATGCATGATTCGCAGCTTCTGGTATTTGGCAACCCCAAAGCCGGAACGCCCATCATGCAGGCCGCGCCAACAGCGGCGCTGGACCTGCCGCTGAAAGTGTTGGCATGGCAAGACGCCGAAGGCAAAGTATGGGTCAGCTACAACACACCGGCATACCTGGGTGAGCGCCATCACCTGGCGCCTGAGCTGGTGAAGCCGCTGGAAGGAATTAGCAACCTGGTCAACCAGGCTTTGCAGTAAACAAACATGCGTAAACACCGCGCAAACATCGCATCCGGCCTGCATCGGGAGGCCAGATGCAGGCCGGATACAAGCAGTAATAACGATATATAAAGGCATACAGCGATATCAACATGCACAGTTTTTCTCTTGGTTTTTTCGCCATCTCTGCCACGCATCTGCTGATGCTGGGCTCGCTGCTGCTGGCCGCTGGCGTTGGGCACATTGTCGGCAAACCCAAAAAAGTTGGCATCCTGGACTTGCTGCTGGAAATGACGCTGGCCGGGCTGGTGGCGGCGCGCATTGTGTTTGTTGCCGTCTGGTTTCCGCTCTATCTTGCCTCCCCGCTCTCCATACTGGATATCCGCGACGGCGGCTTTCACACGCTGGCCGGCGTCATCGCCGGCCTTGCCTTTGGCGCATGGCGTTGCTGGAAACGCCATGAACTGCTTGCGCCGCTGGCTGCTGGCCTGTTTACCGCGTTTATCGTGTGGGACATGTCCGGCGCTGCCCGCCTGCCCGCTGCGTCCAAAAATGCAGACTTGCCGGCATTCAGCCTGAACACACTGGAAGGCAAACCCACCACACTGGCCGAGCTTGCCAACGGAAAACCTGTTATCGTGAACCTGTGGGCAAGCTGGTGCCCGCCTTGCAGGCACGAAATGCCAGCGATGGCGGAAGTCCAGCGTCAGCGCAAGGACGTGGTATTTATCTTTGTCAACCAGGATACGGATACTGCAGCGGCAAAAAAATTCATCACCGACACGCATCTGGACATCAGCAATGTTGTGCTGGATCCGGCGGGGCAAATTCCCCGTGCAGTAGGTTCCAGTGCGCTGCCGACCACACTGTTTTATGATGAAGGCAAGCACATGGTGGACCTGCATATAGGCGGATTCTCGATTGCATCGCTCAGCGATGCGCTGGACAAGTTTACCGCCACGCTGCAGCAGAAATCAAAACCGGAATAGCCCTCATTCATAACGCCGCATCCAGCCCAGACAGACCGCCGCACCGATTATTTATTTAAAATTTGAGAATCGAAAAAACATGTTGAAGAAAATCGCAAGCATACTGATCGCCATCACCTCCATGGCTTTCGCCGCCGGCAGCATTGCCGCTGCCGTCACTCCAGCAGAGACGGCAAAAGTCATCGCCCGGGTGCAGCAATTGTCCCCCGGCGTAAAAGTAGACAGCGTGTCCAAGGTGGATCAGTCAGATCTGTACGAAGTAGTGGTCGGCCGCAATGTGATCTATGTAGACGGCTCCATGCGTTACGTCATGGAAGGCAATCTTGTCGATATCGACAAAAAAGCCAACCTGACCGAAGCCCGCGTCGAGCAGTTGAACAGAATAGATTTTTCCACGCTGCCCACGCGTGACGCCATCGTCACCGTCAAAGGCAATGGCAAGCGCAAGCTGGCCGTTTTCTCCGACCCCGATTGCCCTTACTGCAAACGCCTGGAAAATGAGCTGGCAGCACTGAACAACGTCACCATCTACACCTACCTGTTCCCTATCGTATCGCTGCATCCAAACGCCTACACACGCTCCGTCAGCGTATGGTGCGCGCCTAACAAGGCCAAGGCATGGGACATTGCAATGAAAGGTGGAGAACTGGCGCCAGCAAAATGCACTACGCCGGTAGACCGCACCGTGGAACTGGGCCAAAAGCTGGGGATTAATGGTACGCCTACGCTGGTGTTTGCCAGTGGTAAGCGGGTACCGGGGGCGATTCCTGCGGCGCAGATTGAGAGTTTGCTGAACTGAGTGATGATTATGTGAAATGGATTTTTCATCGGCTGTGATTTTTTTTCGCGATGAGATGACTCTGCCGGTTTGATGCACCTTCCATTGCCCGGCAAAGTCTACCCTTAACATATCCGGAGGCGCCCAGCCTCCCCAAGGCGCTATTGCAATTATTACGCTATAGCGATCTAGTCTGCACCTTATTCAACTTCCAACGAATCAGCATCAAGTACGCCGCTGGTACCACAAGCATAGATAGCAGCGGCGCAGTGATCATGCCTCCCACCATCGGCGCTGCGATCCTCTGCATAACTTCTGAGCCGGTGCCGGCACCGAGCATGATGGGCACCAGCCCAGCGATGATCACTGCCACCGTCATCGCCTTGGGCCTGACGCGCAATACGGCACCTTCCCGTATCGCCTCCAGCAGATCAGCTTCAGAAGCCTTGCCCGCTGCCAGCCGGTCTTCCCAGGCGTTTTTCAGATACAGCAGCATGATCACGCCAAACTCAGCCGACACGCCCGCCAGAGCAATAAACCCTACCCCGCTGGCGACCGATAGATTGTGCCCGAGCAGCCATAGCAGCCAGATACCGCCGGCCAGTGCAAAAGGCAGCGTCGCCATGATCAACGCGGCTTCATCCGCCCGCTTGAAGGTCATGTACAGCAACACAAAGATGATCAGCAAGGTCGCTGGCACCACGATTTTCAGCTTGGCCATGGCGCGCTCCAAATATTCAAATTGCCCTGACCAGGACACAGAATACCCCGCCGGCAGCTTCACCTCCTGGGCCACCACTTGCTGCATCTCATGCACGGCCGAGCTGAGGTCGCGCCCGCGAATATCCACATACACCCAGCCGGACAATCGAGCATTTTCACTCTTCAGCATGGGCGGGCCGTCATTGATGCGGATCGCAGCAACATCGCCCAGCCGGATTTGCGCGCCGCGCTCAGTCAGCACCGGCAACTGGCGCAATTTCTCGACTGAATCGCGCACTTCTCGCGGATAGCGCACATTGATAGGAAATCGCTGTAAGCCTTCCACCGTCTCGCCGATGTTGTCTCCGCCGATGGCGGCAGACACAATACTCTGAACGTCGGCAATATTGAGGCCATAGCGAGCTGCCGCATCGCGGTCGATATGGACGTCGATATAGCGCCCGCCATTCAGCCTTTCTGCCAGAGCGGAGGACACACCGGGTACATTTTTGAGGGCTCGCTCTATCTCGCCGGTGATGCGATCGATTTCCTGCAGGCTGGTGCCGGCTACTTTTACCCCAACCGGGCTTTTGATGCCGGTTGCCAGCATATCGATACGGTTGCGGATGGGCGGCACCCAGATATTAGACAAGCCAGGTACCTTGACGATACGGTCCAGCTCTTCCACCAGCTTGTCCGGCGTCATGCCGGCACGCCATTGCTCACGTGGCTTGAACTGGATGGTGGTCTCAAACATCTCCAGCGGCGCCGGATCGGTCGCCGATTCTGCCCGGCCCGCCTTACCAAATACGCTTTGCACTTCCGGTACGGTTTTGATCAGGCGGTCGGTCTGCTGCAGCAGTTCAGACACTTTGCCGATACCGATGCCCGGCAAGGCCGACGGCATGTAAAGTAGATCACCTTCATCCAATGGCGGCATGAACTCGCCACCCAGTCGCGCCATCGGCCAGATCGTGGCAATAGCGATGAGTGCAGCAATTAACAGCGTGGCACTGGGGAAGCGTAAGACGCGCTCCAGCAAGGGGCGGTAGAGCGCGATCAGCCAGCGATTCAGCGGATTCTTTTGTTCCGCAGGGATGCGCCCACGTATCAGATAACCCATCAAAACCGGAATCAGCGTCACGGACAAGCCCGCAGCGGCAGCCATCGCATAGGTCTTGGTAAAAGCCAGCGGCGCAAATAGACGCCCCTCCTGTGCTTCCAGCGTGAACACCGGGATAAAGGACAGCACGATGATCAGCAGCGAAAAAAACAATGCCGGCCCAACCTCGGCCGCCGCATCGCCGATCACCCGCCAATGCGCTTCGCCCGCCAGTTTCTCGCCAGGGTGGGCATGATTCCAGGCCTCGATATGTTTGTGCGCATTCTCTATCATGACGACGGCCGCATCCACCATCGCACCGATGGCAATTGCAATACCGCCAAGCGACATGATATTGGCGTTTACCCCCTGGTAGTACATGATGATGTATGCCGCCAGGATGCCGAGCGGTAGCGATACTATCGCCACCAGTGCCGAGCGCAGATGAAACAGGAAGATGGCGCACACCAGCGCTACCACGATGAATTCTTCGATCAGCTTATGTTCCAGGTTGCTCACCGCGCGCTTGATCAGCTTGGAGCGGTCATAGGTGGGAACGATCTCGACACCGGGCGGCAGGCTGGCTTTAAGCTTCTCCAGTTTGGCCTTAACTGCTTCTATCGTCTCCAGCGCATTTTTACCGGAGCGCATCACGATCACGCCGCCAGCGACCTCACCTTCACCGTCCAGATCGGCCAGGCCGCGCCGCGTTTCCGGCCCGACCTGGATGCGCGCCACATCACCCAGTCTGACTGATACGCCGGCATCGGTGGTCATCAGCGGTATCTTGCGGAAATCATCCAGCGATTGCAGGTAGCCGGATGAGCGCACCATATACTCTGCTTCGCCCAGCTCCAGTACCGAACCGCCGGATTCCTGGTTAGCTTTTTGCACGGCCTCAATGATTTTCCCGTGTGGGATGTTGTACGCTCTCAGCTTGTCCGGGTCTAGCACGATCTGGTATTGGCGTGCCATACCGCCTATGCTGGCCACCTCAGATACATTCGGCACCGCCTTCAGTTCAAATTTCAGGAACCAGTCCTGGTAGGCGCGCAGCTGCGACAAATCCATCTTCCCGCTGCGGTCCACCAGCACGTATTCATACACCCAGCCGACACCAGTCGCATCAGGGCCCAGCGCGGTCTTGGCCTGCGGCGGCAGGCGCGATTGCACCTGGTTCAGATATTCCAGCACGCGCGAGCGCGCCCAATAGGGATCGGTGCCGTCCTCAAACAGGATATACACAAAGGAATCGCCAAAGAAGGAATAACCGCGCACTGTCTTCGCACCCGGTACCGACAGCATGGTCGTGGTCAGCGGATAAGTCACCTGGTTTTCCACAATCTGCGGGGCCTGGCCCGGATAGCTGGTGCGGAT
>JAYSKH010000225.1:0-3286 GCA_043726505.1 Undibacterium sp. | reverse complement strand
GTGCAGGAGTTTTTGAAGCATTTGTCTTTGCTGTTTATTCCGGCGGGGGTTGGCATCATGGTGCTGGGGCAGCAGGTGCTGGCGGAGTGGTTGCCGTTGGCGGTGGCTTTGCTGGTTAGTACAGCGGTGTCGATTGTTGTTACTGCACTGGTTGTGCGCTGGTTGCAGAAATGACCGGGCGGCTGACGGATATCTGGGTGTATCTGGCGGCGTCGCCGCTGCTGGGGCTGACGGCGACGCTGATTGCGTATCAGCTTGCTTACGCCATTTATGCGAAGACAAAATTTAACTCTCTGGCCAATCCGGTGGCGATTGCGGTGGCGATGCTGGTGCTGGTGTTGAGCCTGACTGGCACTTCTTACCAGACCTATTTCGCCGGCGCGCAGTTTGTGCATTTTTTGCTGGGGCCGGCTACCGTTGCGCTGGCGATTCCGCTATATCAGCAGATCAGTAAATTGCGGCGTAACTGGTTTGCCTTCCTGATGGGCTCATTGGCGGGCAGTGCAGCGGCGATTGCTGTTGCGATGGGGTTGGCATGGGCGCTGGGGGCGTCACCGGCTACAGTATTGTCAATTGCGCCTAAATCCGTGACGATGGCGATTGCGATGGGTGTGTCGGAGAAGATAGGCGGCTTGCCGTCGCTGACTGCCGTGCTGGTAATGCTGACCGGCATCGCCGGTGCGACGATGGCGCGCGGCATATTGAATCTGCTGAAGATAGAAGATGACAGTGTGCGCGGGTTTGCGCTTGGCGTCAGCGCGCATGGCATAGGTACGGCGCGGGCATTTCAGTTCAGTGAAGAGATGGGTGCTTTTGCGGGTCTTGCGATGGGGATATCGGGTTTGCTGACGGCGTTGTTGTTGCCGCTGGTGTTGAAGCTGCTGGGGCTGATATGAAAACTGCCCGGGCGCGATGAGCGGCGGGCAGTTGAATGAAATGCGTGGCTGCAGATTTATTCAGCCAGTAGCTGTTCTATATCTGCCACGATATCTTTCGGCGTTGTTGCAGGCGCATAGCGCTTGAATACCGAGCCGTCTTTTTTGACCAGGAATTTGGTGAAATTCCACTTGATCGCTTCGCTGCCCATCAGGCCGGGCGCCTTGGCTTTCAGGTGCTTGTACAGCGGATGCGCATCGTTGCCGTTGACGTCGATTTTCTCAAACAGCGGGAAGGTCACACCGTAGTTCTTTTCGCAGAAGGTGCCGATTTCTTCGGCGGTACCGGGCTCCTGGTGCAGGAACTGGTTGCACGGGAAACCCAATACCTCAACGCCCTTGTCCTTGAACTGCTTATAGACTTCTTCCAGCCCCTTGTACTGCGGCGTAAAACCGCAATTGCTGGCCGTATTGACGATCAGCAGCAACTTGCCCTGATACTGTTTCAGATCGACAGGCTGGCCCTGCAGGCTGTTTGCGGTGAAGTCCAGATTGCTCATACGATTCCTAAATGTTGGGTGCCCGCGCTGAGATCGCGGTCTTTGGCGTCTTTGCCTTGCAGCATAATGGCCAGCCGCAGTTCATTGACGGAGTCGGCATTACGCAATGCGTCTTCATACGTGATCAGGTCGGCCTCATGCAGGTCGAACAGCGCCTGGTCAAAAGTCTGCATGCCCAGCTCGCGCGACTTTTTCATGATTTCCTTGATCTCGTGCACATTGCCCTTGAAGATCAGATCGGAAATCAAAGGTGTATTGAGCAGGATCTCGACTGCGGCGACCCGGCCTTTTTTCCCCTTGATCGGCAGCAAGCGCTGCGAAATGACGCCTTTCAGGTTCAGCGACAAATCCATCAGCAGTTGCGCCCGGCGTTCCTCAGGGAAAAAGTTGATCATGCGGTCCATTGCCTGGTTGGCGCTGTTCGCATGCAGGGTAGCCAGGCAAAGGTGGCCGGTTTCTGCAAACGCGATGGCAAAATCCATCGTTTCACGGTCGCGGATCTCGCCGATCTGGATCACGTCTGGCGCCTGCCGCAGCGAATTTTTCAGCGCGGCTCCCCAGTCTTCGGTATCGATGCCTATCTCGCGCTGCGTAACGATGCAGTTACCGTGCGGGTGCACGTATTCAATCGGATCTTCCACCGTCAGGATATGGCCATAGCTGTTCGCATTGCGATAGCCGACCATCGCCGCCAAGGTCGTCGATTTACCGGAACCGGTAGCACCGACCATGATGACCAGGCCGCGCTTGGTCATCGCCACTTCTTTCAGGTTGCTCGGCAGGCCCAGGTCTTCAAACTTGGGAATCGCCGTCGTGATCGTCCGCAGTACCAGGCCCACACGGCCCTGCTGCATGAAGGCGGAAACGCGGAAGCGTCCCATGCCTGCGGGGTTGATCGCAAAATTGCATTCCTTGGTGGCTTCAAATTCCGCCGCCTGCTTGTCGTTCATGATGGCCCGCGCGAGATCGACCGTGTGCGCAGGCGTCAGCGCCTGGTTGGACACGGGGGTGACCTTGCCGTCTATCTTGAAGGCGGGAGGGAACTCCGCCGTGATGAACAAGTCCGAGCCATTCTTGGTCAGCATCAGCCGCAGCAAGTCGTGCATGAATTTGGTTGCCTGATCGCGTTCCATATTTCTCAATGCCTCTTTTCAGTACTTTTAACAGCAGGGATGAACAGTCTGTTCAGGATGTATTCCAGAGTTGTATTCAATGACTAGCCGGGGAAATTGTCAGGGATCTTCGCCGCCGCCCTGGCGGTTGCCGCCGAGATGGAGTTGCGGCGTACCAGATCCGTCAGGTTCTGGTCCAAGGTCTGCATGCCGATATTGCTGCCTGTCTGAATCGCCGAATACATCTGCGCGATCTTTGCTTCGCGGATCAAGTTGCGGATCGCTGGTGTGCCCAGCATGATCTCATGCGCAGCGACACGGCCGCTGCCGTCCTTGGTTTTCAGCAGCGTTTGCGAGATAACGGCCTGCAGCGATTCGGACAACATCGAGCGCACCATTTCTTTTTCTTCCGCCGGGAACACGTCGACGATACGGTCAATGGTTTTTGCGGCGGACGATGTATGCAGCGTACCGAACACCAAGTGGCCCGTTTCCGCGGCTGTCAGCGCCAGCCGTATCGTTTCCAGGTCGCGCAGCTCGCCGACCAGAATCGCATCCGGATCTTCACGCAGTGCCGAACGCAGCGCATTCTGGAACGACATTGTATGCGGGCCGACTTCGCGCTGGTTGATCAGGCATTTTTTTGATTCATGCACGAATTCGATAGGATCTTCCACTGTCAGGATGTGGCCGTATTCGTTTTCATTCAGGTGGTTCACCATCGCCGCCAGCGTTGTGG
>JAYSKH010000224.1:0-29661 GCA_043726505.1 Undibacterium sp. | reverse complement strand
GACGCCGACGATGGCGATCGTGCGGTACTGCCTTGCCAGATAGGCTGCTGCGCCCTGCTGTATCGCTGCAGCGATTTCCTGCATGCGGGCGTTTCCTGCGTCCTGCTTCAAAATCCAGCTGCGGGATACCAGGCCGTAGAGCACGGCGACGACCCCGCAGGCGACAACAAACCATAGACCAGCTACCATGTTGACTCCTCCACTTGTTATGGGCATTCCGGCTCCTGCTGTGTATGTAACAGCGGGTGCAAAAATGTTTTTTATGACGACAAAGTAAAACAACGACGAAACTTCAACTTCCCGGCGATCCAAAATGTGATCGAACGCGGGATGATGAAAACTACGCACTGCAAAACTTGTACGCTGCCCTTTTTTATTTGGAGTGCCTGGGCTGGCTAAAATACCGTAAATCTACATTCGAGCTACATTCAAGCTACATTCAAGCTACATTCAAGCGAACTGGCCAGCTGGAAGTACCATGAAAAAAGCGGGCATCAAGCCCGCTTTCTTTTTACTCTGCGAGTGCCGCGAAAGCACTGTCGCGGATGACTTCTACCGGACCCACGCCGGCGATCTTGCGGTATTTAGGCGCGCCTGGTGCGCCCGATTTTGCCCAATCACCGTAGTAGCTGACCAGCACTTCGGTCTGCTCGTGGTAGACGGACAGGCGTTTCTTGACGGTTTCTTCCTTGTCATCGTCACGCTGTATCAGCTCATCGCCGGTCACATCATCACGGCCTTCGACTTTAGGCGGATTGAATTTGACGTGGTACACACGGCCAGAAGCAGGATGTACGCGGCGGCCGCTCATGCGATCAACAATGGCTTCATCCGGAACAGCAATTTCCAGCACGTAATCAATCTTGACGCCGGCATCTTTCATGGCATCAGCCTGGCGTGTGGTCCGTGGGAAACCGTCAAACAGATAGCCGTTGGCGCAATCTGGATCTTGCAAACGGTCCTTGACCAGGCCAATGATGATGTCGTCAGATACCAGTCCGCCCGCATCCATCACTTTTTTGGCTTCCACGCCCAGCGGTGTACCTGCTTTAACAGCAGCACGCAGCATATCGCCGGTAGAGATTTGCGGAATATTGAATTTTTCCTTGATGTAATTAGCCTGTGTGCCCTTGCCGGCCCCCGGCGCTCCCAACAAAATAAGACGCATTTTAGTTCCTAAGACGAGTTTGAATTCTTTTCGTATTACTGTCCGCTGCTGGACACCATACTGAATGTTGTCGATATTTTAGTTTTCCGATACCGGTTTACAAACAACCGATTGTGCCGATTGCGCAGATAAGGACTCGCATGGGGCGGATTGATTGCCACACATGTCGTTGCCGCATCTCAATTTTTACCAAAAAGTATCGTTAAGCTGCAATATCTGACAGTAGTAATAACACAGTATCTTTTCACGAAACTTACCACAAAAAATTAGTTAATTGATGATTTGCCATGAAATCAGCCCATCAACGCATATTTTTCATCTAAACGATTTAACCAAGCGACGCCGGAGCAAACAGCTGCCTGACTCTGGCGAGGTCTTCCTCTGTATCCACTCCCGGCGCGGGCATGGCATCCGTGACATGGACGGCGATAGGATAGCCATTCCACAGCACGCGTAACTGCTCCAGCGCTTCCAGTTGTTCCAGTGGCGACATTTCCAGCTTCGGGTAGGCCTGCAGGAAATCATTCCTGTAAGCATACAAGCCTATGTGTCTCAGCGGTGCATATCCTTCGGGCAATGCGTTGCGCGTTGCAGCAAAACCATCTCTGTGCCAGGGTATTGTCGCGCGTGAGAAATACAACGCTCGCCCAGCCTTGTCCAGCACCACCTTGACCACATTGGGATTAAACACTTCGTTCAGATCATGAATAGGATGGGCTGCGGTCGCCATCGGCACCGCACCGCCGATCAATGCTGCTGTTGCAGAAATCAGCGCCGGTTCTATCAGCGGCTCATCGCCTTGCACATTAACGACCACTGCATCATCCGCCAGGCCAAGCGCTGCAGCCACTTCTGCAATGCGGTCGGTACCTGAAGGATGGTCGGCGCGCGTCATGATGGCGTTGACGCCGTGCTCGCGGCAGGCCGCCAGAATATCGGCATGGTCAGTCGCCACTACCACCTGGCTGGCGCCGGACAGCAGTGCGCGCTCGGCAGTGCGCACGACCATCGGTTTGCCGCCGAGGTCGGCCAGCGGTTTGTTCGGCAAACGGGTGGACGCCAGCCGCGCCGGCACGATTGCAACAAAGGGCTTCATGTCAGTTGCCGTCTGCTGGGGCGTTCGGTGCCGCGTTCGCCGGTGCATTCAGCACGCGCGCCTGGTCTGCCCACATGATGGGAATATCGTCGCGGATGGGATAGGCCAGCTTGTCTGCATTGCAGATCAGTTCCTGCGCCGCCTTGTCATACACCAGCGGGCCCTTGCACAGGGGGCATACCAACACGTCAAGCAAGCGAGCGTCCATTTTGTTTCTCCGAAATTTTTTCCATGATTTTTACCGCGAAATCCGCCTCCAGCTGCGCGCTGACCGGCACTACCCACAGCCGCGCGTCCTGACGCATCGATTCGATCTGCCTACATTTTACTGCATCCTTTTCGGTGATCAGGATCATGTCTGCCTGCACAGCCCGAAAAGGGTCGTCCGTGAAATCATGATGGTCGGGCAAGGGCATCGCTTCAAACTGCAATCCCGCCGAACGCAGCATGGAAAAGAAGCGCTCGGGATTACCTATACCGGCTGCGGCGACGATGCTGCCCTTTGTTACCGCCAGTTCCGCCATCGTCAGGCGCACAGTAGGATTGGCAAGGCTGCTTGCCTCACCGGCCAGCAACTGCATGTGTACCGCGTTCCTGTCCACGCCGGGGGCTTCCGTTCCTGCCTTGGCGCCGGACATATTCAGCACCGTAAAATCGCTGCGCCGCTGCGCGGGCTCACGCAAGGGCCCGGCCGGCAGCATCCAGCCATTGCCGACGCCGCGCTGGTCAAACAACATGATTTCCACGTCCCTGGCGAGCGCATAATGTTGCAAACCGTCATCCGAAACGATGATGTCAGTGCCGGGATGGCGTAGCAGCAGCGCTTGCGCAGCTTCTACCCGGTTGCGCCCCACCATGACCGGACAGCCGGTGCGCTGGGCGATCAGCAACGGTTCATCGCCGGTGACGGCGGCGGATGCATCTGCGCTTGCTTCGATAACCGTTTCCGCGCTGGCGCCGTAGCCGCGCGACACCACTGCGGGCTTCCAGCCGGCCGCCTGCAATTGCTGCACCAGCCAGATCGTCAGCGGCGTCTTGCCCGTGCCGCCGACAAAGATATTGCCGACCACGATCACCGGCACCGGCAGCCGGGTCTGGCGCTTGTAGCCCATCAGGAACAGGCCAACGCGAAAGCTCACCAGCAGCCGGAACAGGCGCGACACGGGCCATAACAGGCGCGCCGTCACGCCGCGCCGTAGCCATGCCCGCATCAAACCGGTTTCTAGTTGGGAACCCAAGCACACTCCATAGTCGGGAAACAAGGTGAGCGGCAAATCCACTCGGGGTAAGGCCAAAAGCAGCAATGCCGGCGTTTTTAAGGCGCCGGCACCGTTATTGTGCAGCGCAGGCTATTTTTTGTTGCTGGCCTGTGCGGCAAATGTCACTTTCGCCATGCCTGCAATGCGCGCCGCTTCCAGCACGTCGATGACTGACTGGTGGCTGGTGGCACGGTCTGCATTGATGATGACAACCGGATCCGGCCGCGCGCCGTCCTTGCCTGGATTCAGCGCCGCAGCTGCCTGCTTCAAGTCTTCCGCCAGTGTCGCAGTATCCAGGAAGGACACCGGCTGGCTGTTGATCTTGTAACGGCCCTGTGCGTCAATTCCGATGTCGATCTGAGCCGGACGGTCCTGCGATTTCTCCGCATCCGCCGTCGGCAGCGTGATCTGCAGTTCGGTAAAGCGGCTGTAGGTCGTGGTCACCATCAGGAAGATCAGGATCACCAGCAGCACGTCGATAAAGGGAATCAGGTTGATTTCCGGATCTTCCCTGCCCTGTCCTTTACGGAAATTCATCTTATTTTCTCGCGCTGTGGACGATATCGACAAACTTCACCGCTTGCTGCTCCATATCCACGACCAGGCTATCGACCAGTGCGCGGAAATGGCGGTAAAAAATCAGCGAAGGCATCGCGATCAGCAAACCAAAGCCTGTGTTGTACAGCGCCACCGAAATACCGTGCGCGAGTTGCGCAGGATTGGCCCCGGACGCATTCTGCGAACCGAAAATTTCTATCATGCCGACCACGGTGCCGAACAGGCCCATCAGCGGCGCCAGCGAAGCGATCGTGCCCAGCGTGGTCAGGAAACGTTCCAGCTCATGCGCGACGGCGCTGCCGGCTTCCTCTATCGATTCCTTCATCACTTCGCGCGGCGCTTCCACATTGCGCAGGCCGGCGGCCAGCACCTTGCCCAGCGGCGAATTGGCCGCCAGATAGTCAATCACTTCCTGCTTGATCTTGCCTGCCTGGTACACGCGGATGACTTCCGCCAGCAGGGTCTTGGGTAGGATGCGCTGGCGACGCAGCGACAGGGAGCGCTCTATGATCAGCGCCAGTGCGATGATGGACGCGATCAGCAACAGGTATATCGGCCAGCCAGCCGCTTGAAGAATAGCGAACAAAAGAAGCTCCTTGAGGGTTCAGTGAATCCAACCCCGCAATGTAGCGTGTTGTCTGCCCTTGGGCAAGCCTTGCCCGGCGAAATGCGACAATGATACGCAAGAAATATTTTTCTTTAGCGGCAGTTTTGCACATTTTCTGTGTGCAAGATTGTGGACATCTTCTTCTTGCCTCCGTAAGCCCTTGATTTTATTCGTTATTGCCCTACTGCTCAAAAAGCAGTCAGAAGATGCTTCAGATACTTGGCATATCGCTGCAAACACCCGCTGGCCTTCTGGCTGGCACCCGGCATCAACACGCGTTTTCTACACATTTTCTGTGGACAAGTTTGTGAGCAACCCCATTAAACCAAGATAAGCATTTGATTTTATTGGAAATTAAAACATTGCATTAAAAAATGGCAGGGTTGCGTGCGCGCAGATTGCCGCGCGCTATGCATGCAAAACAGGTCAAGACTTTTACACATTTCTTGTGGATAAGATTGTGTGCAAGCGCCAGAAATGCACGCAAGTAACTGATTTTATTGATTATAAAACCGTTGCTGCATTATTAGGCAAAATAGCTTTTTCACTATGTTATTGGTCATAAACCAACAATTTCATGCCGAGTAATTCCAACGCCGAAGTTCTGCACAACTTATGTGGATAAGTTTGTGCGCAAGCAGGCCAGAAGCCGCTAAGTAATTGATTAAATTAAATAAATCATTTCTGCACAAATAAAAGGCAGGCCGCTCGCTTATTGATTACGACAGTAATTTTTCACAAAAGAAATTAAATCAGCGGCGGCATATAAGGATTTGCCCACGGTTTCTGTGGATAACTTTGTGAACAATATGAAGAAGTAGCGTCAAAGTCCTTGATTTGTAAGGATTTTCCTACTTTGCCACTTTATTGCGCAAATTTGGCTTTTCTTTAAAAATCAAGCACTTACAATGTAATTGTGAATATTTTTTGACATCACGCCTGCTTGATGACATGCTAAGGCCCGATCCACGCTTCTGTGGACAGCTTTTTCCCTGCCGACCCGTATGACTCCTGACCCCCGCCCTCCATCTCCAGCATCCACGGCGCCTGTGCTGACAGTTTCAGCGCTGAACCAGGCCGTTGCTCAGCTTTTGGAGCGGAACATCCCGCTAACGTGGGTTTCCGGCGAAATATCGAATTTTACCCGCGCCGCATCAGGCCATTGGTATTTCACACTGAAAGACCAGAACGCCCAGGTACGGGCGGTGATGTTCCGTGGCCGCGCCCAATACGCGGGCTTTATTCCACGTGAAGGCGATAAGGTGGAAGTGCGCGCGCTGGTCACGCTATACGCGCCGCGCGGCGACTACCAGCTGAGCGTGGAGGCTATCCGCCGCGCCGGGCTCGGCAACCTGTACGAGGCTTTTCTGCAACTGAAGGCCCAGCTGACCGCCGAAGGCCTGTTTGACCCGCAACGCAAACGCGCAATTCCAGGCTTTGTGACCAGCATAGGCATCGTCACCAGCCCGCAGGCGGCTGCGTTGCGCGACATCCTGACAACGCTTCAGCGCCGCGCGCCGCACGTGCGCATCGTGCTATACCCGACGCCGGTGCAGGGCGAAGGTTCGGCGCAAAAGATTGCGCAGGCGATCACTACCGCATCGCGCCGCGCTGAATGCGATGTGCTGCTGGTATGTCGGGGCGGCGGCAGCATAGAAGACCTGTGGTCGTTTAATGCCGAGATCGTGGCGCGTGCCATCGCAGCGGCCAGCATGCCGGTGATTTCAGGCGTAGGCCATGAAACCGATTTCACGATTGCCGATTTTGCGGCCGACGTGCGCGCAGCCACGCCGACTGCCGCCGCCGAACTGGCAGCGGCGCACAGGGCAGACCTGCTGGCGGAGCTGGGGCAGCATGGCAGCGCGCTGCAAAGGACCATGCGCAGACAGCTGTCCAGCCATGCGCAAACGCTGGACTGGTACGCACGCCGGCTGCAAAGCCCGGCGGCGGCAATCACGCATAAACGCCTGCAAATACAAAGCTGGGCGCAAAGACTGGCTTACTCGGTCAGGTATCCGCTGCAACATTCGCATTCCAGCCTGGCGCAACTGTCCGCCCGGCTGAAAAACCAGTTGCCGGATACCGGCGCCCACCAAATTCAACTGGCGGAATGGAAGCGCCGGCTGGCTGCAGGCGCTGCCGGCCAGACCAAAAGCCAACGCCAGGCGCTGGCCGCGCTGGAAGCGCAGCTGGAACTACTGAGCCCGCAAAGGACGCTGGAACGCGGCTACAGTATCCTCAGCGACCACAAAGGCCGGCTGATACGCTCGACCAAACAACTGCAGCCGAATACCAGCATCAGCGTGCGCACAGCGGACGACAGCGCAGAAGTGGGCATCAGCAGCGTACAGCCCAGCCTGGAGTGAGTATCCGCTTTCCCCGCCATGCCCCCAGCCCCCCCCTTATCAGCGGGCCGCAATACCCGTTATCCGCCTAACAACACCTTCGCGCCCGCAATCCCTAGCACAATAGCCCCACCCTGGGTTTCCGGGAATGACACTGATGATCGAAAATGAATGCAATTGCTGCAACCGATTCACTTAGCCATTACAATTGAGTTTTCACCGAACCACGAACAAAAGGATGCACTATGGAACATACCCTACCGGCACTGCCCTATGCACTGGACGCGCTCGCTCCACATATTTCCAAGGAAACCCTGGAGTATCACTATGGTAAGCATCATCAAACCTATGTGACCAACCTGAATAACCTGATCAAGGGCACAGAATTCGAAAACTCCACACTGGAAGAGATCGTTAAAAAATCCTCCGGCGGCATCTTCAATAATTCTGCGCAGATCTGGAACCACACGTTCTACTGGAACAGCCTGACACCAAACGGCGGCGGCACACCTACCGGCGCGCTGGCGGAAGCCATCAATGCAAAATGGGGCTCCTTCGATGCATTCAAGGAAGCCTTCAACAAATCCGCAGTAGGCAACTTCGGCTCCAGCTGGACTTGGCTGGTAAAGAAAGCCGACGGCACACTGGACATCGTCAACACCTCCAATGCCGCCACACCGCTGACTACTGCCGACACAGCACTGGTCACTTGCGACCTGTGGGAACACGCGTACTACATCGACTACCGCAATGCACGTCCTAAGTACCTGGAAGCATTCTGGGCACTGGTCAACTGGGACTTCGCTGCGAAGAACCTGGCGTAATCCGGTTTGATACGGTTTTCGGTTGCCTGACGGTAACCGACCGCATTTAAAAGAACGGCGTTGCCTATCTTGGGCAACGCCGTTTTTTTCGTATATCAGCAAGCACAGCGTGTATTTTGCAATAGTTAGCTGATTGCAGATATCATGTGTAGAAATACAATTTTGTTTGCACGACAATCGCCTCCATCACACGCTCCCTATGAAAGTCTTTCCTACGGTTTTCCGCATTCTGGGTTTATTGGCCGCACTGGTCGCGCCCAGCCTATTTGCGGCGGAACTGACGATCGCGGTCAGCACTTCCGGCATGTCCACGCCGTTTTACGTTGCGGAAAAAATGGGCTTGTTTGTCCAGGAAGGCTTGAAAGTAAAGCTGCTGGACTGCAACAATGGCGCACGCTGCATCAAACAGATGTTTGACGGCAAGGTGCAGCTTGCCACCGTATCTGACCTGCCCATCATGTTCAACAGCTTCGAGCGCAAAGACTTCATCGTGCTCGGTACATTCTGCAACGCCAATTTCGATACCAAGCTGATCGTCCGAAAAAGCGACAATATCTCCGTAGCGAAAGACCTGGTCGGTAAAAAAGTGGCGATACCGATGGGCACGTCCAGCCAGTATGTATTCGACCTGATTGCGCTGTCGCAAGGTTTCGATCCGCGTAGCATGGGCCTGATCGACATGGCGCCTGAAGACATGCCGCAGGCGATGCTGAACCATAAGATTGATGCGGCCGCCGTGTTTGAACCTGCCGCATTTAAGGTCATGCAAGCGCTTGGCGCCGAGGGACAGACACTGCCGACCGGCTCCGTGCACACGCTCAGCTTCAATCTCGTGACACTGAAGCCAACGCTGAACGGCCACAGGGATGACATGGTGAAACTAATGCGCGCGCTGAACAATGCCACCATGTATATCCAGAAAAACCCTGAACCCAGCAAATCCTTGTTGCTGAACCACCTGAAGCTGGAACCTGGTTTTATTAACTGGTCCTGGAATGATTTCCGCTTCAACATGGCGCTCAGCCAATCCCTTTTGATATCACTGGAATCGGAAGCGCGCTGGGCGATACGCGAGAATCTGATCAACAGCCGCCAGATCCCGAATTTTCTCGATCTGATGGAACCCTCCGTACTGAGGAAAGTCAGGCCCAGTAGCGTTACCCTTGTCAAATGAGGTGGAATCATGCGTGCAACTATGTGTGTAACCAGCACCAACCTATCTGATTCAGCCCACGCCTCCGCGGTCCCTCAGCCGCCACAGCAGCTGCGCTGGACAGGCTTATCGGGCTTGTCGGTTTTATCTATTCTGCGCCTGCTCTTAGCCGCCGCGCTGGGGTGCGCCGTTCTCCCTGTCGCCATTGCCGACACCCCCGCTCTGACACCGGTCGTCATAGCAACCGGCTCGTCGGTGCCAGCCACCGTGTTGTTCGTCGCCGACGAAATGGGTTATTTCGCGCAGGAAGGACTGGCGGTTAAATTTGATCATTGCATAGGCGCGTCCCGCTGCATCGACAATGTGTTTGAAGGAAAGGCCCAGTTTGCCGCAGTGGGTGACCTGGCGCTGATGTTCAACAGCATAGAGCACCAGGACTTTACCGTGCTGGCAACCTATGCCACCAGCACTTCCATGCTGAAGCTGATTACGCGCAAGAGCGCGCATATAAGCAAGGCACAGGACCTGATAGGCAAGCGCGTGGGCATGCCAAAAAAATCCGCGCCGCACTACTTCCTGGATAACTTCCTGTTATTTGAAGGTGTAGACCCCAAGCTCGTGGAACATGTGTTTGTTGACCTGGACGGCATGTCTGCCGCGCTGGCCAGCGGCAAGGTGGATGCGCTGTCCACCTTTGAACCTCTGGCCTCCAGGCAGCGCGCGGCGCTGGGCAAGGACGCCTTTGACCTCACGGTTCCTCCGTATAACCTGAGCACGCATCTGGTAGCGTCGCGCAAGACAGTCGCCCAGTCGCATGCTGATACAGTGAAAGTGCTGAAGGCCATGGACAAAGCCGTGCAATACATTGCACGCGAACCGCTGAAAGCAAAAGCCATCCTGGCCAAACACAGTGGCCTGGATGCAGCCGGGCTGGATTCTTTGTGGACGGGTTCGCAATTCAAGCTGGTGCTGGACCCGTCCCTGCAGGTCACGCTTAATAGCGCCGCGCGTTGGGCCAAGAATGAAAACCTGATCAACGAAGGGCAATTCCCCGACTTTTCCGAATTCATCAACGCAGAGCCGCTGACTGCGGCCAGGTCGAAAGGAACGGCAAAGTAATGCAGATCCGGCGCCTGCTCTTTCTGATTGTTGCCACCAGCGTCGTCATTAGCGTGCTGGCCGGTATCACGGTCTATATCGCCAGGGTACAGGTTGATCTGATCAACCAGGAGCAACAGCAGGCACAACTGACCGCGAGGCAAATGTCCAGCCTGCTCGTGCTGACGCAGGAATACATGCTGGACAGTAACCAGCGCGCCGTCAAGCAATGGCTGCAGCGCCATACCGAACTGAGCGCGGCGCTGGCGAGCTACCACCCGTGGACGCAGGTAGGCAAGGCCGAACTGGAAGATATGCAGAGTCGCAATGCGCGGCTGCAAAACCTGTTTACGCTGATTACCAGCCAGCCGGCGGACATCAGCCAGGATCTGGCGCGCCGCCGCTCGGCCATCCTGGTGGGGCAACTGATTTCGGAAGTGCAGGCGATGGGTGAAAGCACCTACCGCTGGGCTGTTGCCGCCGACATAGAACGCAGCGCGCGCGAACGTTTTCTGTTCTACGCCCGCATCATCTTGCTGGCCATCGTTGCCATTGCACTACTCGCGGTAGCCTGGATCTCGTTTGCCCGCCTGATACGGCCGCTGA
This sequence comes from Undibacterium sp., assembly GCA_043726505.1. Lineage (GTDB taxonomy): Bacteria > Pseudomonadota > Gammaproteobacteria > Burkholderiales > Burkholderiaceae_D > Undibacterium. Next base: position 18,947 of record JAYSKH010000224.1, on the reverse strand, counting down.
CCAAGCTGGTTGACGCGACACGCGCAGTGCGGGACGGCAATTTCAGCTACCGGCTGGAAGGTGATGGCATGGACGAGTTCGGCACCGTATCGCGCGCCTTTAATGCGATGACGACCGCGCTGGACACCAAATCCGTGGAACTGGGCCTCGCTTACGACAAGCTGATGCAGGAAGCGCTGCAAAGCCGCCGCATGCAGCAAGATTTTGAATCTTTGTTTGAGCTGTCGCCAGGCGCCATCATCGTCGCCGACGAAGACGGCAATATCGTCAAGGCCAACAGCAAAGCACACGAGTTGTTCCATTATCCGGCGCATGCGCTGGGCGGGCTGGAACTGCAGGTACTGGTGCCGGATCTGGAAGGCCAGCGCCTGTCGTACGCCGCCGGCACGCGCTCTTTCCACACTAAGGACGAAGACCATCCGTTGCATGACGTGCCGCAGATGTTCGCCGGGCTGCGCCTTGGCGGCGAAAAATTCCTGGCCCAGCTGACGTTCAGCCCGCTGATCCTGAACAAGTCGCCCTGCACCATCGTGATCGTGCAGGACGTGACAGAGCAGCAGCAACTGCAGCACTCCTTGACGGAGGCCAAGGAGTTGGCCGAAGCCGCCAGCCGTGCCAAGAGCGAGTTCGTCGCCAATATGAGCCACGAAATCCGCACGCCGATGAACGCCGTGCTGGGTATGACTTACCTGCTGGGCAATTCCAGCCTGTCCGCAGAACAGAAGAAATACCTGGAAATGATACGCGCCTCGGGCCAGTCGCTGCTGGCCATCTTGAACGACATCCTGGATTTTTCCAAGATCGAGGCCGGCAGGATGGAATTGTCCGTCGCCCCCTTCCAGCTGGACGACGTGCTGAAAACCCTGGCCAGCATCATGATGGCCAATGCCAGCGCCAAGGACCTGGAGCTCGCCATCGGTGTCGAACCCGATGTGCCAAAAATGCTGGTAGGCGATGCGTTGCGGCTGCAACAGGTGCTGATCAACCTGACCGGTAATTCGATCAAATTCACGGAACGCGGCGAAGTCAGCATTTATGTAGAAAAAATGACACAGCATGGCCAGGAAACAGGTCTGCGCTTCCACGTGCGCGATACCGGCATAGGCATGGATCTGCAACAGCAGACGCGGCTCTTCTCCGCTTTTTCGCAGGTGGATGAATCGACTACACGCCGCTTCGGCGGCACCGGGCTAGGACTGGCTATTTCCAAACGGCTGGTGGAGCTCATGGGTGGCGGCATCAGCGTCAGCAGCCAGCTGGGCGCAGGCACTGAATTCATCGTCGACCTCCCGTTAACAATGGCGGAAAGCCCGGCAACGAGAGAAATGCGCAGCGGCGCCGATCTCGGCAAACTGAATGTGCTGATCATTGACGACAACACTACCAGCCGCGATTATCTGAGCAAAATGATACAGACGTGGCGCTGGCATGCCGACAGCGCCAGCTCTGCCGGGGCAGCGCTGGAATGCATCAACACACTGCAGCAAACGGGAACTGCCTACGATGCGCTGCTGGTGGACTGGCAGATGCCGGGCATAGGTGAAAGTGGCATCATGCAGGTATTGCACGGCAGCGTGCAGAACGACCCCACTCACACGCATCCCCCGGTCATCCTGCTGACCAATGCTTACGGCCACGCATCCCTGTTAAAAGACGATGCGCTGTCGGCCGCCGCAGATGCCATCCTGGTCAAGCCGATTACAGGTTCCAGCCTGTTTGATTCGCTGCACGAAATCCTGATGAAACGCAAAGGCGGTGACAAAGCATCGCTGCTGTCCCGCAACAGTGCGATGGAAAATCGCATACGCGGCGCGCGCCTGCTACTGGTGGAAGACAATTCCTTCAACCAATTTGTCGCGAAGACCATGCTGGAACAGCACGGCGCGGCAGTTGTTGTCGTGGAGGACGGACAGAAGGCAGTCGACCATTTGCGCGCGTTCGCCGATAGTTATGACCTGGTGCTGATGGACGTGCAGATGCCTGTCATGGACGGCTACACCGCCACCACACTGATCCGTAAGGAATTGAAGCTGGATATTCCCGTCGTTGCAATGACAGCCGGCGTCATGGAGTCAGAAAGGGAGCGCTGCATTGCATGCGGCATGAATGGATTTATCGCCAAACCCATAGACGTGGAAAACATGCTGGCGACGATAGGCCAGCAACTGAAACAGCATGCGTCGCCCCGCGGCAAACCAGCTACCGCAGTTATCAGCGCTGCTGTCATCCAGCCGGCACAAAAGGACAAAATCGAACCCAGCTTCGATCCGCGCTGGTTCCACGCGCTGACCAAGGGCAGCCCGGCGCACAGAAACACTTTGCTGGGCTTCTTGAAAAAACTGGTGGAACGCGGCACCGCGCCGGTGGACGAAGCCCGGGCCGCATGGGAAGAAGGCCGTCGCGATGACGCTGCCCACCTGTTCCACAAAATGCGCGGCACCATCGGCACGCTGGGTGCAAAGCGTTTTGCGGGCCTTACACTCGAAATAGAAAACGCAATTAAGGCCAATGACAGCGTCACGGTGGAAGCGATGTTCATCGTCGTGGAGCAGGAACTGCTGACGATGACTGCTGAAGCCGCCAGATGGATGGCGGAGCTGCCGGCAGAAACTGAGCTTGTGTCGAAATAGCAGTCCTTCGGCAATCAAAGGCGGCGTCACCGTGGCATCTGCCAAATTTCATGAGATGAATTAATTTCAGGCAACTGAGACGCAATCCCTGAAGACTGCGCTACGGTTTGCCTTCATACTGCATGTCATTGATGAATGGCTGATCGTATGAATACCCCGAATACCCTGCACGCCCCCAAATACTTACACCTTGCCCCTTACGTTTTCATCCTGATCTGGGCTTCCGGCTATATTGTTGCCAAATACGGCCTGCCGTATGCACAGCCGCTTACCTTCCTGAGCTTGCGTTATGCCGGTGTGCTGCTGTTCATGGGCATACTGGCCGTGACCATGCGCGCACCGTGGCCTACACGCAGCGCGTGGCCGCATATCGCAATCGCCGGCGTGCTGATGCAGGCCTGCTATCTGGGCGGCGTATGGAGCGCCGTCAAGCTGGGCATGCCGGCCGGCGTGGCAGCGCTGATCGTCAACACCCAGCCGGTGCTGACAGCCTGCCTGGGGCCGCTGATAGGCGAAAAAACGGAAAAGCGCCAGTGGTTCGGCCTAGCACTGGGCATGCTGGGCGTGGGCCTGGTGGTAGCGAACAAGATATCTGTCATCGGCATGAGTACCGCCAGCATCCTGCTCGCCGTGTTTGCATTGCTGACGATGACGGTAGGTACGATGTACCAGAAAAAGAAATGCCCTTCGTTTGACGTGCGCACCGGCCAGTTTATCCAGTTTGCGGCATCGCTGGCGCTGACGTTTCCGCTGGCTTTATATTTTGAATCCCAGACCGTACTGTGGACGCCGCAATTCTTCGGCGCGCTGGCCTGGTCGGTGTTCGTATTATCAGGCGTCGGCATCTCGGTGCTGTTTGTGATGATACGGCACGGCGAAGCAACCAAAGTCACCAGCTACATGTATCTGGTGCCGCCGGTGACCGCAGGCATGGCCTGGTTGATGTTCAACGAACGTTTTACCGTCACCGCGATGATAGGCATGGTGATCGCCGTTGCCGGCGTGGCACTGGTGGTGAAAAAACCGGCTCGCAAAATTTGAGTCTTCGGTGCAATGTAAAGACAAGCCAAAAAGCAGAAGTTAAAAAAAAATGAATCCGATGCAGCAGGCCCTCCGTAGAAGTTAGTGCGATCTCGCACTTACTCTCGAAGGAAATGATCATGCGTAAATTCAATTATGCCCTGCTGTTTGCTGCTGCAATGGCCGGCTCTGCAATGGCGGCTGGCGCCGATGTAATGGTCGGTGGCCAAAGCATGTTGCCTAGCAAGGATATCGTCGACAACGCGGTGAACTCGGCAGACCACACAACACTGGTTGCCGCCGTCAAAGCTGCCGGTCTGGTGGATACGCTGAAAGGCAAAGGCCCGTTTACCGTCTTCGCACCGACCAATTCAGCGTTTGGAAAACTGCCCGCTGGCACGGTGGAAACTCTGGTCAAACCTGAAAACAAAGCCACTCTGACCAAGATACTGACCTATCATGTCGTGCCCGGAAAATACGATTTCATGACCCTGGCTGGCGAAATCAAGAAGCATGGCGGTACTGCGGAACTCGCGACAGCCAGCGGCGGCAAATTGTGGTTCATGATGAACGGCCCGCACAATATCAGCATCAAAGACGAAAGCGGCAATGTCGCCAGCATCAGTACCTATGACGTGTACCAGTCCAACGGCGTTATCAATGTCATCGATACCGTGCTGATGCCGAAGTAAGCTTTTGCAGCGATACTGAAATTCGCAACATAGGAAAGCAGATGCGCTGCCGGCGGCTTGCCGGCAGCGCTTTTTCATGCATGTGGCCGCCCTGCCTGATTGCCGTATCGGCTCACAGTTAGTTCACATTTCAATCAGACCGCTCAGATGGTAATGCGCCAGCCGCGCTGGTAAAAAAGCCTCATCAGTATCCACCACAAACCGGTGAACACCACAGCAAACGCGGCGGATGAAAACTCCGGACCGGCCAGCGGAGTCAGCAGTGCGGCAAACAAGTTTTGGTACAGCCAAGCCATCGCGCCGCTCGCTGCAAGCACGCAAGTGGCGATCCACGAGCCGGCATAGGCGGCAATCGCGTTAACACCGAAACTGCGGCCAAGTGCGGGCCAGCCTCGTACATCTACAAGGTAATGTGCAAGTGCAATCGCCAGCAACGCAAAGCCGCCGGTCCACAGCACAAATGACGATGTCCACAACTGCTTGTTCAATGGCAGCTCCACAGACCACAACGCACCGGCAACGCAGGCCGTGATGCCTGACCACACCAACCGGCTGCCTTGGCCTTTGCGCAGCCACGCACCCGCGCGTATGCCGAGTATGACAGTCGCCAGCGACGGCAAGGTACTCAGCCAGCCCTCAGGGTCGTGCGCCTTGCCGCTTGCCGTGTCGTACACGTACGCATATTTACCCAGTAGTACAGAGTCGATTTTGTCTGCCAGGTTGGTATCCGGTTGCAGACTGCCTCCGGCGGTGAGCAATGCCCAATATCCGAACAGGATGGCAAAAAAAATCACCCATTGCGCCAGCCCGTTGCGCACATAAATAAGCAGCAGTCCGGCAAAACCAAAACAGATGCCTATTCTCTGCAACACGCCCAGCAGACGGAATCCCCGCCCCTCCAGCAAGGCCCAGGCAATCACGTGCAGCGCAATGCCCAGCAGCACGATGCGCGCAGCACGCAGCACTACCGTGCGCGCCAGTTGCGAGTGCGCCACACCCAACTCCAGTTTCGGCGCGAGGGCCAGGCTGAGGGAAACACCGACGATCAGCAGGAAAAACGGAAAAATAAAATCAGCAGGCGTGCAGCCATTCCATTCTGCGTGTTCCAGCCAAGGATATACGTGGCTCCAGTCGCCGGCGCTATTGACCAGCAGCATCGCCGCCACCGTCAGCCCGCGTAGCGCATCGATGGATGACAATCGTATTGGGGATCGCGGAGCGCTTATATTCTTCCTTTTATCATGGCCGACTTCGTGCTCATAGCTGTAACCGCAAACCCAGCCTGCCCAGGACCGCAACCACCGCCAGCACCAGCAATGCATACGCTGCGCACCACGTTGCACCAGCCCAGCCATGGTGAAATACCTCCGGCAAGCTTAGTCCCAGCCATTGCATTGCGGCGTACACGATATAGGGAATGATATAGGCGAGCAGCGGATTGCTTGCTGCAGGTTGCAAGAAGCTTACCCAACCGCGCGCTTTTTGTATATCCAGCAGCCAATACAGCGGCATGAAAATGCAGATGCAAATCGCGGAGCTATACAGGCACCACGCGGGTGTTGCGCGTATCTTTGAAATACCGTAAGGAATGCTCAGGCAATAGGCCGACAGAACCAGAAGCGCTATCAGCATTACGGCCCGCAACATACTTTGATGAATGTGCGTAATTTGCTTAAATCCGCTGCCATCCTTGCCGAAAAATATCAACGCTGTCAGCACACCACACAGCACAATCGACGAATGTGCGGCATGGCCGGGCTGGCTAAAAATCCAGCCGGCTAGTGCATGCTCGCTGAACTGTGAATACTGCGCCAGGCAGTAATAGGCAATGCAGGCCGCAATCATCAACAGCAAGGGTAAAGTACGGCGTGCAGCCAGCCGATAGCAAACACAGGCAATCAAATACGCCCAGCCTATCAGCCCCAGTATGCCCCACCACTGAACGGCCATGCCGTGCGTAGTCTCGCCGCTACCGCCACGGTAAACCAGCGCCAGTGCAAGCAAGCCCAGCAGGCCGACAGCCTTCATGACGATGGCCCCTACGCTGCCTGGCGACCTGTATCGGCTCCATACGGCAACGACTGCAGCATAAAACAGCAGCGACCAGGCATGGATGGACAAGGGCATTGCTTGTTCGTTATAGCCCTCTTCCGCATTAACCATGAACAGGCCGACAATCAGCAAACCAGCTGTCCTTAACAGAATATGCCGGTTCAGTTGCAGTGGCGTATCGCCATGTGCAAGCCGCTGCCCAACAGCAAAAGGAATCGACATGCCGACGATAAACAGGAAAGCCGGAAAAACCACATCGACAAAAGTCATCGCATTCACATCCGCCGGCGCGTGTTCTGCCCAGGCCGGGATGCCGCGCACACCCGCCAGCTCATTGACAAAAATCATCACCAGGATGGTGATTCCGCGGAAAACGTCTATCGGCTGTATCCTGCCAGCCGCCCGCTTGTGCATGGCTAGTGTGGACAAGGCCTCTCAGTCCTTGAAGGCGGGCACCTGCCCTTGCTCGGCCTGGCGGAACTGCAAGGCTTCCGCATTCTCCTCCGGCGCTTGCTCTCCGTCTTTTTTAAACGGCAGGAAGCGCAGTACCAGCAATACCGGCAATGCGGAGATCAGCACCCAGATGAAGAAATTCCGGTAGCCCAGGGCCAGCTGGATATCGCCGCTGATCATCTTGAACAGCACAAAACCCAGCTGCATGACGCCGGTACCCAGCGCATAGTGCGCCGTCTGGTATTTGCCGATGGCAACCACCTGCATGATGAACAGGATCACGCCGACAAAACCGAAACCGTAACCGAACATTTCCACGCTGAGCGCGGCGGTAATCGCCGCCAGACTGCTGGGCAAGGTGGAGCTGAGGATGATGAAGGCGATATTCGGCAGATTCATGGCGAGTATCAGATAAGGCAATGCCTTCTTCAAACCCAGCCACGACGTGAAGTAGCCGCCGAGGACACTACCGGTCAGGAAGGCCACCGTGCCGGCGGTGCCGTACACCACGCTGACTTCATCGGTTGTCAGCCCAAGCCCGCCTATGCTCCTCGGGTCACGCAGGAACAGCGGCCCTATCGTCTGTATCTGCCCTTCCGCCGCGCGGAACAGGATAATGAACAGGATGCACAGCCAGATGCCTGGCTTTTTGAAAAAATCGGCAATCACATCACCCAGCGTCGTGAAAATACTGCCCATGCTCTCGCCAGTGGCGATATTTTTAGTGCCCGGCAGCGCCCACACGTGGTACAGCCCCAAGGCGACCAGCATGGCGCCCAGGATGCCAAATACCACCATCCACGCATTGGTCACGCCGATATGCGTTTCCAGGCGTCCGGCCAGGAACAGCAGTCCGCCGAAGGAAATAAATTTGGCAGCATTATAAAAAGCCCCCTGCCAGCCCGCGTAGGCTGCCTGCTGCTTGTCGCTGAGGCTGGCGATGTACAGACCGTCCGCCGCGATATCATGCGTCGCGGAAGCGATGGCGACCATCGCAAGCAAGCCTATGCTGACCGCAAAATACGACGGCAACTGCAGCGACAGCGCCACCAGGCCAAGACAGACGCCACCAATCAGCTGGAAGATCACAACCACAATTTTCTTGCTGCGCGCCGTTTCCAGGAAAGGACTCCACAGCGGCTTGAAGACCCAGGCAAAGCCTAGCAGGCCGGTCCAGCGCGCGATCTGGTCGTTAGGCACGCCCAGACTCTTGTACATCAGGCTGGCAATCAGCGCCACCGCGTAAAAAGGCAGGCCTTCGGCCAGATACAGGGTCGGGACCCAGCTCATCGGATGGCGGTGTGCAGTTTCTTTGATGGTCATGGAGCTTGTCCCCTGTCTTGTTATATCTATTGATGAGAATTATCTGAAGAGCCGTCGGTAGGCTTTGCCGTCTGCATCAAACAGATGGCAGTGCTGCGGCGGCAGGCTGAGGCTGACCGCATCTCCCGCCTTCAGCGCCGCGGCGCCGGTACCGAGTTTGACGGTGACCATGCCCTGTTCACCAGCGGGCCGCGCATACACGATCAGCGAATCGCCAAGATGCTCAACCAGCTCAACCACGGCAGCAAGCCTACCTTCTGCTGCGTTGCCGGTGGCTGTCAGTTCCAGTACGATATGTTCTGCGCGCACGCCCAGCGTTACCTGGCTGCCGGCAGCCAGCTGCGCCGCAACCGGCAATGCCAACACTGTACCGCCTGCCAGGCGCACAGTAACTCCGGCGCCAGCATCAGCAACACCAGTGCCGGTAACTTCAGCTTTCAGAAAATTCATTTTCGGTGCACCGAGAAAACCCGCCACGAACAGGTTGCCCGGATGATCATACAGTTCCAGCGGCGTGCCGACCTGCTCCACGCGGCCGCCGTTGAAGACCACGATACGCTGACCCAGCGTCATTGCCTCCACTTGGTCATGCGTCACATAAATCATCGTCGTCTTCAGCTCTTTGTGCAGACGGCTTAGCTCTATGCGCATCTGCACGCGCAGGCTGGCATCCAGGTTGGACAGTGGTTCATCAAACAGAAAGACCGCCGGCTTGCGCACGATGGCACGGCCTATTGCTACCCGCTGGCGCTGGCCGCCGGACAGGTCCTTTGGTTTGCGCTGCAACAGATGGCCGATCTGCAGGATAGCTGCCGCCTGCTGTACCGCTTCATCCACCTGCGGCCGCTTCAGCCCCGCCAGCTTGAGGCTGAACGCCATATTTTCATATACCGACATGTGCGGATAAAGCGCATACGACTGGAACACCATCGCCAGTCCGCGCTTTGCAGGTGCGATTTCATTCGCGAGCAGTTCGCCTATGTAAAGCTCGCCGCCGGTAATTTCTTCCAGCCCGGCGATCATGCGCAGCAGCGTGGACTTACCGCAGCCGGACGGACCGACGAAGACGACGAACTCACCATCCGCAATATCAAGATCGATACCGTGGATGATGCGCGCGCCGCCGTCATAGTCCTTGACGATGTTGCTGAGCTTTACGCCTGACATGGTACTCCGGAATTTTTCACACCGTTTTTCACACAATTCTTCATGGTCTGGTTCCTGCCTTCAGCCTGCCGTCATGTCTTGAAAACTTTGCACAGGCAACACCCCCTGCGCTTGCAAAGTGCCGCCAAACCAAGTCGCCGCGGCTTCCAGCGCTGGGCCGGAGAAACCGTAGGTGATCAGCGCGGGGGCCTGTATGTCCAGCGACTGGAAAGGATTCCACAATACCAAATGCAGATCCGGCTTCCAGCTGGCGCGTACTTTTTCGCTGTAACGCAGCCGTATCGTCGAAGCCAGGATAACGAAGCGGCCGTCATCCGGCAACGCGTTCCAGTCGAAATCATCCATCTTTTCAAACGTGACGGTCTCAACATCGTAGGCTCTACCCAGCATCGCCGCCACCCTATCTGCCGGTATGCCGGCTTCGGAAACGCCGTCACTGACGACGTTGGCGCTGGTCACCAGACGGACCTTGCTGCCGGACGCAGGCGCGGTTGCGCCCTTGTACGAAGTCAGGCCGCGGCTCCATGCGCGCACCATCAATGCTTGGTCTTCCGCCTCGGTCTGGTAAGGGACTTGGGCACACGGATATTTTTGCGCCAGCGCAGCCACGCGCGCCAGCCTCTGCTGCAGGTCTGCGTAACCAATTTCGCCGGCTTCTATCGCCGCCGTCAGCGCATCCAGCGTTTCTTTCTGTGTCTCGCGGGTGCCCAGTGCCATGACCAGGTCGGCGCCGGCGGCCAGCGCGATCACCGCAGCCTTGCCTACGCCATAGTGGCCAGCAATCGCATGCATGTCCATGCCGTCGGTAATGACAACACCCTGGTAGTTCCATTCGTCGCGCAGGATACCGGTCAGGATTTTTTTGGACATCGTTGCCGGGTAATCCGGGTCCAGCGCCGGATAAATGATGTGTGCACTCATCACGGCAGGCGCATTGGCAGCCGCCTGGCGGAAAGGCGACAGTTCCAACGCGTCCAGCTCGGCGCGGGATTTAGCGACTGTCGGCAGATCGCGGTGCGAATCGACATTGGTATCGCCGTGGCCGGGGAAGTGCTTGACGCAGCAGGCCACGCCTTCCGACAGGCTGCCTTCCATCCAGGCCAGCGCAAGAGCGGTCGCCTTATCAGGATCAGCACCAAAAGAACGTTCCGAAATCACGGGATTATCGACATTGTTGTTCAGGTCCAGCACCGGCGCAAAATTCCAGTTGAAGCCCAGCGACTTGACCGCGCGAGCGACAGCGGCGCCCACTTCGCGGCACAGCGCAGGGTCATCGCTGGCACCCAGTGACATGGCGGCCGGCGGCTGCGGCACCCAGGTCGCGCGTACGACTGCGCCGCCTTCCTGATCTATGCCTATCAGTGCATCCGGCCCCATGACAGCGCGCAGGTCGGCGGTAAACTTCGACAACTGCTGCGCATCCACCATGTTCTGGCGGAACAGGCATACCGCGCGAATATGGTTATCGCGCAGGAAGGCTGCGGTGTCGGCATCCAGCGACGTACCCGGCATGCGTATCATAATGGACTGGCCGGCGATCTTTCGTGCATCGTTGCGGGCATCCAGAGTCCGGTTTGCCATAGTTGTGTTCTGATTCATTTCACTGCTCCATCCATGCCGCGCATAAAAAAACGCTGGGTAAATAAAAAGGCGGCCAGTATGGGCGCCACCGTTAATATGGTTCCGGCCGCGACCACGCGGGTGCTGCTGCCATAAGTGCCGCGCAGGTACAACACACCGGCCGACAGCGGAAAGTCTTCAGGCTTGCTGATAACGATGGAAGGCCAGATATATTCATTCCAGGCTTCGACAGCGGACAAAACGCCGACGGTTGCCAGCCACGGTGTAATCAGCGGCAGCACAATCTTCCAGAAGATGATCCATTCCGGCGCGCCATCGACCCTGGCCGCATCGATCAGGTCTTGCGGCACTTCGTCAAAAGCCTGTTTCAGCAGCAGGATGGACACTGCCGTCACCACATTGGGCAGGATCACGCCGGTATAGGTGTTGACCAGGCCTATCTTGGTCAGCGTAATGAAGTTGACCAGGAAGTTCACCTCGGAAGGTAAAATCATCGTCGCCAGGATCAGACCGAACACGAGCTTGCTGCCAGTGAAGCGCATGCGTGACAACGGATAGGCGGCCAGCGAACACAACAGCAATTTCCACAGCACAGTGGAGGCGGTAATCAGTAATGAATTTTTATAAAACGCGACGATGGGGATGACGCGAAAGACCTCGATGAAGTTATCCAGCGACATCGCCTGCGGCCAGAAACTGGGCGGAAATTCAAAGATATTGCCTTCGGTGGAAATGGCAACCACCAGTGTCCACCAGAAAGGGAATACGCATAGCAGCGCCAATGCCAGCAGCACCAGGTATTGCCCCAGCATGCCGACCAGACGCGGGAAGTTGCGCGGAGAGTGAAAGACGGTCGTTTTCATCGGTGTTTTGGCCTGATGTAGCGCAAGCACAGCAACGCAATGCCTATGCAGAACACCGACACCACAAAACTGGCTGCGAGGCCGCGCGGCAGTTTAAGGTGTTTCAGGCCCTGGTCATACGCGTAGTACAGCGCGGTGAACGTGGAGTTCATCGGCCCGCCTTGCGTCAGCACATCCACTTCCTGATATGCTTTCAATGCGGCCAGCACCGACATGATCGTGCAGACCATGATGGTGGGGTACAGCATGGGCACGGTGATTTTCCAGAAGCGCTGCCACAGGTTGGCGCCATCCAGTATCGCAGCCTCCTGCATCTCGGCCGGGATCGATTGCAGTGCCGCCAGGTACATCACCATATACCAGCCCAGGCCGCGCCACAGCGACACAAACATGATGGCAAACAGTGCGATGGAATCGTCAGACAACCAGCCCACAGGGTCGCTGATGGCGTGCAGCTTCAGCAGCACATAGTTCAGCGAGCCCTGCTCGTGGAACATGAAGCCCCACATGATGCCGACAACGGCTACCGTCGTGACCACCGGCACGTAGTAGGCAGCGCGGAACAGCCGAATACCCGGCAACCGGTTGTTCACCAGCACGGCCAGCGTCATCGCGCCAAGCTGCGTAAACGGTACGATCAGCAGGAACAGCATGGAATTCTTCAGCCCAGTCAGGAACATGTCATTGCCGAAGATGTAGCGGAAGTTATCCAGGCCTACCCAGTGCGTAGGCCGCACCAGACTGAAATCGGTAAAAGCCAGCCAGGAGCCGAACAGCACCGGCCAGAATGAAAATGCCGCCAGCAACAGCAGCGCGGGCGCCAGGAAGATATAGGCCAGCAGGCCGTGCTTGCGCCAGAGCGTCATCGTTGCTTCGCCAGTTTTTTGTTCCAGATGAGCACGGCTTCATCCAGCGCCAGCCTGATGTCTTTCTTGCCCGTCATACCGGCTTCTACCGCCTTGACCAGGAAACGCCTCAGCTCATCATAATCATCGATGCCGGCCACATATAGGCTGCGCGAATTTTCCATCGAACCTGCCGCTACTGCCAGTGCTTTTTCGGTAGCGCCCGCATCAGCGGCTATCTGCAAAAAATGTGGATCGGCCAGCGCTTTGACCGTAGTCGGCATCACATTGGCGATCTTGGCAAACTCCAATTGGTTCTCGTCATTGGTCAGGAACTGTGCAAACCTGGCAATGGCAGGCAGCGCTTGCGGCCGGACACCCTTGGGCACCGCAAAATTGAACATCCAGCCGCCGTCGCCTATGCCGGTCGGCCCAACGGGTGCGGGGAATACGCCGGTGGCCGCATAGAGATCTTTTGAATCTGCCTGTATGCGCTTCAGCGCCGTTGGCGCGCTGACCATCATGCCCAGGCGGCCGCCCAGATAGGCATCCACGACAGCAGGGAAATTGTCTTCAGCGAACAGCTTGTCTTTCAGAAAACCGTTGGCCTTGTAGGTATCGGCCAGCTTCTGTATCAACGCCACATGCGCAGGTGAATTGAATACGGCCTTGCCATCCCGGATCAGAGGCAGCCCTTGCTGCAGCAGAAAGCCGTCTACCTTGCCCAGCGCCGGCGCATACCCTGCCTTGCCGGTACGGGCTGCGATCTGCCTTGCGTAGGCCAAGATTTCATCCATGTCGCGCGGCGCGCGCTGCAAACCGGCGGCAGCCAGTATCTTGCTGTTATACGCAATGACGTTGACGTTGCTGTAGTGCGGAAAACCATACAGGTGGCCACGGAAGCTCATGTCGGCCAGCGCACCCTTTGTGTAGACATTGCGGTCGCCGATCAAGGCATCCACCGACTCTATCAGCCCGTCGCGCGCAAACTCTTCTGCCCACGGCACGCTGAGATTGACCAGCGACGGCGGCGTGCCGGCGGCGATTGCGGTGATCAGTTTCAGTTGCAGGATATCCCACGGGAAATCGACCCACTCCAGCTTGACGCCCGGGTTCTGCGCCTCGTATCTTTTAACCAGATTCTGGAAATAGGGAATGAACTTGGGCTTCAGGCTCATCGTCCAGAATTCGATTTTTTCCACGGGAGGCTGCGCAGCCGACGGGGCTGCACTGGCACTGGCCGGCAGCAGACCGAACACAGCGGAGGCTGCACCCAGGCATGCTGCAATGATCAATTTTTTCAGTGGAGAGCGCCGCATTTTTCCGTGCCGGTAAAATCAAACTGTGCGTGTGTTGATGTGCTCGCGCACCGATGTGTGCACAAGCCCGGACTCCGCCGCCAGCACCAGCTCGCGGGGAGTTTTATTCTGTGCCGTAAAGCCGCGCAGCTTTACGGGTTAGCAGTTTAGACAGACCCGGCCAAGCATGGGACTGGGTTGCTCCTGCTCTAGCTGGTCTTGGTGACCTTGCTCAGGTGGCGTGGCTTGTCCGGGTCCAGCCCACGTGCGATGGACAGGTTTGCCGCCATCACATAGAAAGCCTGTATCGCCACGATAGGATCGAGATCCGGTGTAGCTGCCGTCGGCAACGTCAGGTTGCGTTCTTTTACGTCAACCGGTGCTGCCAGCAGTACATCGGCGCCGCGGCCGCGCATTTCCTCGGCCAGCTTGATCAGGCCGGCCTGTGCCGGGCCGCGCGTAGCGAATATCAGCAACGGATATCCATCATCGATCAGCGCCATCGGGCCGTGTTTGATTTCTGCGCCGCTGAATGCTTCAGCCTGTATGACCGAGGTTTCCTTGAATTTCAACGCCGATTCCAGCGCCACCGGGAAACTGATGCCGCGGCCAACGACCATGATGCGGGAAGCCGGCGTCAGCACGTCCAGTGCATTGGACCAGTCACTGCGGGACGCAGCTTCCAATGCATCCGGCAGCATTTCTATCGCACTGAGGAAGTCGGCATCGTTCTGCCAGTTGCCGGCCAGCCGGGCGCCTGCCACCAGCGAAGTGATGAAACTCTTGGTGGCTGCCACGCTCAGCTCAGGACCGGCATGCAACGGCAGTGTCCATTCGGCGCTTTGTGCCAGCGGCGAAGTAGCATCATTGACCAGCGCCACAGTGGCTGCACCGCCCTGGCGGAAATAGCGTATAGGCTCGATTACGTCCGGGCTCTGGCCGGATTGAGAGATCGCAATTGCCAATGCGTTCTGCGCCTGCAGCGGAGATTTGTTCAGCGTGACCAGCGACATCGGCAACGATGCAACGATGCGCCCGAGCCTGGCCATGATCAAGTAGGCGACATAGTTGGCCGCGTGGTCAGAACTGCCGCGCGCCACCGTCAGCACGGAGGTTGGCGGATTATCCCGCAGGGTACGACCTAGCTCGGCATAGCGCTCACGTTCCTGGGTCAATTGCTGTGCTACAAATTCGGCGGAAGAGCAAGCTTCTTTAAGCATCTGCGAGGTCAATCTTTTCTCCTTCTACATACACGGCGGTCAAATTAAGGTCACGGTCCAGCACGACGATATCGGCGTAGCTGTTGATCTGCAGGCGGCCGCGTTCGGGCAAGCCCAGATAATCGGCGGCATAGGTGGACACGCGTCTGGAAGCATCTGCCAGGTCCAGCCCTATGCTGACCAGATTGCGCAACGCCTGGTCCATTGTCAGTGTGCTGCCGGCCAGCGTGCCGTCTTCCAGACGCACGCCCCCCAGGCATTTGTGCACGACCTGGCGGCCCAGCATGTACTGGCCGTCCGGCATGCCGGACGCGGCAGTGGAATCGGTTACACAGTACAGGTTCGGAATAGCGCGCATGGCCGCTCTGATCGCCCCCGGATGCACGTGCAGCAGGTCGGGAATGATCTCGGAAAATTTTGCGTGGGCCAGCGCTGCGCCCACCATGCCGGGCGCCCTGTGATCCAGCCGCGACATCGCGTTGTACAGGTGCGTGAAGCCGGTGGCGCCATTTTCCAGCGCAGCGACTCCCTCTTCATAGGTGCCCAGCGTATGGCCTATCTGTACTTGCATGCCCATGGCTGTCAGTTGCTTGACCAGTTCCAGATGGCCTTGCATTTCAGGCGCCACGGTAATCAGCCTGATAGGTGCAATGGCGTGCAGGTGCTTGACTTCTTCCAGCGTCGCCAGCGTCGCAAAATCAGGCTGCGCGCCCAGCTTGCCGGGATTGATGTAAGGGCCTTCCAGATGCACGCCCAATACACGCGCGGCACCGCTGCTGCGTTCTTTGCATGAAGCGCTGATGGCTTGCAATGCCAGTTCCAGGTCTGATACCGGAGCGGTCATCGTCGTGGCCAGCATGCTGGTGGTACCGTGCCTGGCGTGCATGCGTGCAATCACCGCTACCGCATCGCCCGCTTCCATCGTGTCCTTGCCGCCAGCGCCGTGCACATGCAGGTCAACAAAGCCGGGCAGGATATAGTGCTGCTGGTTTTTTGCAGGATCGCTAATAACGCCCTGGATCGTGGAAATACGTTCGGCAAAATTCACCGAGCCTTCTATCCAGCCTTGCGGCGTCAGTACATTGCCCTGCAATTGCAGTGTTTCGCTCATCTAAACAGCTCCGCAACAAAATCATAATAATCGCTGCGGCAATACGAATGCGTCAGCTCAACGGCGGCACCGGTCGGCAGATAGCCGACGCGGGTGATATATAGCATCGCGGCGCCCTGCTTGATCCCCGCCAGTTTGGCCTGTTCCGCCGTCGCATTCACTGCGCGGATGTGCTGCAGTGCGCGCGTCGGCGTGACATTGTGCGATTCCAGGTAGCCGTACAGGCTGTCGGTAACCGCTTTGGGATTGGGTAGGTATAGCGCAGGGATGGTGGTACTTTCTATCGCCATCACCACATTGTCGGCGGTGCGCAAGCGCTTCAGACGCGATACGACGGTGTTGGGCGACAGCCCCAGCGACAGTATTTCTTCAGGCGCGGCCACGCCGGTTTCGCGCGACAGCCATTGTGAGCCCGGTACAAAACCGCGCTGTCGCAGTTCTTCACTGAAGTTGGTCAGGCGCGATAGCGGCTGTTCCAGTTTGGGGGTGATATAGGTGCCGGAGCCGTGCTTGCGGGTCAGCATGCCGCGCTCGCACAGCATGTCGATGGCCTTGCGCGCGGTGACGCGCGAGATTTCCAGTGCATCAGACAGCGTGCGCTCGGAAGGCAGTGCTTCATCCGGCTGCCAGAAGCCGCTATGGATGCCGTTAGCCAACTTATTGGCCAACTGCAGGTACAGCGGCGTAGAACTATCGCTATCAGGTTTGAAATCAAGTAGTTGCGCTAGCATTATCAGCTTTCTGAAAGACTCTTCTTAATCAGGATCAGCGCACCCGCTGCCGAATCGGCATGCGGTTGTACGATGCGCTCCAGCAACACCGGCGGCAAATATACTCGCAACGGCGCGGCCAAACCACCGCACAGGGCAATGGGCAACTGCGCGGACGGATCCAGCGCATACGCAATCTTGACGATTTCTTCACCGCCTTTTTGCATGATGCCGCGTGCCACCGGCTCGCTGGCGGCGAACTGGATCGTAAAACGCGCCAGCTGTGCATATTCAGTCTGGTTGGACTCGCCCAACCACCGGAACACATCGTCCCGCCCACCGCCGCAATGGGAAATCACTGCTGCCGCAAATTCCGTCGGAGCATGGCGGCCATCCAGCACATGCTGCACGTGGTTAATAGTATGTAAACCCAGCCACGCGCCGCTGGCTTCATCGCCGGCAGGAAAACCCCAGGCGCCCACCTCGCGGCGGCTGCCGTCTGCCAGCATGACCTCGCCAACGCTGCCGGTGCCGAGCGCAATAATGGCCCCCGGCTGTCCCTGATGTGCGCCGAGCAAGGTGGTCTGGCCATCGCTGCCTACCGCCACCGCGCCAAAGCCAGGATTTTTTTCCGCGAACTCTTGCGCCCACACCTTGTTATGCACGCCTGCCAAGCCGCAGCCGGCGGCAATCTGCGCCAGTGCCGGCATGGGCAAAGCAGCTTCCGCAAAAGCTTGCCTGGCAGCAACCAGGATAGCGGCCCACGCATTTTCTATTCCGTGCCGCAAACCCGATGGGCCGGCACTACCGCGCCCGAGTTCAGCGCCGGCGGCATTCGCCAGCACCACTCTGGTGCCGGTGCCGCCGCCGTCTACGCCGATCAGGTATTGGTATTGTTCGCTCACTCTTTTTCCATCTGAAAAAAATTCCTAGCCCGCAGGATTTCCCTTTTACAGCTAGGGGCAAATCACTTTATGGCTTTCTACAGTGGTTGTCAATAGGTATTTAAGTGGTATTTAATAAAATTCTGATAGCGCCGTATACATTTCGCTCAGACGTTCCACCGACAGCCCTGTTTCACCCACACCAACACTCCAATTCCTCGCTGAACAACATAGGTTCAAAGAAATGCAGCAATTCTAGTCCGTACCCCCCATCCGCGCTGAGCCTGCCCTGCAGGTTCAGTCGTTGATAAACTGCTCGTTGCCGATCATGCCGATCTTGGTCACACCCAGACGCTGGGCTGACGCCATCACCGCTGCCACCGATTTGTACGCCACCAGCTTATTCGGCTTCAGGTGTACTTCTGGCTGATCCGGCTGGGCCGCTACTTCACGCAGCTTGCTTTCCAGTTCTGCACGGCCGCCACTCAGCGCAACGCCGTTCCACAGTACCGTGCCGTCGAAGTCAACGTCTATCGTTACTACGACAGGGTCCGTCAGCGGCTTCGCAGGACTGCTGGTCGGCATGTTGAGGTTGACTGCATGGTTCTGGATAGGGATGGTGATGATCAGCATGATGATCAGCACCAGCATAACGTCGATCAACGGCGTCATGTTCATCTCTATCATCGGTTCCGGATCGGCGGAGCTGCCTCCGCCTGAGCCTATATTCATTCCCATGTGGGTTCCTTTTTTCCGTTAATTGGCCTGTGACTTGTCTACCCTGCTCCCTTCTTGTGCCTTGCGGCAGAAGAGGGAGACGGGGCAGATTAGCCTCCGCGTGGCGGCGGCTCCGTCACAAACGCGACCTTGGCGATCCCTGCACGCTGGGCTGTCAGAATGACCTTGCCGACATATTTGTACTGAGTGTTTTGGTCACCCCGTATATGCAGTTCCGGCTGCGGTACCATCACCGCAATCTTCTTCAGCTTTTCCAGCAGTGCAGGCGTATCCTGCACCAGGCTTTCGTTCCAGAATATCTGGCCTTCTTTGTCGATGGCCAGATTGATGTTTTCCGGCTTGGTCTTGTACGGCTGATTG
>JAYSKH010000223.1:0-40598 GCA_043726505.1 Undibacterium sp. | reverse complement strand
TGTATTGTTGCCCGGTTATCCGGCCGCGCTGCGCGGCGCCAGCGGCCTGCGCAAAGTTGCCGACCTGACCGGACTTCCCGGCGGCAACGGCGAACTGCTGCAAGGTTATATGCCCGATACAGGCATCCCAGTGTTGCTGCTGGATACCCCGCAGTTCAACCAGCGCAGCGCCAATCCTTATGTCGATCATAGCGGTAACGAGTTTGACGATAACGCCGTGTGCTTTGCCGCACTGGCGCATGCTGCCGTCAGAATCTGCGCGGGCCAGACGCGTTTTCCGGCGCCGCATATCGTCCATTCCAACGACTGGCATGCAGGCTTGATCCCTGCATTGCTGAAGGCAAACGGCATCCATCATGTTGGCACCGTGCTGACCATCCACAACCTGGCATTCCAGGGTAATTATTCTGCTGAACTCGCACCTGAACTCGGCATTCCCACGGAAATGGTAGCGGAAGACGGCATGGAGTTCTGGGGCAAGATCAGCTTCATGAAGGCCGGCATCCGTTATGCAGACAGGATATCCACCGTCAGCGAAACCTATGCGGCGGAGATTTTGACGCCGCGTTTCGGCAACGGCATGGATGGCGTGCTGCGGCAGCGTAAGGATGCACTGGTTGCGACACCGAATGGCGTTGATCTTCAGCTGTGGAACCCCGGCACCGATACGCTGATCGCCAAAAATTTCAGCAATGATGACATGCGCGGCAAGGCCGTTTGCAAGCGCGAACTGCAAAAACGCTTCAATCTGCCACTGCAACCCTTTGCGCGCATTGTTGCACTGGGCAGCCGCATGACGCACCAGAAAATGGCCGATGTCGTGCTGGATGCCGTGCCTGCGCTGCTGGATACCCATCCCAATATGCAGCTTGCAGTGCTCGGTTGCGGTGATCACCAGTATGAGCAGCGCTTCCTGCAACTGGCTGCCGATTATCCTGGACGCGTCGGTGTACGCATAGGCTACGATGAAGAGACTGCACATGCGTTGCATGCCGGGGCCGACATCCTGTTACATGCAAGCCGTTTTGAACCCTTCGGCCTGACGCCTATCTATTCCATGCTGTATGGCACTATCCCGGTGTGTTCGCGTGTCGGCGGCATGTGCGACACCGTCGTTGATGCCGGTCTTGACGGCACGGTCGATCATGGCGCCACCGGCATCCTTTTTGATGGCGAGTCGGTCGAGGATGTGCAGGCAGCGATCTCGCGTGCGATAGAGCTGTCCAGCCAGCCGGCGGTGTGGAAACGCATGCAAAAAGATGCGATGACATCCGACTTCTCGTGGAAAGAACCGGTATCACGTTATATCCGTATGTATGCAGAAATTGCACAGCCGGAAGCTGCAGAGCTGTTCCGTGCCGCGCTGTTGCCGTCTGCTGCCAACGCCACGCATATCATCGAGCGCCGGTCCAGCGAAAACCGGACCGCCTGATGGTGGCTTTTTACGATGGCGCCATCTGACGCATGGATAAAAACTACCACCCGCGTATGTATTGTGTACCCGCTGCGGTTGCCTTGTCTGCCTGGTTTGACGACGCACAATTGCAGCGGGTGGCAGCTATGGGCTTTGATCATCTGCTCGCCGCGCCGTTGGGAAGCTTACACGACACGGCGCTGAGCAGTAACAGAGAAAATATACTTGGCGATCTCGCGCGCAGATGCATGCGCCATGGCCTGCGGCTTGTCACGGATGCCGGCATAGAGTGTTGGGATTCGAGGGACCCTCTGGTGCAAGACAATCCCGAACTGTTTTCAACAGCTCCTAGCGTGGACGTATTGCCTGATCCGCGCCGCCAGACGGATCAGATTTTTCCTGTGGATAAATGGCGCTGCCAGGGCGGCGAAACTGGTAATCCAGTTGTTTCACCTCGCCTGTCGTCCGCATCGGACCAGCAAGGGGATTCGGTGTTCAGCCATTGCCTGGACAGGCTCAAAAATTTGCTGGACAGCGGCGTGTCGGGACTGGTTTGCCGGGTAGCTACTGGCGGCATAGGCATAGATGCGGCGGTGTGGAAGAAATTGATAGAGCAATTGAGGCCACTTTATGCAGACAGCAGTTTCTTTGGCTGGCTGGGTGAGGACGCTGCTGAAGCTGAAAGCGGATTCGATGCTGTATTTGCAGCGCCGGTCGGCAACGGAGATGCCGGCCACATCAGCCAGGCTTGTCTGGACAAACTGGCGCAGCGCAGGCAAAGGGCGCCGGTAATAAACCTTGCGGACAATCCCTTCGGCACCAGGCTCGCCGCAAATGCTACTGCTCTGCTGCCGGACACGCATCGCGCCTTGTATTTGCGTGCCTTGCATATGGCAGTAGTCGGCGGCGATGGCTTGCTGGTGCCTATGGGTTTTGAATACGGTATCGAAGAAGAGATTACGCCAGCGTTTTCCGCGCAGGCCTTTATCAGGGCATTTGAGAATCCGCTGTTTGACTTGTCGGAAGAACTGACGCAAAGCAACCGGCAACTAATGTCGCAGCCTGTATCCGTTGCAAAGCTGCGGCTGCTGTCAGCGCCCACAGAGGCAGTTGCTTTGCTCGCGGTAGTGCCGCATGCGGGCGAAGCGGGTGCCCGGCTGCTTGTCATCAACCGGGACCTGCACAGCGCGCATGCGCTGCAGCCGCAGACCATCAGACGGTATGCGTCCGGCATGTTCATAAAAGAGCAGATATGGCCTGAACAGCAAAGCCAGACCGCACCGGGTCCGATTGTGCTTCAGCCTGCGGAACTGCGCATTTATCAGCTGCAGCAGCTGTCTGCGATTGTATCCTCTACCAAATCCGGCAAGCGGGAAACCGACGCTGCCACACGCCAGCCGAGGGTCGCCATCGAGGCGTTGTCGCCGCTGGTTGACGACGGACGTTTCCCGGTCAAGACACTGGTGGGAAGCGTGATTGAGATTAGTGCTGATATTTTCAGCGATGGACACGAAAAACTTGCCGCTGCTGTCTTATGGCGTACGGCGGACCGGGCAGACTGGTCGGAAATAGCAATGGCCATGGTAGAAAATGACCGCTGGCAAGCGCAACTGCCGCTGGACAGGGTAGGCCGCCATCTGTTTGCCGTGGAAGCATGGCGTGATGCTTTCGCTACTTATCGCGATGAACTGGACAAAAAGGTAAAGGCTGGGCTGGATGTCTCGCTGGAACTGGAGGAGGGCCGTTTGCTGGTGGAGAAAACACTACAGCATTTTAGTGGAGATGCTGCCCATGCGGCGGCGCTGCAGGAAATCGCCCGTCAGTTGCAGGCAAAGCCCGGCAGAAAATCCTTGCCAAAAAATGAAGAGCGTATTGCCGTGCTGCTGGCTGAAGACACCGCGCAACTGATGAAAGCCACCGGCATCCGGGAGTTTGCCTGTCGCAGCCATATTGGCGCCATCGATGCCGAGCGTAAAGCGGCGCAATTTTCCAGCTGGTATGAATTGTTCCCGCGTTCGCAAAGCGGAGATGTACACCGGCACGGCAATTTTGACGATGTGATCAGCCGGCTTCCCTCCATTGCGGCGATGGGTTTTGATACCTTGTATTTTCCACCCATTCATCCTATCGGCAGCATCAACCGCAAAGGAAAGAATAATAGCCTGACGCCGGATGCCGGAGATCCCGGCAGTCCCTACGCGATAGGTTCTGCCGATGGAGGACATACCGACATCCATCCGCAGCTGGGCACGCTGGCCGATTTTCAAAAGCTGAGAGCTGCCGCAGCGGAACATGGACTTGAACTGGCGCTTGATTTTGCCATTCAGTGTGCACCGGATCATCCGTGGCTGAAGCAACACCCCGAGTGGTTCGACTGGCGGCCCGACGGCTCCATCCGCTATGCGGAAAATCCGCCCAAGAAATACCAGGACATCGTCAACGTCGATTTTTATGCCGAAGGTGCGCTGCCTTCTTTGTGGTGCGCGCTGCGGGATGCGGTGCTGTTCTGGGTGGCGCAGGGCATCAAGGTATTCCGTGTCGATAATCCGCATACCAAGCCGCTGCCGTTCTGGGAATGGATGATAGGCGATGTACGCCGCCGCTACCCGGACGTGATCTTCCTGGCGGAGGCCTTCACGCGGCCCAAACCGATGTACCGGCTGGCGAAGCTCGGTTTTTCCCAGTCTTACACGTACTTTACGTGGCGTCATACAAAAGGGGAGTTCATTGATTACCTGAGCGAACTGTCAAAGACCGCACCGCGTGATTTCTTCCGGCCACACTTCTTTGTCAACACGCCGGATATCAATCCCTATTTCCTGCAGCATGCGGGGCGTCCGGGCTTTCTGCTACGGGCGGCGCTGGCGGCAACATTGTCCGGCCTGTGGGGCGTATATAGCGGTTTTGAACTGTGCGAGGCGCAGGCAGTGCCGGGCAAGGAAGAATACCTGGATTCGGAAAAATACGAAATCCGCGCATGGGACTGGAACCGGCCCGGCAATATCATCGCCGAGATTGCCATGCTGAACCGCATACGGCGCGACAACCCGGCGCTGCATACGCACCTGAATGCGGAATTCCTGCCGGCGTCGGATGACAACATCCTGTTTTTTTCAAAAGCCGATGTGCAGAACGACAAGTTCAGCGGCAATGTGCTGCTGATAGCGATCAACCTGGACCCGCATCATGCGCATGGCGCTGACATTGAGTTGCCGTTATGGCGCTTCGGCCTAGGCGACGACGGGCAGCTGGACGTAACGGACCTTGTCAACGAGCAGCGCTTTACGTGGACGGGCAAGCATCAGCGCATACAGCTGGACCGGCCAGACATGCCGCTTGCCATCTGGCGCGTGCACCCGCGTGGCAGTGATCATGTAATTGCGCAGTAAATGCTTGGAGTAAATGCTTAATTAAGCAAAAAGGAAAATCATGCTGGACAATATCCCGGATGGCCAAGGCAATACAGACGAAGATGGAGCTGCCGGCAAGCAGGCAGGCAAGCCAGGCAAGCCTGCCAACGATAAAGGCAAGCGGGACCGCGCGCTCGCTCCCAAAAAGGGCAGCGTCTTCATCGGCAGCAGCGACGATGCCTTCTGGTACAAGGATGCGGTCATCTACCAGTTGCACGTAAAGTCTTTTTTTGACGAAAACAATGACGGCATAGGTGACTTTGCGGGCCTGATCGCCAAGCTTGATTACATCGCGCGGCTGGGCGTCAATACCATCTGGCTGTTGCCTTTCTACCCGTCTCCACGCCGCGATGACGGCTACGACATTGCCGAATACAAGGACGTGCACGAAGACTACGGTAGCATGGCTGATGCTAAACGTTTCGTTGCGGAAGCGCATAAGCGCGGCCTGCGCGTGATTACCGAGCTGGTCATCAACCATACATCGGACCAGCATCCGTGGTTCCAGCGTGCCCGCGCGGCCAAGCCGGGTTCCGCTGCGCGTAATTTTTACGTGTGGTCCGACAATGACCAGGGGTACGCTGGTACCCGCATCATTTTCCTCGATACCGAAAAATCCAACTGGACATGGGACCCGGTGGCGAATGCCTATTTCTGGCACCGCTTCTATTCTCACCAGCCCGATCTGAATTTCGACAACCCTGCCGTGCTGAAAGCAGTGCTGGAAGTGATGTCGTTCTGGCTCAATATCGGCATCGACGGCTTGCGGCTGGATGCGGTGCCGTACCTGATAGAACGCGAAGGCACCAGCAACGAGAATTTACCGGAAACGCACGTCATACTGAAAAAGATACGTGCGCACATGGACCAGAATTTCGAAGGGCGTATGTTGCTGGCTGAAGCCAATATGTGGCCGGAAGACGTGCAGCAGTATTTTGGCAACAGCGATGAATGCCAGATGGCCTTCCACTTCCCGCTGATGCCGCGCATCTACATGGCCCTGGCGCAGCAGGATCGCTTCCCGATTACCGACATCCTGCGCCAGACGCCGGAAATACCGGCAGACTGCCAGTGGGCGATTTTCCTGCGCAACCACGACGAATTGACGCTGGAAATGGTGACCGACAAGGAACGCGATTACCTGTGGAACTATTACGCCGCAGACCGCCGCGCGCGCATCAATATGGGCATACGGCGCAGGCTGGCGCCGCTACTGGAGCGCGACCGCCGCCGCATAGAGCTGCTGAACAGCCTGCTGGTATCCATGCCCGGCACGCCGGTGATTTATTACGGCGATGAAATCGGCATGGGCGACAACATTCACCTGGGTGACCGCGACGGCGTACGTACGCCTATGCAATGGTCGCCCGACCGCAATGGCGGATTTTCCCGCGTGGACCCGGCTGCGATGGTGCTACCGGCCATCATGGACCCTCTGTACGGCTACCAGGCGGTAAATGTGGAGGCGCAGAGCGGCGACCCGCATTCACTGCTGAACTGGATGCGCCGGCTGCTGGAAGTGCGCGGCAAGCACCGCGCATTTGGCCGCGGCAGTTTCAAGCTGCTGTATCCGGATAATCGTAAAGTACTTGCTTATTTGCGCGAGTACAAGATGGGCGGCGATGCTGCTGCCGGTGGCAGCGGCAGTAACGCCAACAGTAATAAGGTGAGCACCGAAACCATACTGTGCGTCGCCAACGTCTCCGGTTCTTCGGAAGCAGTGCAGCTGGACCTGTCGCAACTGGAAGGCCGGGTACCTATCGAAATGCTGGGCGGTGCGGCTTTTCCTCCGGTGGGCCGCCTGCCGTATGTCCTGACCCTGCCGCCGTTTGGATTTTACTGGTTTGTGCTGGCAGAAAACACCGAGCTGCCGGCGTGGTACACCCCCGCTGCCGAGCCTATGCCGGATTACCTGACACTGGTGCTACGCAACGGCCTGGACGACCTGATCAGCGGCACCGCCCGCACCACGCTGGAAAAAGAAATACTGCCGCTGTACCTGTCCAAACGCCGCTGGTACTCCGGTAAGCAGGGCAACCTGGATGCCGCGCGCATTGCCTGCACGACAGTGTTGCCGGAAACCTCGACGCCTTCAAAGCTTGCACCCGCTACCGTGGCGCCTCCTATGCTGATGGCGGAAATAGAAGTGTCAAACGGGGGCAATCTGGTCCGTTATCTGTTGCCTCTGGGCTTCGAGGCGGAGGCCGCAACCTCTTCGGGCGCTGCGCACCAGCTGGCGCTGGCAAGGGTCAGGCGCGACCGTCGCGTCGGGCTGCTGACGGATGCGTTTGCGCTGGACGCGTTCGCCGTGCGCATACTGGAACTGATACGTAGCAGCGCGACTATCTCCTCGCCGTGCGGCGAAATACGTAGCCGTTATTTCGGCACAGGGCACGCCGCCGACACGGTCTTGCCGGAAGAGGCCGATATCCGCCGCTTATCCGGTGAACAGTCAAACAGCTCGCTGGTGATTGGCGAAAGCATCGTATTGAAGGTACTGCGGCGTCTGACTCCCGGCCTGCATCCTGAAGTAGAAATGGTGCGCTTCCTGACGGATCACGGTTATGCGAATACGCCGCCCATCCTGGGCGACATGACACGCTATGCAATGTCCGACAACGGGGCAGAAGAAGCCTGCACGCTGGTACTGCTGCAAGCCTTTGTGCATAACCAGGGCGACGCGTGGCACTGGACACTGGATACGCTGGCGCTGGCAATCCATAGTATTGATGTGACGGCCACGGGTGCCGGCAGCGCTCCCGCTCCGGTCAAGAATGCGGTCGACCCTTTGCTGGAGCTCAGGCGCTTTGCCACGGTGCTCGGCGAGCGGTTGGGGCAGTTGCACAGCGTACTGGCGCAGCCATCGGATGACGACGCCTTTTCTCCGCAAAGAGCCGGTGCCGAAGATGCCAAGGCCTGGATAGACGAGGCACTGGAACAACTGCGGCTGGCATACGCAATATTGCAGGGTACGCGGCAGTGGGATGAGGATTTGCAAGCCCTCGTTACACGCTTACTGGAGCAGCGGCCCGCCGTGGAGGCTGCTGTTACCGCGTTGGGTGCGGGACTGGACGGCGCGCTGCGTACCCGCGTGCACGGCGATTTCCATCTGGGGCAGGTGCTGGTGTCGTCGGGCGATGTGTACCTGGTGGATTTTGAAGGCGCACCTGCGTTGTCTCTGGCGCAGCGCCGGCAAAAGAACAGCCCGTGGCGCGACGTGGCCGGATTGCTGCGCTCCATCGATTATGCGGCGGCGTTTGCCGACGAACGCGGCCCCGGCAGCATCGGCCCTGGCGACTTGAGCGATGCGGTCAAGCAGCGCAAGGCTGAGATCCTGCAGAACTATGTGACTGAATCGCGCGATGCTTTCCTGCTCGCCTATAGAGAAAATGCCCCCGAGGCTGCGCATGCGGCGGATACCGCGCTGCTGACGCTGTTCTGTCTCGAAAAAGCGGCATATGAGCTGTGCTACGAAGCCGCCCACCGGCCGGACTGGATGGAAGTGCCGGTGCGTGGCCTGGCAACACTTTGCGAACGGCTGTTAAATCCATGAATATGATTAAAGAAAAACAAAAACCTTCGACAGCCGACGACCCATCCGTCGAAGCCGGAGCATCCGGCAATTCGCCGGACGCGGCATTGGCTTTGGCGTTGCTGCGAGGGCGGCTGGGCGATCCATTCGCGCTGCTCGGGCCGCACCGCAACGGCGATACGGTGGATATCTGCAGCTTCCATCCTGGCGCGGCCAGCGTGTGTGTGCTGTCGCGGGCCGGTGAGCTGCTGGCAGAGTTGCCGCCAGTCCGGCAAGACGGCCTGGAAGCCGGCTTGTTCAGCGGCCCGGTACCGGGTTTGCACGGTGATTCTAACGGCTATCTGCTACAGGTGGAATGGCGTGATACGCAAGGCAACATCACGCTGCAGCAAACCGAAGATCCATACGCTTTCGGCCCGCTGCTCGGCGACATGGATCTGCATCTGATGCGTGAGGGCCGGCACCGCGAGCTGGCCAATTGCCTCGGCGCGCGCGCGATGGTCGTCAACGGCATCGCCGGTGTGCGCTTTGCCGTATGGGCGCCGAATGCGCAGCGCGTATCTGTCATCGGCGACTTCAACCAGTGGGACGGCAGGCGGCATGCTATGCGCAAGCGCCATGATGCCGGTGTGTGGGAACTGTTTGTGCCGCGCCTGGGCGCAGGCGCGAATTATCAGTATGAATTGATAGGCGCAGATGGCGCGTTGCTGCCCGCCAAAGCTGACCCGGTTGCCAGGGCGACCTTGAAAGACGCATCAGATGTGTCTGTTGTGGCTTCCTCGCTCCCACTGCGCTGGACCGACGATGAATGGATGTCATCGCGCGGCCATCGGCACGCGCCCGAGGCGCCGCTGTCTATTTATGAGCTGCATGTGGGATCGTGGCTGCGCATACTGGAAGAAGACGCGCGCAGCCTGAACTGGCAGGAACTGGGCGACCGGCTGATTCCTTATGTGACTGGCATGGGCTTTACCCACGTGGAGCTGATGCCGGTCATGGAACATCCTTTTGGCGGTTCCTGGGGTTACCAGCCGCTGTCGCAGTTTGCGCCTACCGCGCGCTTCGGTAGCCCCGAGGATTTTGCTGGTTTTATCAACCGCTGCCATAACGCCGGCCTGGGCGTCATCCTGGACTGGGTGCCTGCGCATTTTCCCTCCGACGAGCATGGGCTGGCCCGCTTTGACGGCACCGCATTGTATGAACACGCGGACGCTCGCGAAGGCTTCCATCAGGACTGGAATACGATGATCTACAACTTCGGCCGCAATGAAGTCCGGGGTTTTCTCATCGCCGGCGCGTTGGAGTGGCTGGAACGTTTCCATATCGACGGTTTGCGTGTTGATGCGGTGGCGTCGATGCTATATCGCGACTATAGCCGTAAGGCCGGCGAATGGGTTCCGAATATCCACGGCGGACGGGAGAACCTGGAAGCAGTTGCCTTCCTGCGTGAGTTAAATGCCACCGTGGCCGAACGCTGTCCGGGCGCAATGATGATCGCCGAAGAATCCACTTCCTGGCCCGGCGTTACCGCGCCGGTAGAACAGGACGGCCTTGGCTTCAGCTATAAATGGAATATGGGCTGGATGCACGATTCGCTGCATTATATGCAGCACGAGCCCATTCACCGCCGGCATCACCACAATGAAATGACATTCAGCATGGTGTATGCGTATTCGGAACATTTCATGCTGCCGATTTCGCATGATGAAGTAGTGCATGGCAAGGGCTCGCTGCTGAACAAGATGCCGGGCGACCGCCAGCAAAAGCTGGCCAACCTGCGCGCTTATCTGGGCTTCATGTTTGCGCATCCGGGCAAGAAACTGCTGTTCATGGGATGCGAGTTCGGCCAGTTGGGTGAATGGAACCATGACTCTTCGCCGGAATGGCATTTACTCGATGACGCCGCCCATCGCGGTGTGCAGCGCACCGTGCGCGACCTGAATCGCCTGTACGTCAAAGAAGCGTCATTGCACGCCGGCGATGCAGACCCTTCGGGTTTTCGCTGGCTGGTCGGCGATGACCGGGCCAACAGCGTATTCGCCTTTCTGCGCAGCAGCGCGCAAGGAGCGCCCTTGCTGGTCGTCAGCAATATGACACCCGTGCCGCGCTACGGCTACCGCATCGGGTTGAACTTGCCTATGGAAGATGCAAGCGGCACATGGTCGGAAATTTTTAATTCAGATGCCGCTGCTTACGGCGGCGGCAATGCCGGCAACAACGGCTCCGTATCGCTTGAATCGGTCTCCAGCCATGGCCAGTCGCTTTCGCTGTTATTGACGCTGCCGCCGCTCTCTACCGTGATCTTCAGGAAGGATTAAACCATGCAGCAAAAGAACCATCCAGCCATCAGAGCTGGTTTACCTTACCCGCTGGGCGCACATACCGACGGCGCAGGGACCAATTTTGCTGTGTTTTCAGCCAATGCAGACAAGATAGAAGTCTGCCTGTTCGATCCGCAGGGCAGGCGCGAAATCATGCGTTACACGCTGCCTGAATGCACCAATGAAATCTGGCATGGCTACATCCCCAATGTGCACAGCGGCCAGCTGTACGGCTACCGCGCGCATGGGCCTTATCTGCCGGAGCAGGGTCATCGTTTTAATCCGCACAAGCTGCTGCTGGACCCTTATAGCAGGAAAATCCATGGCCGCCTGCGCTGGACCGATGCGTTATACGGCTACCGTATCCATTCCGCCCGCGCCGACCTGTCCTTCGACAAGCGCGATAGTGCGCCGGCAATGCCGAAATCGGTCGTCAGCGATGAGCATTTCAACTGGGGTAGCGACCGCGCGCCGCGCACGCCATGGGAAAAGACTGTCATCTATGAAGCGCATGTACGCGGCCTGACGATGCGCGCCGATGCGATACGCCCGGACCAGCGTGGTACATTTTCCGCACTGTGCGATCCTTACGTGATTGACCATCTTGTGAAGCTGGGAGTAACGGCACTGGAACTGATGCCGGTGCATGGGCTGGTGCAGGACAGGCGGCTGGTGGAAAAAAATCTCAGCAACTACTGGGGTTATAACACGCTATCTTTCTTTGCGCCGGAACAGCGCTACCTGGCGGACGGTTCGCTGAACGAGATGCGGCGCGCGATACGCTGCCTGCATGCGGCTGGCATAGAAGTGATTTTAGATGTCGTGTACAACCACACCGCCGAAGAAAGCGAACTGGGTCCCACGCTGTCTTTCCGCGGGCTGGACAATGCCAGTTATTACCGTCTGCAGGCAGATAATCCGCGCTATCTGGTCAACGACACCGGTTGCGGTAATACCGTCAATATGTCTCACCCGCGCGTGTTGCAGATGGTGATGGATTCGCTGCGCTACTGGGTGCAGGAATTCCATGTCGACGGTTTCCGTTTTGATCTGGGCGTGACGCTGGGCAGGGAAGCTACGGGTTTTGATCCCGGCTGTGGATTTTTTGATGCTTTGATGCAGGACCCGGTGCTGTCGCAGGTAAAACTGATTTCCGAGCCTTGGGACATAGGGCCGGGCGGCTACCAGATCGGCAATCATCCGGCCGGTTTTGCCGAATGGAACGGCCGTTTCCGCGATGATGTGCGGCGTTTCTGGAAGGGAGAGCCCGGCTTGCGCGGCGCCATTGCAGGACGTTTGCTCGGTTCGCCCGACCTGTTCAACCACCATCGCAGGCGGCCCTGGTCTTCCGTCAATTTTGTCACTGCACACGATGGATTTACCTTGCACGACCTGGTCAGCTATAACGATAAGCATAACGAAGAAAACGGCGACGACAATAACGATGGCGCCAATGACAATGAAAGTTTCAACTGGGGTGCGGAAGGGCCGAGCGAAGACGCCGGCATTATCGCTACCCGCGAGAAGGTCAAGCGCGCTTACCTGATGACGCTGTTCTTTTCCAATGGCACGCCGATGCTGCTGGGCGGTGATGAGTTCGGCCGTACGCAGGGCGGCAACAATAATCCGTATTGCCTGGACAACGAAACCTCATGGTTTGACTGGGACCTGGCTGAAGAGCAGCCGGGCAGCGCGTTGCTGGATTTCACGCGGCGCTGCATAGAGGCGCGCAAGACGCGGCCTACGCTCAGTCATCCGTATTTTTTTACCGGACAGACCGAGGTAGGGCCGGGACTGCATGATGTCGGCTGGTATGACGAGAGCGGTACCGAAATGACGCAGGATAAATGGGAGTTTGCAGAAGGCCGTCTGCTG
Source organism: Undibacterium sp. (assembly GCA_043726505.1). Taxonomy (GTDB): domain Bacteria; phylum Pseudomonadota; class Gammaproteobacteria; order Burkholderiales; family Burkholderiaceae_D; genus Undibacterium. Next base: position 28,046 of record JAYSKH010000223.1, on the reverse strand, counting down.
GCGTTGCGCAGGGCGCGCTTGCTGGAGGGCGCCGGCGGCAAGCCCGGCCAGCTGACTGCATCGCTGCTGTTGCTGAATGCGCATTCCGAAGAACGCGAGTTCATGCTGCCGCAACCGGAAATCGCATGGCGGGTGCTGATCGATGCCGCTGAGGATTCGTCCTCAAACGTGACTGAAGATGCGGCAGCGGCACAGCACAGGCGTCCCCAGGACAACAAGATCAATGTCGCTGCCCACAGCGCATTGTTACTGGTGGCCGATGATGTCATCCTTTGAACCTTCCGCGGCAGCGCATTCAGGATCAGGCTTTGGCGCGCAACTGGTCGCGCCCGGGCGTACGGTATTTCGGATCTGGGCGCCGGACAAACAAAACGCCTTCGTTGTGATTGACGGCGGCGAGCCGCAAGCAATGCAGCCGCAGGCTGCGGGCTGGTTCCAGCTGGAAGCAGACTGCGGCGCTGGCGCAAGGTATGCATACGGCTTTGCCGGGCTCGATAAGGCCGATGGCACGCCGCTGCTGGTACCGGATCCGGCATCGCGCCTGCAGGAGGACGATGTACATGGCCGCAGCGTAGTGACGGACCCGCATGCTTATCAATGGCGCTGTGCGGACTGGCGCGGGCGGCCCTGGGAAGAAACCGTGCTGTACGAACTGCATGCTGGCGCCATGGGTGGTTACGCTGGGATCATGCAGCGCCTGCCTGAACTGGCTTCGCTGGGCATTACCGCTGTGGAGCTGATGCCGGTCGCGGATTTTCCCGGCAAGCGCAACTGGGGCTATGACGGCGTGCTGCCGTATGCGCCGGATACCGCGTATGGCACGCCGGACCAGCTGAAGCAGATGATAGATACCGCACACGGGCTGGGCATCATGGTGTTTCTGGATGTGGTGTACAACCATTTCGGTCCGGATGGCAACTACCTGGGCGCATACGCATCGCCGTTTTTTCGCCAGGATCTACACACTCCCTGGGGCGCGGCGATTGATTTCCGTGTTCCCGAGGTTGGCCGGTTTTTTACCGACAATGCACTTTACTGGCTCAATGAGTTTCGTTTTGACGGCTTGCGCTTCGATGCGATGCACGCAATATCGGAACAGCAATGGCTGCCCGAACTGGCACGGCAGATCAGGCAGGCAATGGCGCCTGGTCGCCACGTACATCTGGTGCTGGAGCATGAAGACAACGCTGCTCACCTGCTGCAGCAAGGTTTTGACGCGCAGTGGAATGACGATGGCCACCACGTGCTGCATGTGATGCTGACCGGCGAGCAGCAGGGCTATTACCGTGATTATTCAGAGCGTGCCGCTGAAAAGTTGGCGCGCTGCTTGTCGCAGGGCTTCATCTACCAGGGCCAGCCTTCCGTGGTTACTGGAAAGCCGCGCGGCGAATCCAGCGCCGGCCTGCCGCCCACCGCTTTCGTACTGTTTTTGCAAAACCATGACCAGATCGGCAACCGCGCCTTCGGTGAGCGGCTGATCACGATGTCTGATCCCCGTGCCTTGCATGCGGCCAGCGCGTTATTGCTGTTGTCACCGCAGATACCGATGCTGTTCATGGGAGAAGAGAACGGCGCGCAGTCCCCATTTGTCTATTTTACTGACCACGGCAATGCTGAGCTGGTGGATGCGGTGCGCAATGGCCGCCGCAGCGAGTTCGCCCATTTTGCTGCGTTTTCCGATCCGCAACGGCTGGATGCCATACCGGATACCAACGATGCGACCAGCTTTGACCGTTCCATCCCGCAACAAGATGGTGAAGCCGCCCAGGCCTGGCGTAACTGGACCAGGGCACTGTTAGATATCCGCCGTGCCCACGTCGTGCCGCGCCTGGCGGGGGCCATTGCACTGGGTGCGCAGGTACTGGGCAGCGCGGCGGTGGCGGCGTCATGGCGTCTGGGTGATGGCGCCGTGTTGTCCATTGCATTGAACCTGGGACCGCACAGCGTGGCAATTTCAGCGAGTGCGCTAGATGTGGATGCTTCCGCTCGCGTGCTGTTTGAGTATGACGGCAGCGCAATGGCGCCGCTGAGCAGGGAATTGCCCGCTTATGGTTTTGTTGCTGTGTTGGCCGGCGCGCCCGGTGCTGCGGGAGGAGAACTGTATGCCGGATAAGGACGCCGATAAAGCCTCCCTGACATCATTGGTGCCGCTCGATGCATTGATAGCGCTGGCTGAAGCCGCCGGCCTGGCAACGCACTGGATAGATGCGCACGGCCAGCACCAGTCGGTATCCGCCGGCAGCCTGCAGGCGATCCTGACAGCCTTGCAGCTGCCGTGCAATACGCAGGCAGAGTGCGACGCCAGCCATCGAAAACTGCTGTTGCAGGATAGTTCCACGGCCTTGCCGCCGCTGCTGACAGGAGACGTTGATGTGGCGCTGGCACTGCCCGCGCATAGCTGCCTGCAAGGCAGGCAATACCGCATCGCGCTGGAGCAGGGCGGACTGATGGAAGGCCGTTTTGCCGACGGAGAAAATGACCCTGTATTGCCGCCCATTTCCACAGCGGGTTACCACAAGCTGGAAACGGATGGACATGCGATCACTCTAGCGATAGCGCCGCCGCGCTGCTTCGGTATAGAAGATGCGTTATGCGCACAACATGCCCGCAGCGCGCAGCAACCGCTGAGGCTGTGGGGCTTGTCGGCACAGTTATACAGCCTGCGGCATGCCGGCGACGGCGGCATAGGCAATTTTTCCAGCTTGCGGATACTGGCCGAATCAGCTGCGCGGCATGGTGCGGCGATGCTGGCGATCAGCCCGGTGCATGCGATGTTCAGCGCAGAACCGCACAGCTACAGTCCCTACAGTCCTTCCAGCCGCCTGTTCCTAAATATCCTGCATATCGATGCGGCGGCGCTGTTCGGCGAGGAGATATTGAAACAGGCGGTGGCAGAACTGGGCCAGCAGCAACAGCAGCGTTGGCACGAACTGGAAGAAATGCCGCTGATCGACTGGCCGCAGGCATCCGAGCTTAAGCTACAGGTGTTGCGCTTGCTGTATAGCCGCTTTACGAGCAATGCGGCGGAGCTGAAAGACAAGCGGGTTGAGTTTGAAGAATTTTGCCGTCAAGGCGGCGAAGCACTGGAATCGCATGCACGGTTTGAAGCACTGCATGCGTGGATGAAGTCCACCGGCGTGCAGGGCGGATGGCAAGCGTGGCCCGCAGCCTACCATCAGCCGGATAGCGATGCAGTGCTGCAGTTTGCGCGCGAGCATCACGAAGAAGTCTGTTTTCATCTGTTTCTGCAATGGCTGGCGTCAACCGGCCTGCAGACTGCGCAGCAGGCCGCAGCCGGCATGTGCGTAGGCCTTGTGGCCGACCTGGCGGTGGGTGCTGACAACGGTGGTAGCCAGGCATGGAGCCGGCAAGAAGAAATTTTGTCAGGGCTATCTGTCGGCGCACCGCCGGATCTGTTTAATCCGGACGGACAAAGCTGGGGTTTGGGCGCCTTTTCGCCGCATGCCATGAGGGACAAAGGCTACCGCGCGTATCTGGAAATGCTGCGCGCCGTGTTCGCGCACGCAGGCGGCATACGCATAGACCATGTGCTCGGCCTTGGCCGCCTGTGGCTGGTGCCGGACGGAACGCCGGCGTCGCAGGGCGCCTACTTGCATTATCCGATGGAAGACCTATTGCGGCTGATCGCGCTGGAGTCCTGGCGCCATCGCGCGGTTGTCATCGGTGAAGACCTTGGTACTGTGCCTGACGGTTTTCGCGAACGCCTGCTGGAAAAAAATTTGATGGGCATACAGGTGTTGTGGTTCCAGCGCGATGGCGGTGGTTTCTTTGCACCTGCGGACTGGCGGCGCGGCGCTACCGGCACGACCGGCACGCATGACTTGCCCACCGTCGCCGGCTGGTGGAGCGGGCATGACATTGTGTGGCGCGCGCAGCTCGGCACGCTGGAACATGGCGAGGCGAAGGATGAAGCGATGGCTGGCCGCGCGCGGGAAAGGCATGAGTTATGGCAGGCCATGAGCGCCGCCGGCTGCGCGCGCGGAGAGGCGCCTCTGCCGCAAGCCGATGCCGCGCCGCTCGCCGAAATCATTCGTTTCCTGAACGCTACGCCGGCGGAAATAGCAGTGGTGCCGCTAGAGGATGCACTGGGCCTGGCGGAGCAACCCAATATTCCCGGTTCCGGCGATGTGCATCCCAACTGGCGGCGGCGGCTGGCGGCAGACGTGCTGGGTCTGCTGGACGTTCCTGCCGTCGCAGCCCGGCTGCAATTGCTGGATGGGCAACGATCCAACCGTAGAGAAAAATCATGACTATTCCAAGGGCAACGGTAAGGCTGCAACTGCATGGCGGATTCAACTTTGACGATGCCGCCGCTACGGTTGATTATTATGCGGCGCTGGGCATCAGCCACTTTTATGTGTCGCCGATATTTGCTGCGCGACCCGGTTCCATGCACGGCTACGACATCGTCGATCCTGGCCGCATCAACCCCGAACTGGGCGGCGAGGCTGCGTTGATGAGGCTGGCCGCGCGTCTGCGTGAAGCAGGCATGGGGCTGATCATCGACATCGTACCTAATCACATGGGTGTCGGCGCAGATAACCCATGGTGGCAGGACGTACTGGAATGGGGGCAGGGCAGCCCGTATGCAGAATGGTTTGATATCGACTGGAACGTCAGCGACCCGCTGTTGTCCGGCAAGATGCTGGCGCCGGTGCTGGGTGCGCAGTATGGTGATGTGTTAAGCGACGGCAGTCTGGCGTTAAATTTTGATGCGGACCATGGAAAAATCAGCCTTGCCTATCATGAGCATCGTTTTCCGATATCACCTCTGTGCTATCTGGAAATCTTGACGCGCTCGGATTCGCCCGCGCTACAGCAGGCTATCAACCTGGGCGAGCAGCTGATGCTGGCGAATGCCGACCGCATGCGCGCGCAGTTTTCCCAGCAGGCGCTGCACCGGCAGGCAAGGGAGATTTATGCAGAACTGAAGAATGCCGGCCAGAGTGTGGAAGGAAGGGCTGCCATTGATCAGGCGCTTGCGCGCTTTTCATTGCAGGAAGGCGAAAGCGCGGCTCAAGTTACGGCTATGCATGCGCTGCTGGAGCAGCAGCATTACCGGCTGGCGTGGTGGCGTTGTGCTGCGGACCAGCTGAACTGGCGCCGTTTTTTTGAAGTCAGCGACCTGGCCGGCATGCGGGTCGAGCGCGATGATGTATTCGACGCATCGCATGCGCTGGTGTTTCGGCTATACCAGCAGGGTCTGATAGATGGTGTGCGGGTCGATCATGTGGATGGCCTGGCTGATCCCAAGGCCTACTGCCGCAAGTTGCAGAACAGGCTGCAGTCGCTGGACGAGGCCAGGGAGCCGTATATCGTCGTGGAAAAAATCCTGGCGCTAGCGGAGCAGTTGCGCGCAGACTGGGCGGTGCATGGCACCACAGGTTACGACTTCATGGATCAGGTAAGCGCGTTGTTGCATGACCCGCAGGGCGAACAGGCGCTGACCGGGTTGTGGGAACGGAAGACTTCCAGCATTGCCGATTTTGACAACGAAGTCCGCTCCGCGCGCCGCCAACTGCTGGCCGCCAACCTGAGCGGAGAATTCGAGGCCGCTGCACGCGCGTTACTGGCGGTGGCGCGCAGCGACGTCGCGACAAGGGATTTTTCTATGGCGGCAATCCGCCGCGTGCTGCACCAGCTTTTACTGTATTTCCCTGTCTACCGCACCTATGTTGATGTAGACGGGCGTGACGCCGCAGACCAGGCTGTGTTTGAATTTGCGGCGCAGCAGGCGCGGCTGCATCTGCGCAGCGCCGATCACGGCCTGCTGGACGCCATAGGTGCCTGGCTGGGCAGCACGGGAAGTGTCGTCGATGAGGACGGCAACCGGCATGCAGATCCCTTGCGCCAGCGCGCCATCACGCGTTTCCAGCAACTGACACCGCCGCTGGCCGCAAAATCAGTGGAAGACACTGCGTTCTACCGTTATGGCAGGCTGTTGTCGCGTAACGAAGTTGGTTCCAGCCCCGGCCAGTTTTTTTTAAGCGCAGCGGATTTTCACGCAGCCTGTCTGTCGCGGGCCAAGGATTTTCCGCATGCGATGCTGGCGACTGCCACGCATGACCACAAACGCGGCGAGGACCTGCGCGCACGCCTTGCAGTGCTCAGTGAAATGCCGCAGCAGTGGGCTGAAAAACTGGATTACTGGATGAGCTCGCACGCGGTGTTGCGCGTGCAGATGCCGACACTGGACGGCGGCTCTGAGGTGACGGCGCCGTCCTCCGCCGACCAGATGATGCTGTACCAGATGCTGGCCGGTGCGTGGCCGGCAGAGCTATCTCCGCAAGATGCGGATGGCGTTGCGCAATTTGCGCGGCGCATTGCGCAATGGCAGTCAAAAGCGATACGCGAAGCGAAGCAGGTTTCCGACTGGATAGAGCCGGACCATGCGTATGAAGAGGCCTGCCATGTATTCCTGTCGCTTATCCTCGATACACAGGCCAGCCCGGTGTTCCTGCAGGATCTTGCCGCGTGGGCGCGCCACATTGCGCCGGCGGCGGCCGTCAATAGCCTGGCGCAGACGCTGCTGCGAATGACGGTGCCTGGTGTGCCCGACCTGTATCAAGCCAGCGACCTGGAAGACCTGACGCTGGTGGATCCGGATAACCGCCACGCCATCGATTATGCATTGCGCCGGCTTGCGCTGGAGAATGGCACAGAGTTGCCGCAGGCTGGCCCATTGTGGCGCGGCGGCCGCGCCAAACAGCAGCTGATTGCGGCAACGCTGGCGCTGCGCGCGCGCCATGCCGCACTGTTTGCGGAAGGCAGCTACATACCGCTGCAGGCAACAGGCCCGCTGGCGGAGCATGTTCTGGCTTTCATGCGGCGGCATGGGGAGTCTGCCTGCATAGTCGTAGTGGTGCGGCTACCGGCTTCGCTGCAGGTACAGGATCAGCTTCCTATGTGGCAGGAAGGATTGTGGCAGGAAAACACCATACGCCTTCCCGCCAACGCGCCGGCTTTATGGCAAAACCATTTCAAAGAAAACGGAGTAGCAGCGGAAGCCGGCTCTCTGGCGCTTAATGATGCGCTGGCGGGCTTGCCGTTTGCGCTGCTAACCAATACCCCGGTCTTGCCGGAATAGCAGCCGATCCAGCATTTTTGGTTCGGTAGCACACATAAGGTGATTTAATTCCGCGATATATTTTCTAAAAACGCTGGGGGATATATGAAACTGGATGTACATAACGAAAATCCGGATGCGGCCGGCTGGAGCCCGTCGCAACTGCAGCCGGCTCACATCCTGGTGATGGAGTTCCTGACGCCGTTCAAGCTGACGCGCGAAGACTTGTCTAAAGGCACGGGCATGGATATCTGGACCATCAACGGCATTGTTATGGGCAAGATCGCCATCAGCCCCGAAATCGGCAGCAAGCTGGACTCCTTCTTTGGCCTGGACGGCGGCTTCTGGCTGAAGCTGCAGCGGGACTACGACGATGTGCTCAGGCTGTGCCCGCCCGCAATGCTGGTACGCTGAACCGCATGCTCTTCCCTCATGTCAGGGTCTGTTGCGGCCTGGCAGCGACAAGTGGCCGATTTCATAGTGCTGCAATTGCGCGTTCTGTGACGCCTGGTTCGCATCGCGCCATAATCTCGTCCGCACCATCGTCCATGTGGCCGGATCAAAGGCGGTCACGGCTGCCAGTGCTCCATAACGGGCCATGTCTTGCTGCGCCATGCGGATCTCTTCCTGCTGCAGTACCGCCAGGTCGGAAAACGCTGGAATCGCCGCCAGTTCCCTTGTCGCGTGGCGTGCGTCGGCAATATCCGCGTGCAGGCTGCTGTGCCATACCGACCAGGTCCTGACAACCGGCCAGCCGAATGCCGTGCTGACCGCAGCAAAACCCGGCCCACACAAAAAGCGGTTCATCGCCTCACTGTCTTGCCACAGATAAAAGGGCGCGTACAGGTTTTCGTGGGAACCGGCAGGCGCCATATCCTTGCTGGCGCTCAGGTAAGCCTTGAACACCAGGCCGGGAAAATCATCGAGTAAATGGCCTTTGCTGGCGATGCGCTGGCGGATGATATCCATGTCATAGTCGGCCGGCAGTGTAAAACTGTATTGCATGGCAATCATGTCAGTCTCCTTGCTGAAGCGGCGCTCATGCTGCTGCCTGGCCAAGGCTGAACGACCAGTCTTCCATGGTCGTGGTCGTGATGACAATCATTACATCTTCGGCGCGTATTCCCGGCGCAGCGACCAGCAGGCTGGTCAGCCGCTGGTAGAACGCCTGTTTGGTTGTGCTGCTGCGCAGCCTGCCCGCCGTAATGGCAATCAGCACGAAGTCGTCCGAGCGCGGGCCGCCCATATAGTCGCGGTCAAATATCAGTTCGCCCGGTGCATGCTGGTGGATGATCTGGAAGCGGTCGGTGGCGGGCACATCAAAACTCTCAACCAGCGCCTGGTGCAGGCCATCTGAAAGCGCTTGCAGGTATTCAGGGGACTTTCCCTTTAGCAGTGAAATTCTTGCATATGGCATGTTGAGCTCCTTTAAAGTGTTGAGTTGTCTGACTTGTTATCCAGATCGGTATCCAGTGCCTTCAGTGCGCTGACGGCCGACGCGGCAGTGGGCCAGCCTGAATAAAACGCCAGGTGTGTTATCAGCTCCGCCAGCTCAGGTTTGCTGATGCCGTTATCCAGCGCGCGCTTCAGGTGGAAAGGCAGCTGTTCGCTGCGGTTCATCGCCACCAGCGCAGATACCGTGATCAGGCTACGGTCGCGCGGCGACAGATTCTCCCGCTGCCAGATGTCGCCAAACAGTATCTGGTCGGTCAGTTCGGCCAGCTTGGGCGCAATATCACCCATGCTTTGTTGGCCTATCGTTGAAGTATTGCTCATGCCCGCTCCTGAAATAAGTTTGCCGCCCACTACGGTCTTTTTTGCATCGCTGCAATTGACAGCATCACGATACCGTCATATCTTGATACAGAAAATCAGATAATTTTTGATTGATAGTCCACAAAAACGGGATGGTTGTGAATGAAGCTGACTTTTGATCTGGACGTGCTGCGTAGTTTCGTCTGTGGCGTAGAACTGGGTAGTTTTGCTAAGGCAGCGGACAGGCTTGGCCGCTCCACGTCAGCCGTCAGCGCACAGTTGAAAAAGCTGGAAGACATGGTCGAAGCGCCCATCCTGCGCAAGGCCGGCCGCGGGCTGGAGCTGACGCAGGCCGGAGAAACACTGTTAGCTTATGCGCGGCGCCTGCTGGAACTGAATGACGAAGCCGCCACCGCGATGCGAGGGGTCGATCTGGAAGGCTGGATACGGCTGGGCATGCCGGAAGATTTTGGCGAACGCGTGCTGACTGATGTGCTGGGCCGCTTTGCCAGAGCGCACCCGCGGGTCAGGATAGAAGCGAAAGTGGCGCGCAATGCGTCGCTGCTGGAGCAGATTGCAGCCGGCAGCCTCGATCTGGTGCTGACCTGGGATTCCGGCATTGCCATTCCGCATTCGCAGAGAGTGGGTACCTTGCCCATGCGCTGGATCGCGGCACCGGCTAGTTCTTCCTTTCCCATGCCTAGCGCAGAAAATCCTTTGCCGCTGGTGGCGTTTGAAGCGCCTTGCCTGATGCGTTCTGCCGCTACTGCTGCGCTGGACCGCGCAGGCATCCCGTGGCGCATAGCGTTCTCCAGCACCAGCCTCAGCGGCATCTGGGCTGCGGTGGCGGCTGGCCTTGGCGTTACCGTGCGGACGGAAATAGGCTTGCCGGCAAACTTGGCGGTGCTGGATGCAAAGGCGGCCGGCTTGCCGCCTTTGCCGGAGCTGGGCCTGAACATCAGCCAGGCAGAAGCGGAACTGGATACGGCGGCGCAAAGGCTGCGGGAAATTATCCTGGAAACGCTGGCACTGCCGCCGCGCGGCGCATAAACGCGGCGCGGGCCATGTGCACGCCTCAAGAGTACGAGTCAAGAGTACGCCTCAAGAGCCGACGTTATGAGCTTACGTCACGGGCTTACGTCACGGGCTTACGTCACGAAGGGGCGGCAGATGGTATTCTTGCGGATTTTCCGTCCCATCCTTTGTTCCAATATGACTGCCTCCAAAAAAAACAGCGTCTTTCTGGCTTCCCTGATGTGCATATCGGCTTGCTTGCCGGCGGCCCAAGCCCAGCAGGATCCCGTTGCAGCGGCGCCAGCCTCGCAGGCGGATGCGCATACACCATCCGAAGAAAGCAAGACCACCCGGCTGCACAGGATGAGAAAGCTGGACGAGCGCATGAACATCGACGCCGAGGTGCTGCATCATCAATGCCGTTATGAATCGGAGATCTCCGATGCGCCGCCGGAGAAAAAATTGGTGCTCAGTTTTGATGACGGACCAGAGCCGGGCCAGACAGAATATATTCTGGCAGTGCTCAAGAAGCACCATATCCCGGCCACTTTTTTCATGATAGGAGAGAAGGTCCAGGCGCATCCGGAGTTGCTGGCGCTGGTGCAGGCGTCCGATCTAGCGCTGATCGGCAATCATTCATGGACGCATCCGAATTTTCACGATGTGCCGGTGACAGAGCAAAAGAGTGAGGTGGATAAAACTGCCGCTTTGCTGCAAAAGACAGTGGCCGAGCAATACTTCCGCTACCCGTACGGCAATTCTTCGTGCGAAACGAATGAGTTGCTCAAATCGCGCGGTTACAAGATTGTCGGCTGGCATGTGGATACCTGCGACTGGGCCTTTGACCACAAGGGTAGCGTTGATGCCAAGGAGGCACTAAGCTGCGGCGTGCTGGCGCAGAACAAGGACAATTTTTTCGAACACGTGCTGTCGTCAGTGCGCGCGCATAACGGCGGCATCATCCTGATGCATGAAATTCACCCGAATACGCTGAAGCAGCTGGACGCGCTGGTGACCAGGCTGCTGGCGGATGGCTATACCTTCGAAAAGCTCAGCGATGCCGAGTTTGCAAAATCGCTGCGGTAAACACGCAGATACAAGCCTTAACTACCCACAAGGCTGGCGGCGATATTGATCGTCAGCCCGAGGATGGCGACGTTGAACAGAAAGCTGAGTATGCACTGCGCCAGCACCGTTTTCCTCATTGATTTGCTGGTTACCGAAATATCAGAAGTCTGCGCCGCGACGGCAATCGTGAATGAAAAATACAGGAAATCCCAGAAATCAGGATTTTGTTCGTCGTCCGGAAAACGCAGGCAGTGCTGTTGCTGGTTGTGTGATTTATAGAAAATCAGCGCGTAGTGGAAGGTGAACAGGAAGGCGACCAGGCCCCATGAGCCCAATACTGTGGAGCCCGTCAATACATAGTGCAGCAGCTTGTGGCTCAGCGTCAGGTCCTTGATCTGCGACAGTTCCATGACGATGGCAACCAGGCTGGCCACTGCGGCGGCGCACATGATCGCCAGCACGGCGATGGCGCCGTGGTGTTCGCGCGCGGCTATCGTGCGTATGCGCGCATGGCTGGCGTGAACCATCAGCCAGCCTATCAGGCACAGGTAGGACCAGATCGTCGCGTTCCAGCCTATCAATGCGCGGGTAATCGGGTTGACATGCGCCGGCAGCAGCAGCGCTACGGCAATCCCTAGCAGAATGGCCGACGTCAGGCGAGGGCGGTTATGGGCAATCTTGCGGATGATCTGCATGGCGGATTTCTTCCTTTATTTTATGTATCGTCAGGCTGGATAATCGCAGCCATGCTATGGCCTACTATTCCAATATTGCCTGAAGTATATATTTTGATCCTGTCGCCAGCTTGACGGAATGCTGACAACAAGCTGACAGCAAATGGCTCACCACAGCCGCTAAGGCTCCTGCGGACAAGCATGCGCATTTCCCGATTTCCTACAAATGTGACCGGTGCTGTCCTATCCATGCTGGTTTTATTGTCAATTATGCTGAGCGGGTGTTCACGCTTGTCAGGTTGCAAGCCTCGCCATCTATTCCGCCTATGTGCAAGTTTCCAGGAGATCACCATGAACAAAATTCAATCGACCGCGGCGCTGAGCTGCGCCCTGTTTTTTGCAGTTGCCTCCCACGCGCAAACCGTCAGAGCAGCTGACGCACCGCTGGCTAACACGGCCAGCGCCGCCGCCAGCAGCTCTGTAGATCCGTCAACAGGCACCAAAAAGAATACCTATCCGGCGCAGGCAGGCCAGGTCAATAACCGCGACCCGAATGCTGCTACCGATACAACAGGTAAAAAACGCAAAGCCGGCAAACACCGCAGCAATACCAGCACAGATCCTGCCGCTTCGTCGTCATCGATGCCGGCATCCTCGAACTAGGATTTTGCTGTCAGTTAAAACGCCCTTGCTGCAAGGGCGTTTTATTTTGCCTTGGTGTTCCCTTCGTCGCTTCGCGAGATATGAAAAATAATAGTCGTTCCGGCGGGTGGCTGCCGTCGTCCTTTCTGTTGACGCAACCGCGCTGGTATGGCGTGGCGCTGGGTGTTTTTGCAGCGTCGGCAGTATTTGCCGCCGAGCCGCCGCAAGACCTGTCCACCGTCATCATCACTGCGCCGCGCAAAACCCTGTCGCCATTTGACACTGCTGCGTCGCTGGATGTCATAGACGGTGCAGATATGCGCGATGGCAAGCTACAGGTCAATTTGTCGGAAGCACTGGGCGGCGTCGCCGGTTTGCAGATCCGCGACCGGCAGAATTATGCGCAGGACTTGCAATTGTCGATACGTGGCTTCGGCGCGCGTTCCAGTTTTGGCGTACGCGGATTGCGGCTGTATGTGGACGGCATTCCGGCCACGATGCCGGACGGCCAGGGCCAGACATCGAACGTGGACATTACATCCGCAGAGAGTGTCGAGATATTGCGCGGGCCATTTTCCGCGCTGTACGGCAATTCATCCGGTGGAGTGATCCGTATCACCAGCAAAGAGGGCAGGGCGCCTGCTATGGTGTCCGCATCCGTGGCAGCCGGCAGTTTTGGCACTTACCGCTATGGCGTGCAGGCCTCGGGGATAACTACGCCAGAGTGGAGCGGTATTGATTACCTGCTGAGCGCAAGCCGTTTCACGACGGAAGGAAACCGCGATCATAGCGCCGCCAGGAAAAACCTGGAAAACGCCAAATTCGGCTGGCATCCGGATGACTCCAGCAAACTGACTTTCATCCTCAACAGCGTGGACCTGACAGCGCAGGACGCGCTGGGTCTGACGCGGCAGCAGTATGAAGCCGCTCCGCGCAGCGCGCCGCTGGCAGACCAGTACAACACGCGCAAGACCGTGAGCCAGACGCAGGGTGGCCTGATCTATGAAAGGCGCATCGACGCCGACAATGCATTGTATGCAATGGCCTATTCCGGCCAGCGCAGCACGCAGCAGTTCCAGGCCATTCCGCCTTCCGCGCAGCTGAGCCCCACGAGTGCGGGCGGGGTCATCGACCTGGACCGTGACTATGACGGCGCCGACCTGCGCTGGACGCACAGGAGCAGCCTGGCCGGTGCGCCGTTGACGCTGTCCGCAGGGATCGCCTATGACGAAATGTTTGAGCACAGGCGCGGTTACAACAACTATACGGGCAGCGCCGCCAGTAATGCTGCAAGCCAGCTAGGGCAGCTTGGTGCACTGCGTCGTGATGAAGACAATACGGTGCGTAATTTTGATCAGTATCTGCAGGCCCATTGGGATGTGGCGCAAAACTGGGCGCTGGATGCGGGTGTGCGCCATAGCGTCGTGCAATTTTTCTCGCGCGACCATTATGTAACGGCCACCAACGGCGACGACAGTGGAACCGTTCGCTATCAGAAAATGTTGCCTGCAGCGTCCTTGCTGTACCGTGCGTCGCCGGACCTGAATCTGTATGTGTCTGCCGGCCGGGGTTTTGAAACACCAACCTTCAATGAGCTGGCCTACAAGCCCGGCAATGCACCCGGCCTGAACTTCGGCCTGCTGGCTTCTCCCAGCACCAGCACGGAAGCCGGCGCCAAGCTGAAGCTTGCACAGGGGCTGCTGACCGCGGCGCTGTTCCAGACCACGACGGACAATGAGATAGTGACCGATACCAGCACCGGCGGCCGCGCCACTTACCGCAACGCCGGACGCACGTTGCGGCAGGGTGTGGAGCTTGGCTGGGCCGGCAGCCTGGCTAATGACTGGCAGGGCCGTGTTGCCTACACCTTGCTGGATGCCATCTATCGCGACCGTATCTGCACTCCCGCTCCCTGTAGCGCCGCTAGTCCGGCGTCTTCCGTCATCGCCGCTGGAGCGCGCCTGCCCGGTGTGGCCAGGCAATCGCTGTTCGGTTCGCTGGCTTGGACGCCGCCGCAGGGCTGGCGCGCGTCGCTGGAGGGACGTTATGTTAGTAGCGTCAGTGTGGATGATGCCAATAGCGATGCCGCGCCTGCTTTTTTCACCGCATCTGCCAGTACTGGCTACCTGTGGATAAAAGACCGCTGGACGATGAATGCCTATGCCCGCATCGACAATCTTTTTGACCGCCAATATGCGGGCTCCGTCATCGTCAACGAAAGCAACGGCCGCTTCTTTGAGCCGGCTCCCGGTCGTAACGGTAGCGCTGGCCTGTCGATTGCCTATGCCTTCCGTTAATGCAGTTGTCTTCCAAACCGGAAACAGCGGCTGACACATACCTAATGCCCGATCATTAATGATCAAAAAAATATGTGGCAAAAATCCCACGCCCAACGCGATGAGAGCAGAGGCAATATCGAAAACTGTGCGCTGGAACACATTTTTGCGCAGTACTTTCGTCTACAGTCTTTTCAATTGGAGGATGGTCAATGAAACAGGGAAATGATTACAAGCGTGATTTCAAGCGCGATTACAAGCGTGATTTCAAGCGGACGGAAGCATCGGCAGAAGAAATGCGGCCGGGTGCTGTATTGCTGCGCCGTTTCCTGGACCTGCACCGGCTGAGTCCGGAAAATCTGGCGCAAGGTACAGCGCTGGATCTGGGTACGGTGCACAGCATCCTGCAGGGCAATATCGATGTTACGCTGGCGCTGGGCGCCCGGCTGGATGATTTCCTTGGGACCGGCAATGGTTTCTGGCACATGCTGCAATGGGAATATGACGCCTTACACAAGCGCGGATGCTGCGATGAGGCCTGGGATGTACTGGCAGGCTTCATGCTGCCCAGACTGTAAGCCAGGCCTGGCTGGGTAGCAGGCGGTGCCGTATCGGCCATGCAGCCCTGCATTCATGGCAAGACAGTAACCTATGTGGCGTATCACACAGAAGGTATACGCAGACGGCTTTACGCTGGACAGGTTTATTTCAATGGGAAATGCCATGTCCACTTTCTTGCCTTTAGCTTCCACGGCCTTTGCATCATGCGAGCTTGATCAAGGTTCTCAAGCACACCCTTACCCCTTTCCTTTCAAGCTGTCTCTCCTATGCGCTGCTGTGCTGATTGCCGCGGCTCCGCTGTCGGCAATGGCGCAGACAGTCGGCGACAGCAAGGCTGGAATGGGGAATGATCCTGTGCTGCCGGAACCGGCATCCACGCTGATTCCTACCGTCAATATCGCTCCCGCGGTCGGCTGGCCGGACGGCGGCAAGCCCAAGGCCGCCGCCGGGTTTGCCGTCAACCAGTTTGCCGGCCAGCTCAGCCATCCGCGCTGGGTGTATGTACTGCCGAATGGCGACGTGCTGGTGGCCGAGACTAATGCGCCCGCCAAGCCAGATGACAGCAAAGGAATCAAGGGCATGGTCATGAAACAGGTGATGAAAAAAGCCGGCGCTGGTGTGGAAAGCGCCAACAGGATCATGCTGCTGCGAGACGCCGATGGCGACGGCGTTGCGGAAACTAAAACGGTGTTCCTGCAAAATCTGAATTCACCGCTGGGCATGGCGCTGATCGGCAATGACCTGTATGTCGCCAATACCGATTCCGTCATGCGTTTTAGCTACAAGGATGGCGCCACGCAAATCGGCGGCGCCGGCACCAAGATTGCCGACCTGCCGGCAGGCACCATCAACCACCACTGGACCAAGAATATCGTCGCCAGCAAGGATGGCAGCAAGCTGTATGTGGCGGTCGGTTCCAACAGCAATGTCGGTGAAAACGGCATAGAAAATGAAACCGACCGGGCGGGCGTGCTGGAAATCGATCTCCGCAGCGGCGCCAAGAGAGTCTTTGCCAGCGGCATCAGGAACCCGGTCGGCATGGGTTTGCAGCCTAGCAGTGGCGAGCTATGGGTGTCGGTCAACGAAAGAGATGAACTGGGTAACGACCTGGTGCCCGATTACATGACGTCGGTGAAAGATGGCGGGTTTTACGGCTGGCCTTACAGCTATTATGGCCAGCATGTAGATACAAGGATGAAGCCGCAAAGGCCGGAACTGGTGGCAAAAGCTATCAAGCCGGATTATGCGCTGGGCTCGCACACCGCATCGCTGGGGTTGACATTTTATGACGGCAAGGCTTTCCCCGAACGTTACTGGAACGGTGCGTTTGTCGGCCAGCATGGTTCGTGGAACCGAAAGCCGCACAGCGGATATAAGGTCATTTTTGTTCCCTTCGCCAACGGCCACCCCAGCGGCAATGCCGAAGACGTGCTGACCGGATTCTTGAACGACAAGGGGCAGGCGCTGGGAAGGCCGGTAGGCGTAGCGGTAGACAAGAAAGGTGCATTACTGGTAGCAGATGACGTCGGCAACATCATCTGGCGCGTGGCGCCTGCTTCCCGTTAATGCCATTAATAACGTGAGTAGATCAGCCCGCCGGTCCGGCGGGCATGAAAAAGCAGCAGCGCTATTGTTCCAGGCATAACGCTGTTGCCATTTCGTCGTAATATTTTTGCTGAAGTCCAAACCAGTAGCCGTCCACCATGTCGAAATAGCTGTCCAGTTGCCTGCCGATTTCAGGATCAATACCGATGACGCCGGACAGGATGCCGTTGATCGTGGTAATGCCGAGTGTCGTGCGCATTGCAATATCTCCGGGCAGCAGATTCAGCGGCACCAGGAATTCAGCCAGCAATATGTTGCCCGGATGTATGTCCGGCAAGATCATGTTCGCGTTGTGCAGGGTGGCAGCCATCATATGTTTCCTCACTGAAGATGACTTTAGCCTGAAGCGTATTTGCAGACAGTTAAATAGCCAACCAATAAATAACCAATAAGGGCAAGCGGGAGGCCGAAAGCGTCGCTTACCGCGTATTTTGCACGCCGATGGCGCGTCAGTTCAAATCTCGCTGGCGTAATACAGGGTTTTGTTACTATAATATAAAAAAAGCAACTCTCAATATTAGAGGATTTCAATGGACATGTATTTCGTCAACGCACTGACAGAAGCGTTGAACAATGCGCAAAAGCTGGGCGGCAGCGCCCTGGCGATGCGGGATACTGATCAGTTGATCCTTGTCATTGCGCAGTCCAACAAGCAGTTGCAGACTGCCGAGCAGGTGCTGGCGCTGCATAAAAAAGAACTCACGGCCCTGCAGCGGGAGCTGGCGGATGCCCGGCAAACGATACAGCAGCTTGAAATTGCCGGCACCAACCGCGAAGACTACACTCTGGTCGAAATCTCCAGCGGCGTGCTGGCCTACCGCAAGCTTGCGCGAACATCCGCCCGCGCTCACAGAGAAGGCAAAGCTGCGCCTGAATTCCTGTGCCAGCATTGCATGGACTGCGGTTTGAAATCGGCCTTACAACATGTGAAGGCCGAAGGCGCGCCTTTTTATCATTGCCCGATCTGCAAAAAAGAATTCCCTGCGAATCTGAGCGTCACGCGGCGCCGACTGGCCGGCAACATCGTCTAAGCTGGCGACTACCGCGTCAAGCTTTTCCACAGTGGCGATGACTGTCATCAACGTTGTGAATAACTCCGCGCCCGGCTATCGTTTTCCTCCGCGCCAAAATGCAATACCGTTACATTCCGATGTTTTGTCAGCACAAGCTTGTGTCACACTGGCAGCCATGCTGTATGCAAACGGCAGCGCTTTGCTGCCAATGACCGGTAACGACACTCCAGAGGACATAGATGGCAGATCAAAGTACAGTGCTGATCCTGCAGGGCGGCGGCGCCCTGGGCGCTTACCAGGCAGGTGTATACGAACAGCTGCATGCGAAAGATATCGCAATTGAATGGGTGATTGGCACCTCTATCGGCGCGATCAATGCGGCGCTGATCGCCGGCAATCCGCCAGAAACCCGTGTCTCGCAGCTGCAGGCGTTCTGGGACAGCCTGGCGCCATGGGCGCCGAACGCCACCGGCTGGTGGAATGCTTTTACGCCGCTGAGTAACCTGACCCACTCGATGAATACGTTGGGAACGCTGGTCAACGGCGTGGACGGGTTTTTCAAACCGCGCACCGGTGCCAGCCCCGATATCAATACCGTCGTTCCTCTCAATGAAATGGGTTTTTACGACACGTCGCCGCTCAAGGCGACCTTGCTGAAATACGTCGATTTCGACTATCTGAACAGCGGTGCGATGCGCATCAGCGTCTGCGCCGTCGATATCGATACTGGGCAGAGTGTGGTCTTCGACAGCAAAAACGGCAAGATTCTGCCGGAACACATCATGGCCAGCGGCGCGCTGCCGCCGGGTTTCCCACCGATAGAAATAGAGGGCAAGGCTTATTGGGATGGCGGCATCTATTCCAATTCGCCGCTGACGGTGTTCCTCAGTGATGGCATCGACAAGGATGCGCTGTGCTTCATGATAGACCTGTGGGATCCAAGCGAGATGCGGCCCAAATCCATTGCGGAAGCACTGGCGCGCTACAAGAGCATCCAGTATGCGAGCCGCTCGCAGGAGCAACTGGAAATCTATCAGGTGATCCGCGATCTGCAAAAAGCGATACGCATGCTGTCCGAAAAAATCCCTGCGGCAGAGCGCAAGAAAAAAGAAGTGCAGGCGCTGGTCAAGCTGGGCACCGACCACACGGTCAACGTCGTCAACTTGATCATGAAGGCGACGCCGCAAGACCAGTACTTCAAGGACATTGACTTCAGCAAGGAAACCATACAGCACCGCTGGCAGGCGGGTGTGCACGATTGCCAGCGCGCATTGAGGCATAAGGCGTGGCTGCAGCCTCTGCCGCCGCATGCGGGCCTGATCATCCACGAACTTCCCCAAGACTAAAGGACAGCCATGACCGAAGAAGAAGTATTGCGCGATGCGTTTGCGATGCCGCTGCACAATCCGGCCTTCCCGCCTGGGCCTTACCGCTTTGTCGACCGTGAATATCTGATCATCACTTACCGCACTGATCCGGCGCTGCTGCAAAAGATGATCCCTGCGCCGCTGAAGATGACGGAACCCATCGTTAAATACGAGTTCATCAATATGCCGGATTCGACCGGCTTTGGCCATTATTGCGAATCGGGCCAGGTGATACCGGTGACGCTGGATGGCGTTGAAGGCGGCTATGTACACAGCATGTATCTGAACGATCATCCGCCGATTGCCGCCGGCCGCGAGCTATGGGGTTTCCCGAAGAAGCTGGGCGAGCCGGAACTGAGGGTACACAAGGATACGTTGATCGGCACGCTGGATTACAGCGACTTCCGCGTGGCGACCGGCACCATGGGTTTCAAGCACAAGACACTGGACGGGGCCGCAGTAAAAAAATCGATGGAAACACCTAGTTTCCTGCTGAAGATAGTGCCGCATGTGGATGGCACGCCTCGCATCTGCGAACTGGTGCAGTACAGCCTGACGGACATCGTCATCAAGGGTGCATGGAGCGGCCCCGGTTCACTACAGCTGAATCCGCATGCGCTGGCGCCAGTCGCTGGCCTGCCAGTGCTGGAGGTTTTGTCGGCGGTGCATGTGATGGCTGACCTGACGCTGCCGTATGGCACGGTAGCCTACGATTACCTGGCGCAGCCCGGAGCGAGACGGAAGTAGAGAAAGAAGTTGTGTGAAAAAAAAGCGCTGCCCGGAAAGGCAGCGCTTTTTTTTGTAACATCTTCGGCAGACGCCATGACTGACTGACCGTCAGGTCTCGCTCCACTGCCTGAGCAGGTTGTGATACACGCCTATCAGTTTGCGACGCGCAATTTCATCGGCCTGGGTCTGGTTTAGCGTCTGGATTGCATTGTCCAGGTCAAACAGCATTGCGCGCTGGCCATCGTCGCGGATCAGGCTCTGTATCCAGAAAAAACAACCCATGCGCGTGCCGCGCGTAATGGGTGTTACCGTATGCAGGCTGGTAGCGGGGTACACGACCATGTCGCCCGCATCCAGTTTCACTGAATGCGCGCCGTAGGTATCTTCGACCTGCAGTTCGCCACCGTCATACTCCTGCTGGTCCGTGAGAAACAGCGTGGCAGAAATGTCGGTGCGCAGCTTGCGGCCATTGTGCGGATGGATGCGTACGCTGCCATCCACGTGCGCGCCAAAATGCATGCCTTCGCCATAGCGGTTAAACATTGGCGGGTACACGATATTGGGCAGCGCCGCGCTGATGAACAGCGGATGACGCTCCAGTGCAGACAGGATGATGCGCTGGCACTGAAGCGCCGTTTCGGAACGTTCGTCTATCTGCTGGTTAAACTTGACCGGCGCTCCCTGATAGCCGGCCGTTGCCCTGCCGTCTACCCAGGCATCTGCTGCCTGGGCCAGCAGCGCACGCACGGCGGCCAGTTGTTGAGCGTCTAATACCTTCGGTATGCAAACCAGCATGGGCGTTCCTGATCAGTAAATACAATTACATGCGATAGTTGAATGACAGCATTGCCGAACGTCCGGTACCCGGAACAGAGCGGCCGCCGTCAGACTGGATCAGCGCATCGTAATACATTTTATTGGCCAGGTTAAATACATTCAGGCGAATGTCGTATTTAGGCTGCCTGTAGGCTGCGGTGGCATCCCAGCGCGTATAGCCGCCAACCTGCACGGTATTGGTCGCATTGCCAAAACGGCTGGACATGTAGACCGGCCCGCCGCCGAGTTCCCAATGCGGCGCCACTTCATACGTGGACCAGGCGGTCAGCGTATTTTTTGGCGTATTGCTCGGGGTCTTGCCCAATGTGCCGTCGATGGCGGATGCGCCGACTACCTTGGCGTCCAGATAGGTGTAGTTGATGGCGACCTGCAATTCCTTGTTGACTCGTCCTGTTGCGCCGGCGCGGAAACCGTTGACGCGGACTGTGCCTTCCAATTCGTAGATACCAGTGCTGATCTGGCTGCGCGCATTGTCTTTCTGGATCTGGAAGATGGCCGAATTCACTGCCAGGTTGCCGTTTGCCAGATCCCATTTGCCGCCAAGTTCATACGATTTGTTTTTTTCCGGATCCAGGTTTTGCTGGCCGGTAGTGCCCGTCAGCTGTTCCAGCGAGGGATTGAACGACGTGCCGTACGAAACATAATAAGACTGCTCTTTGCTTGGCTGCCAGATGCCGCCCAGCCGCACGCTGGTAAAGTTGACGGTCTGGCTGGCGTTGGCCAGTGCCGTGCTGCCCTTGGTGTTAAGCGCGTTGATGGAGTTGGTGATGCTGGCGATATAGCGGTCATAACGCAGGCCGCCGGCCAGCTTGAATTCCGGCGTCAGCTCTATCGTGTCGTTGAAGTAGGTGGCCACTGTGTTGGCAGTGCCGCCCGCGCGGTTGCCGACGCTGGTCGGCACGTTGGCGGGTGAATTGCCATTGTTAGGGCTCAGTACCGGAACGCAGGCGATATAGCCGGACGTGCCGCCAGCTGGGTTCAGTGCAACGCCGTTGCAGGTGCCGTTACGGTAGAAACCCTGGTTGTCGTAGCCGTCATGGCCCAGTTCCAGGCCAACCAGCAGTTCGTGCCTGAAGCCGCCTGCGGTCAATTTTGCCGCCAGTTCTGCCTGGTTGAATATCGAGTAGTCGCGGATATTACGGTCATGGCTCTGGATGCGTTCATACAGGCTGGACAGCGGCAGATTGCTGATGCCGGCTACCGGCAGGGGCGTGAAGCCGGCGGGGCCGACCGTGCCTATGGTTTGTGGCGCAGTTTCTATCGCATCAGTCTTCACATAGTTGATTTGCGCCATGTCGCGCAGCGTGATATCGGATGTCAGCTTGTGCTGGATCGATGCATTGAATGCCGCGATGTCGGAATCGGTATGGTCGCTGTTGTAGCCGTACGCAGTATTGCGATCTACGGTGACAGGGTGGCCGTTCAGCGGGCCGATGCCGTAGTCTGGCATGTCATGGTTATGCTGCAGCAAAGACGACAGCGTGATTTCAGTCGGCGTGCCTATGCCGAATTTGACGGAAGGCGCAACGCCGAAATCCCGCAGGCGGGTCTGGTCTCGGGTTGTTGCATCGCCGCTCTGGCCCATAACTTCTACGCGCACGGCTGCCGTATCGGAGATAGGCGTATTGTAGTCGGCCGTGGCGCGGACCAGGCCGTTGGTAGTGATTGCGCCGCCCACTTCGGTGAACTGCTTCAGTGTTGGCTTTTTAGTGACCTGGTTGATGACGCCGCCAGTTGAACCGCGGCCGAACAGCATCGACGATGGCCCCATCAGCACTTCAATGGAATCCAGTGCAAAGGTGTCGCGGAAGTATTGGCCGCGATCGCGGAAGCCATCCAGATAGATATCGGTACGCGCCGAAAAACCGTTCAGATTGACGTTGTTGCCGATCTGGCCGCCTTCGGCGCCGCCCAGCGTGATACCGGAAACATTGCGCAAGGCATCCGACATCGAATTGGCGCCTTGCGACTGCATCAGTGCCTTGTTCACGACAGTCACCGATTGCGGGATGTCATGGATATCAGCAGGCAGCTTGCCCAGCGAAACTGCACCCGGTGCGAAGTCGTTTTTTGTACCTTGAATGACAACTTCCGGCAGCGCAGCGCTTGCCTGTGCAGTGACCTGTGGTGCGGTCTGCTGGGCCAGCAAGGGGAGAGGACTTGCGAAGATGGCCAGCAAGGCTGCAGCGATGGGAGTGCGGCGGATCATTATCGATTCTTTCTGTGATTGTAAAGATGAGTAAATTAGAAGGCTTTAGCACGGAATGCTAATTATTTAGGTAGCTAACTAATAATTATAAAGTAAATGAGAACTATTGTTGTTTCTGTTTGTATCTAGGGAATGGCACGTTGCCAGAATGTGCCCGCGGATAACGTCGGATGTGTTTGCGCTTCCCCATGCTTGCTTGTAATATCGGCCTTCGATTCCCCATCTGTCAGCCGGGAAAAAGTATGCATATCCGCTGCGCCGTCACCGCATTACTGTTGTTTTTATGCTCCGGCGCCGTTCATTGCGCTTCCAGCAGCGTTGTCTTGCTGGCTGGCGAGGCACTGGACGACAAAGGCAACCAGCGCCCGCTCGGCGCAACCCACCGCAGGCTGCTGAACTATCTGGAGCGTGTGCTGGATGTCCGGTTTGACGTGCGCACGTATCCGTGGAGCAGGCTGGAACTGTCTGCACGCAATGGTGAAGGCCTGGCGTTGGGCCTGAGCAAAAATCCAGAGCGCCTGACGGCGATGCATTTTTCCGATGCCGCGTATGCGAATAACCTGTGGCTGGTCACGCGCAGCGACGCCAGTTTCACTTTTAACTCCATGCAGGACCTGGCAGGGAAGAAGATAGGCGCGGTGCGCGGCTATAGTTATGGAGAAGAATTCGATAGCGGCAGGAACCGGGTATTTCAGATAGAGGAAGATATTTCTTCCCGTCCGTCCCGCCTCAAAAAGTTGCTCAGCAGGAGAATGGATGCATTACTTGTGTACCAGCAGGCGACGGATTCCGCCGAAGAGGTGGAGCTTGGCATCAACCGTTTCATGGCCAGTGAAGTGAAGGATACGCCGCTGCCGGCAAACGTGTCTTTCCACGTATTACCGCGGCCGTTGCAAACGGAAAGTGTCTATTTTTGCATTGCCGCAGGCAAGGACGCAGGAATTATCGCCAGCATCAACGACGCCCTTGCCAAAGGCAGGAAGTCAGGCGAACTGGCGCGCGTATTAAAAGCGCCTTAATGAGGATGGATAGAACCGGGTGGCGTCTAGAACCTGCTAACCCGCGCAGTGCAGGGGATTCTGCATTGTCAATGCCGTAAATCCGATTAGAGTAAAACTACCGTTGTTACAGCGGATGCTGTCGCCGGGAAAGGTCCGTAGTATACTTATGCCATGCGTCAAGACGCACGGCTCTGCATATGCAACAGGCAATTAGTACCAATACTGGGATGTCAACGTGAATCAACTGAAATCCGCGCTAAATGCGCTCTATATTACCGAAGGGGTGGCGGGCACCAAGTTTTATCACTTATCTACCGCATTGTCTAAGTCGGTGTCGTTATGCGACAAGCTGACGATGAACGCCAATCTTCCGCTGTCTTATTGGGGAACCAAAACCCAGGTGAAAGAGCGCTATTGCCCGAAATGCGAAGCGGCGGGTGCCGAAGTGCTGTTGCAGGCAGGTGGGATACTGGTCGCAACGGAATAGCATTAGGCGTTTACCTTGCGTGCGCAGCTTATGTGCAGAGCGGTGCGTGGCTTGAGCAGCACCAGACCTTTGCCGGATTTATTACAAAGGCAGGAAAATGTTCGCGTGATGCAGGAAGTCGCTGCAGCACAGCACATAACCCATCAAGCCTGCTGCCATCACTGGAATTACCACGAATACGGTTGCTGGATACTTGGACATGCTGTGCTCCCTTCCACTATATTGTTAGCCCACTATTGGGTGAGTCTTAGCGTGTAGTGTAGGTTTCGCCGGGCAGCAGCGATATCAGACCCGCCGCCCAGTTTCTGTAGGACAATGCGCAAGCGCTGACTTTCAGCTTTTGACGGGTTTGACGCTTTTGACCGTCGCCGTGGTCGCAACCTCAACTGGCCTTGAAGAAGGCTTCAGAACCATCCACACCGCAACGCCGATCAGCGCACCGCCTGCAGCGTGCGCCCATGACAGCTGCTCGCCGAGGAAAAGCGTACCCCATAACACGCCGAACGGCGGAATCAAAAAAGTCACCGTCAGCGATTTTACCGGCCCGAGATCGGCAATCAGCCTGAAATACAGGATGTAGGCCAGCGACGTGCACATAAATCCCAGGCCGGCCAGCGCCAGCCATACACCTGTATTGCCCCAACTGGCCGGCGGTGTGACGGCGGCGGTATACCCGAAGAAAGGCAGCAGCACCACAGTGGCGCCGAGCTGGCTGGCAAAGGCCACCAGCCTTGCATCCAGGCCGCCCTTGTCCGATATCCAGCGTTTGGTCAGGAAGCTGGCCAGCCCGTAGCAGGTGGTGGCAGCCAGGCAGGCGGCTGCGCCTAGTAGTATGTCGCCGCTCATTTGCACCGGCCCGGTGCGGGTCAGCACGGCGACGCCGGCCAGACCGAACAGCACGCCGGCGATTTTTGCAGCGTTGAGTCTGTCCCTGAAGAACAGCGCGCCGATGACGACCCCCATCAAAGGCGTGGTGGCATTGAAGATCGCGGAATAACCGGCTGGCAGCACCTTGGCCGCCAGGCTGTACATGACAAAGGGGATGCCGGAATTGATGACGCCCAGCAGCATGCCCGCACCCAGTTTGCCTTTCATATCCCATTTGACCCGCATCGCCAGCAGCAAAATGATCAGCCCGGCGGTGGCAAACAACACCCTGAAAAACGCGGTTGGCATTGCACCGATCACCGGCGCAATGATGCGCAGAAACAGGAAGCTGGCGCCCCAGATAGCCGACAGGCCAAGCAGGCGAATGATGTCTGATGCTCTCACGATAAGTCTCCGTTTTTAATTGTTGCGGCATGCCGGTTTGCTCCTGCGCCAAAGCAGCGTGCGGGTCGCGCCATGATAAGTTGCCCGAAGCTGAAAGTCTGGCTGGATTCGGACATCGCGTTGACGCGGTGCCCGCAGGTTTAAATTCAATTGCCGCCAGCACTGCGCGATGTTAAATTCTTCTAATGCATGGTGTTGTATTGGACCATGTCCTCATTGCTGTAACAAATCATTTTTTCTGAAGAAGGTATAGAAAAACTTAATCATGGCTGCCAAATTTCCGCCGCTGCACGCACTGCATTGTTTTGAGTGCGTCAGCCGTCACCTGAGCGTCAAGCACGCTGCCGAAGAGCTGCATGTGACGCCCGCTGCGGTGAGCCAGCAGATTGGCAAGCTGGAAGAGTTGCTGGGCGTGACGCTGTTCACGCGTAGCGCGCGCAAGCTCAGCCTCAGTGAAGCTGGCATGGCATATTTCCTGGGCTTGCGTCCTGCTTTCCGGCAGATAGAAGAGGCGACAGCGCGGCTGGTATCAGCTTCGGCAGAACCGGTTGTCACGCTGAGCTGTACCACCGTA
Organism: Undibacterium sp.; assembly: GCA_043726505.1. Taxonomy (GTDB): domain Bacteria; phylum Pseudomonadota; class Gammaproteobacteria; order Burkholderiales; family Burkholderiaceae_D; genus Undibacterium. Next base: position 1,875 of record JAYSKH010000223.1, on the reverse strand, counting down.
TTTGCAATGCAGTACCTGTTGCCAAGGCTGCCGCGCTTTCACGCCAGGCATGCCGGTATCGATGTGCGCATCAGCACCACGCACAGGCTGGCGGATTTCGTCCATGACGGTGTGGATATTGCGGTACGCCACGGCTTGGGACGTTATCCCGGGCTGAATGCCGAATTGCTGATCGATGATGCGCTGTACCCGGTATGCAGCCCTCGCCTGCTGCCATCGCGCAAGCGGCTGAAGACGGCAGATGAACTGGCTGCATACACATTGCTGCACGATGTGCATAAGGATGACTGGGCGCTGTGGCTGAAATCGATGTCGGCAGACAGCGTAGACAGCAGCAAGGGTCCCATCTTTGATGATTCCAATACGCTGATAGAAGCGGCAATCGCCGGACATGGCATTGCGCTGGCCCGCAAGTCGCTGGTCAGCTTGCAATTGCAGGACGGGCGGCTGATGATGCCGTTCAACGCGGCGGTCAAGGCGCCGTTTGCCTACTATCTGGTGTACCCGGCGGATATTCCCTTGCGCCGGGAAGTGATGCAGTTCCGGCTGTGGCTGCTGGATGAGGTCAGCGCCGGACAATGAATGCCGCCGGTACACGCGTGCCGGCGGCGCAAATCCGTGTCAGCCTGCTTTGGCGCGATTGTCCAGAGCGGTCTTGCGTATCGCATCCAGGCTTGCATTCGGTGTGATCAATGTGCTGTCGTAGCGCAGCTCTATCAGTGCCGGCAGGCTGGTCTGTTGCGTATGCGCGAGCGCACGCTGCAAGGCGGGGGCAAATTCTGCCGTCGCGGTGACAACTTCGCCCGAGGCGCCGTAGGCGCGCGCCAGTGCCGCAAAATCGGGGTTGTGCAACTCGGTGCCGGATACGCGGGTTGGGAATTCGCGTTCCTGGTGCATGCGTATGGTGCCGAACATGCCGTTGTTAAAAACGATAATGACAACGCCAGCGCGATACTGCACAGCGGTCGCCAGTTCCTGGCCGTTCATCAGGTATTCGCCATCGCCGGCAAACGTGATGACGGTGCGTTCCGGCTGCACGATCTTTGCCGCGATGCCGGCCGGCACGCCGTAACCCATTGCGCCCGATGTGGGCGCCAGTTGCGTGCGCCAGCCGCCGTAGCGATAGAAGCGGTGCGCCCAGGTTGCGTAATTACCGGCGCCGTTGGTCACTATTGCATCCCGTGGCACTGCCTGCATCAGGTCCTGCACCACTTGCCACAAGTTCAGCGCGATGCCCGTATTGCTGAAGACCGGTGGCTGCAACTGGTAATCTGCTAGGTCGGCCCTGGCGGAACCTACGCTATCCTGCCACGCAGAGGCGTCCACCGGCGGCATGCTTTTCAGTGCCGAGGCGATCTGCGGCATGCCGCTGTTGATTAGCATGTCTGCCTGATATACGCGGCCCAGTTCCAGTGCATCGGCGTGGATATGGATCAGGCTTTGCGCCGGCACTGGCGCCTGCAGGATGCTATAACCGCTGGTCGTCATTTCCCCCAACCGCGGCCCGATGGCAATCACGAGGTCCGCCTCCCGGATGCGCTTGGCCAGTTTGGGATTGATGCCTATGCCGACATCGCCCGCGTAATTGGCGTGCGCATTGTCTACCAAGTCCTGGAAGCGGAATGCACAGGCAAGCGGCAAATGATTGGCGGTGGCGAATTCGCTGATCTGCGTGCAGGCATCGGCATCCCAGCCGCCGCCGCCGAGGATCACGATGGGGCGTTGTGCGCGCGCCAGGCGGGTACGCAGCTCAGCCATCTGCAGCGCGGAAGGCGAGGCCTGCACCGGCGTGTAGCAGCGGGTATCGGCTACTTCCGCCAGGCCGGCCAGCATGTCTTCCGGTAGCGCCAGCACCACCGGGCCGGGCCGGCCGCT